>DATBZG010000070.1:0-25760 GCA_036513335.1 Solirubrobacteraceae bacterium | reverse complement strand
GGTCAAGTACGCGCTGCACGGCGAGTCCAAGGCAGGGCGCGAACTGCTCAGCCACGATGGCCTGACGGCGATTCCCTACCTGCACTACTCCGCTGACGCAGGCGTGCTCGTGTTCGCCGGCCACGGCGCGTTCGCTGCCCGCGCACACGCCTCGGCGCACCACCGCAGCGGCCGTTGAGCTCCTCCACAGACGGCGACTCGGCGCCCGGCAAATAAGCTAGGGGCCATGGAGCTCCGTCTGATAACCGCCGGCGAGTCGCACGGCCCTGGCCTCACGTGCCTCGTGGAGGGCATGCCCGCGGGCCTCGAGCTCTCCGCCGAGGACCTCAACCGCGACATGGCGCGCCGTCAGCTCGGCCACGGCCGCGGCGGGCGGATGAAGATCGAGCGCGACAGCGCAGAGGTCACCGGGGGAGTGCGCCATGGCCGCACGCTCGGCGGTCCGATTGCCCTGCAGGTGAACAACCGCGACTACGCCAACTGGGAGGAGCGGATGAACCCGTGGCCGGTGGCGGAGGAGATCCCCGAGGTTCACCTGCCGCGCCCGGGCCATGCGGACCTGGTGGGCACGCAGAAGTACAAGCAGACCGACGTGCGCAACATCCTCGAGCGCGCCTCAGCGCGGGAGACGGCAGCGCGCGTGGCGGGCGGTGGCGTGTGCAAGGCGTTCCTGCGTGCGCTGGGGGTGAGTGTCCATTCCCACGTGATCCAGATCGCCTCCGTCCGCGCGCCCGAACCAGGGCGTGCGTTGAGCGACGAGGACTTCGCGGAGGTCGACAGCTCGCCCGTGCGTTGCCTGGACGCCGAGGCCTCCAAGGAGATGGTTCGCGAGATCGATCGGCTGCGCAAGGCCAACGAGTCCCTGGGCGGCGTGTTCGAGGTGCAGGCGTTCGGCCTGGTGCCCGGCCTGGGATCGCACATCTCCTGGGAGGAGCGCCTGGACGGGCGCCTGGCGATGGCGATCTGCTCGATCCAGGCGATCAAGGGGGCAGAGGTGGGAGACGCGTTCACGGTGGCCGGCCTCCCGGGCTCGCAGGCCCATGATGAGATCTTCTACTCCGAGGAGCGTGGCTACTTCCGCGAAACGAACCATGCGGGCGGCCTGGAGGGCGGGATGACGACCGGCGAGCCGGTGGTCGTGCGCGGTGCGATGAAGCCGCTGCCGACGCTGACCAAGCCGCTGCGCTCGGTGGACACGCAGACACACGCGCCGGCGCAGGCGCTGCGCGAGCGCACTGACTCGTGCACGGTGCCGGCAGCGGGAGTGGTGGCCGAGGCGATGGTCGCGCTGGTGCTGGCGGACGCCTACCGGCGGAAGTTCGGCGGCGACCACATCGACGACGTGCGCGGCGCTGTCAGCGCCTACACAGACCGGATCGGATGGCATTCGTCCTGATCGGCTTCATGGGGGCGGGGAAGTCGACCGTCGCCGCTGAGCTCGCACAGGCGCTCGGCACCTCGGCGCTCGACAGCGACGAGCTGCTCGCCGAGCGCTTCGGCCACCCGGTCGCCGAGGAGTTCGCGCTGCACGGCGAGGAGTCGTTTCGCGCAGCGGAGGAGGAGCTCGTGTGCGAGCTGCTCGCGGGGGCGCCGGCGGATGCGGTGATCGCCCTCGGCGGCGGCAGCGTCGGCTCAGAGCGGGTCCGTGAGGCGCTGCGCGGTCATCGGACGCTGCTGCTGGAGGTGGACGCGCAGAGCGCGTGGGAGCGCGTGCAGGCCCAGCCCGACGCGGCCGAGCGTCCGCTTGCCTGCAGCCGCAAGGACTTCCACGCCCTGCACGCGAGCCGCCTGGAGCTCTACGAGGGCCTCGCGGATGCGATCGTGGCCAATCTGCCGCTTGGCGGCGCGACGCGCATCGTGGGCGCGCTGCGTGCGCTACAGGCGGCTCCGAGCGGTACGCGCATGCTGTGGGCATCCTCTGCATCGGGCGATTACCCGGTGCTGGTGGGGCGAGGACTGCTGCGCGCCGTCGGCGAGGGGGGTGAGCGGGCGGCTGCGCTGTGGCCGCTTGATCGCTCGCGCTCGCGGCCGTTCTGTGTGAGCGATGAGACGGTGGCGGGCCTGTTGGGCGGACACCTGGGCGAGCTGGCGGGCTCGATCGCAATCCCTGCGGGTGAGACGCACAAGACGCTCGCGAGCGCTGAGCTGGTGTGGCAGGCGATGGTCGACGCGGGGATCACGCGCGCCGACCACGTGTTGGCGCTGGGAGGCGGTGTGGTAGGGGACCTGGCGGGCTTCTGCGCGGCGAGCTTCCAGCGTGGGGTGCCGGTCGTGCAGGTGCCGACGACGCTGGTCGCGCAGGTGGACTCCGCCTACGGTGGCAAGACGGGCGTGGATCTCGCGCGGGCGAAGAACTACGTGGGCGTCTATCACCAGCCGGCGGGCGTGCTCGTCGATCCGGAGACGCTCGACACGCTGCCGGCGGCGGAGCTGGCATCGGGCTGGGTCGAGGTGCTGAAGACGGCGCTGATCGCCGGCGGCGCGCTCTGGGAGCGCGTGGCAAGTGGCGCGGAGGTAGACGAGGACGTGATCTTCGCTTGCGCGCGCACGAAGCTGGAGGTGGTGTCCTCTGACGAGCGCGACGGCGGGCGTCGTCAGGTTCTGAACCTCGGCCACACGATCGGCCACGCGATCGAGTCGAGCACCGGCTATGCGCGCTACCGCCACGGCGAAGCGGTCGGCCTGGGGTTGCTGGCGGCGCTGACGCTCTCCGGACAGGGCGCGCTGCGCGAGCGCGTGCGTGCGCTGATGCTCGAGCGCGAGCTGCCCGTTAGTCTCGATGAGGATGTTTCGGTGGACGATGTCCTCGGGGCCACCGCCCTCGACAAGAAGCGCGTTGGCGCGCATGTGCCGTTCGTGCTGGTGAGCGCCCCGGGCGAGGTGCGCTTCGGCTGCGAGGTCGCTCCCGCGGAGGTCGCGAGCGCTGTCAGGGAGCTGGTGTCGTGAGCGCGGGCAACCGCATCGAGGTCATGCACGGCGTGAACCTCGACCAGCTGGGTCGCCGCGACCCCGAGCTCTACGGCACGCTGACGTTGGTGGAGCTGGAGCACCGGATCGACGATGAGGCCCGCGCGCTTGGCCTGGAGACGCGCTTCTTTCACAGCAACCACGAGGGCGAGTTCGTGGAGCGCCTGCACTCGCTGAGAGGCCCGCCCAACGAGGCCGACGCGATCCTCTTGAACCCGGGGGCGTGGAGCCACTACGCATGGGCGATCCGTGATGCGCTGGAGATCGCGGCGCTGCCGGCGCTGGAGATCCATCTCTCGGACATCGAGCACCGCGAGCCGTGGCGCCGTGTGTCGGTCGTCAGGGACCTTTGTTTCGCCACGATCTCAGGTCGCGGCCCGGATGGATACAAAGACGCGTTGGTGCGCCTGCGCGACGAGCTGGGGAGGGATGCACGATGAGCACCACTGGCACAGCAGAGGACACCCGCGCGATTCGCGTGGGACGTTTGGCGAGCGCGCTCGTCGGCCGGGAGCTGGACGCGCTGATCGTCGACTCGCTCGTCGACATCGGCTACCTGACCGGCTTCACTGGCAGCCACGCGATGGTGCTGGTGGTGGCAGATCAGGCACGCGCGAAGCTCGGCCCGCATCGCTTCTTCAGCGACTTTCGTTACGAAACGCAGTCGGCTGAGCAGGTGCTCGAGGTCTTCGCGCGCGAGATCGTCAGCGGCGATCTGCTCGATGCGGTCGCGCACGCGCTCGACGGGCATCGCGGACGCCTGGGCTTCAACGACGCGAGCGTCTCGGTGAAGGCTCACGACCATCTGCGCGAGTTGCTGGGAGAGGCATGGGAGCTCGTCCCGGCCGGCGGCGCGGTCGAGGGCCTTCGTGCGGTCAAGGATGCGGGGGAGATCGCGCGCATCCGCGCCGCGAGCGAATTGGCCGATGAGGCGCTCAGGCTCGTGCTGGAAGACGGCCTCGTGGGCCGCAGCGAGCGCGAGGTCGCGATCGAGCTCGAGCTGAGGATGCGCCGCCTCGGTGCGCAGGCGCCGAGCTTCCCGTCGATCGTCGCCTCGGGCGATCACGCGGCACTCCCGCACGCCGAACCGCGCGACCACCCGATCGTGCGCGACGTCCTGGTGACGATCGACTGGGGGGCGTTGCACGAGGGCTACTGCTCGGACTGCACGCGCACGTATGCCACGGGAGAGGGCATCTCAACCCAGGCGCGGGAGGTCTATGAGCTCGTGCTGAGCGCGGAGGAACAGGGTCTTGCGGCGGTGGCCGCGGGTCGTAACGGGCGCGAGGTCGACGCGGTGGCGCGCGAGGTCATCGAGCAGGCCGGCCACGGCGAGCATTTCGGGCACGGCCTCGGCCACGGGGTCGGCATGGAGGTGCACGAGGGTCCGCGGCTGTCGCGGACCGCCGGCGATCAGCCGCTGCAGGCCGGCAACGTGGTCACGGTCGAGCCGGGCGTCTACCTCCCGGGCGTGCTCGGCGTGCGCATCGAGGACCTGGTGGTCGTGGGCGAGGACGAGGGCTCTCAGGAGGTACTGACGAGCCTGCCCAAGGCGCTCACAGTCGTCTCGTAGGTCGAGCCTGCGCCTGCCGGCTCACCGGCCGACACCTGCTCGCGCGCTGGGGCCGAGAACAGCTTCAGCGCGAGCCACAGCGCAAGCGGCAGCGACCACGCGAGGAAGACCGACGCCTGGATGTCGGCGGATGCGTGGTGCTCGAGCCACTGGAAGCTGAGCCAGCCGAGCACGCTGCAGGCCAGTGCGAGCATGGGGGCTCGAGGCCTCTCGCCGACGATCTCCCAGGCGAGCATCGCGAAGACAAAAGGCAGCAGATAGTAGATTTCATCCCAGGTGTCGAGCAGGCAGCGGAGCAGCAGCACGAGCGCCAGCGCAAGCAGCGCCTGGCGCTCGGGCAGGGCAGCGCGGCGGCTTCGCGGCCACAGCGCGAGCGCCAGCGCAGGAGCGGTGGCGAGGATCAGCGGGTGGCTTATCTCGCCGGTCCACGCCGGTCCCAGTCGATAGCCGGCCTGGGCCACATCGAGCGGGCCCCGCGCGAGCGGACTGTAGTGGCCGAAGAACCACCACAGCTGCCACGGCTTGAAGATCGCGGCGGCGGAGGGCGTGGCGACGGCGCGGGTGCCGGCGACGAAGCCGTTCGCGCTGAACAGCGCCAGCGGCGCGAGCACAGCCGCGGCGCAAACGCCGGCGATGAGCAGGCATCTGATCCTGCGACCGGGTGGCAGGGCAAGCAGCACCGGGCCTGTGGCCAGGAGCGCCCACTCCTTGTTCGCCACCGCGAGCCCCAGGAGGAGGCCTGCGAGCAAGGAGTGGTCGCAGTCGGCCGAGGAGCGGGCGGCGAGCAGGACGGCGGCGACGCACAGGCAGGCGCCGAGCAGTTCCTCGGGGTGCCCGAGCTCCAGTGCGCGGAACGTGATCGGGTTGAGCACGCACACACCGAGCGCGAGCAGCCGGACAATCCTCGGCCTTCCCTGGGCGCGCATGCGTGAGACGAGCCATACGCCAAGCGCTGCCGACGCCAGCAGGCAGGGCAAGGCGACGGCGCGATAGACGGCCAGCGGACCGCCTCCCCACAATCCGGGCAGCAGCGCGAACGGAGCGCGCTCGATCAGCGATCCTCCATAGGCGGGTGCGAGCTGCAGGAAGCGCGTGATGTGCCCGTGCACGAGCGCTTCGTAGGCGGGACGCACCTCGACTTCGTAGTCGTTCCAGCCGAACCCGTACAGGCACAGCCATCCGACGACCGTGCTGGCGGCAGCGGCCGCGAGCGCGCACGCGGCATTCTCGCGCACGATTCCACGCATGGCTTGGCATCGGCGTGTGAGCGGGCGGGCTTGAGGCCGTCACTGCTCGCCGGCCAGCTCGGCAAGCAATGCTTGTGGGCTGACGATGCGTATGCCTCGATGCTCGCGAACCGGGAGCATGTGCCGGCGATCGCCCGAGACGATGATCTGCACGCCTGCGCTCACGCCGCAGGCGAGAACCACGTCGTCGTCGGGGTCGCCTGTGACTGCTTCGGCAGGCTGCGCAGGGGCGGCAACGCGCGCGACTGAAATGTCGATCAGAAGCGCAGCGACATCGTGCACTCGCTTGGGCTCGAAGCCGAGCTTGAAGGTGAGGACACGCTCGAGCTCGTCCATGACGGGATCGGCCAGCACGAGCTCTATGCGACCTTCGATCGATGCCTCAACGACTCGGCTGGGTGGACCGCCAGAGATGAACGCTGATACGAGTACGTTCGTGTCGCAGAGTGCGCGCCGAGTCACGTGCGCGTTGCACGCACATCGTCAACCAAGCCCTCGACATCTTCGGGTGCGAGTCCGAGGGTCTCGGCTCGGCTGCGTCCGTACCGCCGGAGGTCGGCGAAATGCTCGTGTTGGACGTGGCGACGCAGCGCATCGCGTACGACCTCGCTCTTCGTCTTGCCAGTCGTGCGGGCAAGCGCTTCTGTCTCGGCAGCCAGCTCATCAGGGACTGATACAGAGAGAAGACGGGACATATGAAATCATCATATCGCCGGTACGAGGCCAAGGTCCACCTGTTTCTGGGTCGGTATTCGAGTAGAGCCTCACGCCTGCGAAGGGCTAAGCTAGCGACGGTGCAGAAACGCCAAGCACATGAAAACGTCCCAGATTTGCAGGCACTTTCTTGATCTCTACCAACCAATTCAAAAACGGCAACCACATCGACGTGGAGGGGACCGTCTTCAAGATCCTCGAGTTCCAGCACGTCAAGCCGGGCAAGGGCGGCGCGTTCGTGCGCACGAAGCTGCGGCGGGCGTCCGATGGGAACGTGATCGACAGGACGTTCCGGGCGGGCGAGAAGTTCCGCCCCGTGCGCACGGAGTCACGCACGATGCAGTTCCTGTACGCGGACGGCTCTGACGCGCACTTCATGGACACGGAGTCCTTCGAGCAGATCGCGATCCCGGAGGGCACCGTCGCTGATGCGCTGCGCTGGATCACTCCGAGCAGCGAGGTGGACGTGCTGTTCATCGACGATCAGCCGGGCGACCTGCAGCTGCCGAGCGCGGTCGACCTGACGGTCACGGAGACCGACCCGGGGCTGCGGGGCGACTCGGTGTCAGGTGGCGGCACCAAGCCGGCGACGCTCGAGACGGGCGCGGTGATCCAGGTGCCGCTGTTCGTCGAGCCCGGGCAGCGCCTGCGGGTGGACACGCGCTCCGGCGAATACGTCGCGCGCGCCTAGATGCGCCGCTCCGATCAGCGCCGGGCTGCAGTGATCGCGCTCTACCAGCACGACCTGACCGGCCAGCCGCTCGTGGACACGTTGGGTCCGAACGCTTCCCTGTTCTCGCGTGCGCTCGCGCACGCGGCCGCTGATCGCGCGGCGGAGCTCGACGAGGTGATCGACCGCCACGCGCACGGCTGGTCGGTGCAGCGGATACAGCCGCTGGAGCGCAGCATCATGCGCGTGGCGCTGATCGAGATCCTCCATCCCGACGCTGCTCCGGGCGATGAGCCGATCCCGGCGGAGGGCGCGATCGAGGAGGCGGTGGAGAGCGCGAAGACGTTCTGCGGCGCGGATGCGCCGGGTTTTGTCAACGGTGTGTTGGCAGCAGTGCTCCGCGAGGTGCGCCAGAATGCAGGTATCCGATGAGCGGGCAGATCAGATGACAAGCGTGGAGCGCCTCGATGAGTTGATCGCGCGCCTGGAGCGAGCGGCTGAGCAGCTTCGCTCGGGCGAGCTCTCCGCGGATGCTGCCGCGACGATGGTCGAGGACTGTGCATCGCTGGCGACACAGGCGGCAGCCGAGCTGGAGCAGCTCACGCGCGCGGAGGTTTCCGCTCCGGCGCCCGGCCAGGACAGCCTGCTGTAGGTGCCTGCGCACCCTGCCCAGCCGGCCGATCCGTCCGCACCCGCGTCCGACCTGGCTGTCAACCCGAGCTACCCCGACCACCTGCGCAAGCAGGTTGAGCGCTATCTGGAGGGCATCACATTCGCCGAGGAGGCGATCACGCAGGGGCTGGACGAGGCGATGCGCTACTCGCTGCTGGCCGGCGGCAAGCGCATCAGGCCGGTGCTCGCGCTCGCCACCGCGCGCGCGATCGGCCTCGAGCAGGACGAGGTGATGCCGCTGGCAGCCGCGCTCGAGCTGATCCACACGTACTCGCTGATCCACGATGACCTGCCTGCAATGGACGACGACGATCTTCGTCGCGGTGCGCCCACCTGCCACGTGAAGTTCGGTGAGGACGTGGCGATCCTCGCCGGTGACGGCTTGTACGCGGAGGCGTTCAACCATCTGCTCAAAAACCAGCACTCCGCGCCTGAGCGCGTGCTCGCGGCCGCCGGCGAGCTTGCTGCTGCGACGGGGGTTAACGGCATGGTCGGCGGGCAGTACGCCGATGTCAATCCGCTGACGCCTTCCGGCCCCTCGACGCTGCGTAGGCTGCACGAGCTGAAGACTGGCCGTTTGATCGGTGCGTCGGTCCTCTGCGTACTACTGTTGGGTGGAATTGATGACGCGGCTGAGACCGCTCCCTTCCGCCGCTTCGCCGCGGAGCTGGGAGTGCTGTTCCAGATCGTGGACGACATACTTGATGTGACCGGCACCGACGATGCATTGGGAAAGCCAAGAGGTAGCGATGAGCGTCACGGGAAGCGCACGTACGTGAGCGAGTTCGGGATCGAACGCGCCAGGGAGCTCGCCGCGGATTCGCATCGCATGGCTCGCGAGTCGCTTGCGCAAGCGGCCGGCATGGTGTGCACGTGCGAGGGAGCGCCGCCCGACGCGACGGCTGAGCTCGAGGGCATCGCCGACTTCATCTACACCCGCACCTCATGAGCCTGCTCGAGAAGATCGACGGACCCGAGGACCTTCGCGAGCTCTCAGAGCAGGAGCTAGAGCAGCTCGCACAGGAGGTTCGCGAGCACATCATCGACACGGTCGGTGAGATCGGCGGGCACTTCGGCGCGAACCTCGGCACGTGCGAGCTCGCGGTGGCGCTGCACTCGGTGCTGGACTCTCCGCGCGACAAGATCCTCTGGGACGTGGGCCATCAGGCGTACCCCCACAAGGTCCTCACGGGGCGGCGCGATCAACTCAGCACGATCCGCCAGTACGGCGGGCTCGCGCCGTTCTGCTCGATCGCGGAGTCCCCGCACGACATCATGGGCGCAGGTCACGCCTCGACGTCGATCGGCTACGCGGTGGGGATCAAGGAGGGCATGCGCCATCTCGGCGGGGAGGCCGACGGCAAGGTCGTGGCGGTGATCGGCGACGGCGCCATGACCGGCGGCGTGGCGTTCGAGGCGATCGGTCAGGCGGGCGGCCTGGGCACGCCGATGGTGGTCGTGCTTAACGACAACGGCATGTCGATCGCCCCCAACGTGGGCGCGCTTTCGCGCTACTTCAACCGCGTACGGTTGAACCCCAAGCTGTGGCATGCGCGCTCGGATCTCGAGGGTGGGCTCACGCGGCTGCCGATCGGGATCGGTGCGGCATTCGAGCGCCTGGGGCCGCACCTGAAGGAGTCGATCAAGGCGTTCTGGGCTCCCGGGCTGTGGTGGGAGGAGCTCGACTGGGCTTACATGGGCGTGATCGACGGACACGACGTGCGTGCGCTGCGCGAGGCCCTGCGCGAGGCGCTGGCCGCGCAGCGGCCGGTTGTCGTGCACATCGCCACGGTCAAGGGCAAGGGCTTCGCCCCGGCCGAGGACGGCGGCCTCGAGGGCATGGAGAAGTGGCACGCGGCCAAGCCCAAGTCGATCACCAACGGAGTGCCCACGAAGCCGCCCGCGCCGGCCGCGAACGGCGGGCGCGCGAAGATCGTGCAGCCGCCGCCACCCCAGTACACGCAGGTCTTCGGCGAGGCGCTCGTGCGCGAATGCGAACGCGATCCCCGCGTGGTTGGCATCACCGCCGCGATGAACTCCGGGACGGGGCTGAGCATCCTGCAGAAGGCGATGCCCGAGCGCTACTTCGACGTTGGCATCGCTGAGCAGCAGGCGATCCTGTTCGCGGCTGGGCTGGCGCTGGAGGGCGTGAAGCCCGTGGCGGCGATCTACTCCACCTTCCTGCAGCGGGCCTACGACCAGATCGTCCACGACGTGTGCCTGCAGAAGTTGAACGTCGTGTTCGCGATGGATCGCGCGGGGCTTGTCGGCGACGACGGTCCCACGCATCACGGTGCGTTCGACATCGCCTACCTGCGTTGCCTGCCGAACATCGTGCTGATGGCGCCGCGCGACGAGGCGATGCTGGTGAACATGCTGCGCACGGCGCTCGAGTACGACCAGGGCCCGATCGCGTTGCGCTACCCGCGTGGCGAGGGCACCGGCGTTGCAATACCGGCCGAGAGCACCGCGATCGCGATCGGCACGGGCGAGATCCTGATCGAGGCCGACGCTGCCACGACGGCGGGCGCAGGCACGCGGCGCGTGGCGCTGATCGGCTACGGCAGCGGCGTCGGCAAGGCGCTGGAGGCCGCGGAGCAGCTCCGTCACACGGATATCGCGGTGACCGTCGTTGACGCGCGCTTCGCCAAGCCGATCGACGCGGGCCTGATGGCCCAGCTCGCAGCTGAGCACGATCTGCTGGTGACGGTCGAGGAGGGCGCGCTCGCGGGCGGCTTCGGCTCGGCCGTCTGGGAGACGCTCAACGACGCGGGCACGACGCCGCGGATTCTCCGGGTGGGGCTGCCGGACCGCTTCGTCGCGCACGGAAAGCCTGCGTTGCTGCACGAGGAGGTCGGCTTCACGGGCGAGCGCATCGCCGAGCGCGTGACGGCGGCGATTGCCGACGACGGGCCGGCCGGCACGATCCGCGGTAGCGGTCATCGCGGCAGCGGCCCCGCGATCGTGGGCGCCTGAGTCGCACACGATCCCGCTCCTTAAATGAAACGACCCGCCGGGGAAGCGGGCCGTTTCGGGGAGGAGGGATTCAGGAGAGTGGATGCTGCGCTCTCGATCGTTAATGATGATGCCGATCGCAGGCCCGCTTGTGTGTGACATCCATCACAGAAAGTCCCGAGCTCCATCAGCGCGCCGCGCGCACGCCGGATATCTCCCGGGCAGCGGGCGGGCTTTGTGCAAGGGTTCTCCGACGATGGGCAAGCGTCGCCTTGACACCCTGCTGGCAGAGCGTGGGCTGTTTCCCTCACGTAGCAGGGCGGCTGCGTCGGTGATGGCCGGCGAGGTCTACCTCGAGGGTCCGCGTCCCGGTGAGCGCCGTGCGGAGAAGCCGGGCGAGCTGGTCGACGTGGCGACGCGCGTGCGGCTTGCGCAGACGCCCCAGTTCGTCTCGCGCGGCGGCATCAAGCTGGCGAACGCGCTCGCCGCCAGCGGTCTGGACGTGCGTGGCAGGCGCGCGCTGGATGTGGGCTCCTCGACGGGCGGGTTCACCGACTGCCTGCTTCAGGCCGGCGCGCGGGAGGTGGTGGCCGTGGACGTCGGCTACGGCCTGCTCGACTACCGGCTGCGAACCGACCCGCGGGTGTCGGTGCTGGAGCGCACGAACGCGCGCGAGCTCGCACCGGCGATGCTTCCTGAGGCCTGCGTTGAGGGTCCAACAGGGGCGGGCGCGCTACCGGACCTGGGGTGCGTGGACGTGTCCTTCATCTCGCTTGGCAAGGTATTGGGCGCCGTTCTGGGATGCCTTGCACCCGGCTATGACGTTCTCGCGCTGGTCAAGCCGCAGTTCGAGCTGGGGCGTGGGCGGGTAGGCAAAGGCGGCGTCGTGCGCGAGGCCGACGATCGGCGCGAGGCGCTGCTTGGCGCTGGGCGTGCGGCGCTGGCGCTGGGCGCAGCCGTCGTGGGCTACTTCTCCTCGGGGCTGGCGGGCCCGAAGGGGAACCTCGAGACCTTCGTGTGGCTGGCGGACCCGACCGGTGTCCGCGGCTCACGCGACCCGGACACGCTCGAGGCGATGGCGCGCGAGGTGGAGCCGTGAGGGAGATCACAGTGTTCACCCACCGTCACACCGCGCAAACGGCGGCGGCGCTCGAGCTGCTCGTCGCGCGCGCGGCGCAGGCCGGCGTGACGTTGCGCCTGGACGAGGACGAGACCCGCAAGCACGGGCTGAAGACGGGGCCCGGAGTGTTGGTGGACGCGCCCGCCAAGCAGGACGTCGAGCTGTGCGTGGTGCTCGGCGGCGACGGCACGATCCTGCGCGCGCTGCGCTGCTACGCGCGAACGGGCGTGCCGGTGTTCGCGATCAACTTCGGTGCGATCGGCTTCCTGGCGACGGTCGAGCCGCAGAACATCGAGGACGGCATTCGCCGCGCCCTGACGGGTGACTTCGAGCTGCTGCGGTTGCCTGGGATCGTGCTGGGCGCATCTGAGGACGGATCGCACGTCGCCGGGCAGACGGCAATCAACGACATCGCGATCCACCGCAAGGTGGGTGAGCGCGTGGCGGAGCTCGCGTATGCGCTGGACGGCGAGGAAGCGGGCAGCGTTCGCTGCGACGGGCTGGTCGTGGCGACCCCGGCGGGCTCAACCGGGTACAACCTCGCAAACGGCGGCCCGGTGATGGCGTGGGGGGTGGCCGGCTTTGTCGTGTCGTTCATCGCGCCGCACTCGATGAGCGCGCGAGCGCTTGTCGCGGCGCCCGACGATCACCTGAGGATCTACAACCGCTCGGACCAGCCGCTGGACCTGGCCGTCGACGGCCGCCCGGCGGGCGAGATCCCCGCCGGGGGTGAGATCGGCGCACACTTCGCCAACGACGTTGGCACGATCGCCCAGCTGCCGGGCTCGTCGTTCTACCGTCGGCTGCGCGAGAAGTTCGGGCGCCTGGCCAGCTGAGGCTGGCCTCGGGAACCGATCCCGGTAGCGCTCAGGCGACGCGCGCGTCGTGCTCGAGCGTGGCGGGACCCGCGACGGGGCCGTCGCTCTGCATTGAGGAGACGAAGTCGTCGAGCTGAGCTCTCGAGAAGCGTCGCTGGCCGCCCGGCGTCCGGTAGCAGCTCACGTGGCCCGCGTCGGTCCAGCGACGAATCGTGGCCAGCGAGACGCCCAGGTAGCGAGCTGCCTGTGAGCTGGTGAACACGAGCTGGCGCTCGTTGCGGGGTTGCGGAGTGGACACGGACAGCGGCATTGCGAGCCTCGATCGGTTGGGGTCGCTGCATGTTTCGTCCGAAAGCGCCGGGAACTTGAGCGCCTGCGAGGTTTGTGGACGTTTGCCGCGTTGTGCGTCATCGCGACTATCCACGGCTCGATTGGCCCAATCCCTCCGTCTGCAAGCAATCCTGCACGAATCTCCGCAAACTGGACTTAACGATCATCTCTCCGCTATGCTGCGCAAACCTACTCATGGGTCCGAGATCCCCGGAGGGGCAGCGGGCCCTGAAAGTGCTGGGAACACTGGAGAAGGAGACGAGCCATGCCAATGGGTCACTAGTAGTTCATTAGCTTTAGTAGCTGTTTTTGGGGCGCCACCTCTTTGAGGGGGTGCCCCAATTTCATGTTGTCTCAGTGTGTGTTCGGTCGGCCTGTCTGAACGGTGTGCGGATCAATGGCTTGGCGTGACGCGGTGTGGCGCCCGATGTCAAGCTCCTCGGCGGTGAGCACGTGCTCTTCCAGCTCTGGCCCCTTGCTGCGGATCAACGCAACGAAGGTCTCCACGAGGTCCGGGTCGAGTTGTCCGCGTTCGGCCGCCACGCGTAGCTCCTTCGTGGCTTCCGGCTCGGACATCGGCGGTCGGTAATCGCTGCGCGAACGCATCGCGTCGTATACGCAGCATACGGCGAGGATGCGTGACGTGAGCGGGATCTCTTTGCCGATGAGACCCGCGGGATGGCCACTCCCATCCATACGCTCGCGGTGATAAAGGACCGTGTCGGCGACGGCCCCATAACCGTCGAGCTGTCCGATCAACTCAGCGCAAAGTTGTGGGGCGTTGTCAATCAGAGCCTGATCTTGGGCCGCGAGCGCCTCGCCGTGCGCTTCGGCGTGCAGCACCCTGTCGGGCCACGTGACCTTGGCGATGTCGTGCAACAGTGCCGCGACTCTGACCGTGTCCTGGTCGGTGGGCTCTACCCCGACCTCCTGCGCCAGCTCGCGCGCGTAAAGCGCGACCGCCGCCGAATGCCGGCCCGTGGCCAGATCGCGTGTGCGCAGCGCACCGACGAAGGCGCGCAGGACAGCGTCCTGGAGCGATTGCAGATTGATCGTGCGCGCTTCGAGCTGGTCACCACGCTCCTCCGAGCGCAGCAGTGCGACCGTGAGCTGGCGAAAAATCGCCAGCACAGGGATAACTGCCACCAGCATCGGGACCCCAGCGGTCCTATATAGGACCGCCATGATCGTGGCCAGCACCCCGACGGCGAGCTCACCGGACAGCGTTGGTATGCGAAAGTCACGAGCGAGCCGTGCGATCGAGTCGCCTTCGCGGACTCGAAGATCGAACGCCCACAGGAAGAAGTTGAACACCAGCAGCACAGCCAGCGCTGTGAGGACGACCAGCCCAAATACGAGCTGCTCGGAGGTGTGGTTTCCACTCACGTCGAAAACCTGCCTCGCTACGCGCACGAGCCAACCACCGGCGAAGGGAGGGATCGAGTACGCGCAGACGTTGTTCAACCATTGGGACGCCGTTCGTCTGCGCGCGGCCGAAAACGTCAGTGCGGCCGTAATCCCGCAGGCGGCCGCGGCGGCCGGACCGAGCAGACCCATTGCGAGCACCATCGCGCCAAGCGACGCGCTCACCACACCGCCGCCGGGGAGCGGCACCGTGAACCGCTCGCCGGCGGACGCGAACACGAGTAGGAAAACGACCAGTGCCGCCGGGTGCCATTCCGTTTGGCGGGCCAGCGTGATGCTCGCCGCGATCGTTCCTAGGATCAGCAGCACCTCGGCTGCCAACCATGCGCGGCGTAGCATGTGCTCAGGTTTGGACATTTCGTCTGTCGTCCTTAACGGCCTACGTGCAGTGGTACTTGAGGGCGCTACTGCCTTGTGCCGCGTCGTCCTTCCCGACCGACATCACTCGCGACGGAGTTCGTCGGGATCCTCCTAGCTAGAACGTGGCCGCTTGCGAGTCGGCCGCCGTGGAGGCTCCGTCTCGGTCGCTCGCGGGGCGGCCATCATCGGCAGCCTCGGGGCTGTGGCTATCGCGTGCGACGCGCAGGAAGATGATCGCAACGCACGCCGCGCCGGCGCCGAGCGCGAGGAACGTGGTGCGGGCGGACGTCAACAGGACGAGCCCGCCGCCGAGCGCGAGGCCGCCAGCGAGCGTCACCGATATCAGCGATTCGCTGGCGCCGATCACAACGCTCTGCAGATGCGCAGGCGTCGAGCGCTGCGCGGCGCTCATCAGCGCTGGAACTGTGATTCCGTTGCCGATGCCCGCCAGGAACGCACCAGCGCAGGCCGTTGCGAACGACGGAGCGGCCCAGAACCACACAAAAGCAGCGCTCAGCATCAGAATTCCTATGGTCAGGAGAAGGCGAAGCGACCCCTTGGCCCGGCCGAACAGCAAGCTGCCGAGCATGCTGCCACCGCCCCAGAAGGCGACGAACAGGCCGTAGCCTGCGTCCCCGGCGTTCAGCGTGCCCTTCGTGTAGACGACCTCGATCGGGCTGCCGGCCTGGATGAAAACCAGCGCAGCAGCCTGCGCGAGAAACAGCACCCGCAGCGCGGGTACGTTGTAGATGTGCCGCCAGCCTGCGGAGAGGCGCGCGCGTACGCCTTCGCCGCGTGCGTGGTCGACATGCGGCCTGAGATCGAGCAAGAGCAGCCCACAGGCAATGAACGACACGACGTCCAGGAGTAGCGCGCCGCTGCCGCCGAGAGCTGCGGTGGCGATGCCACCGAGCACCGGACCGGCGAGGAAGGAAACCGACAGGCCGAAGCTCAGCGCGGCGTTGACCTGCTTTTCGGCCTGAGCGTCGCTTTCGGGCGATGCCTGCATACCGCGTTGCGCCGCGATCGTGCTAGACAGATCCTGACGTGCCAGACGCGCGGCTCCTGCGCGCAGAAGCGAGCTAGCGGTGAGAGCGGCAGCGCCGTCCAGCGCGGCGAGAAAGAGGATCCCTGGCAGCCAGAAGTGCCCGATCACGACGACTATCGCGACCGTCGTTGCGGCCTCGAGGAAGTACAGGCCACTGAGCTCGAAGTTGCGTGGCGACGCCTCGACCCACGCCACAAGCACGGGCACCACGAATGCCGGCAGCGCCTCGGCGGCAGCAAGCAAGGCGGCGACAGCGAGCGCGCTGTGCGTGTGATCGAACACGACCAGCGCGAGCGCGACGTACCCGATCCAGCTGCCGAGCCGGTTGACCGTGTAGGCGACGAGGACGCGTCGCAGCCGCGGCGAGGAGAGCGTGGATCTCATTCCGGCCACGCTAACGCCTAGCGCTCAATGGGGCTACTGAATTCGATCAACCCTGCCGATAAGTCCTCATATGGAGGCTGGCACGCTGGTAGCCACGAAGACGATTGACGTGATCATCGCCGACGACCACACGGTCGTGCGCGACGGTATCCGCGCTGTGCTTCAGCGCGAGAACGGCGAGTTCCGCGTTGTCGCGGAGGCCGCTGACGTGCCGTCGATGATCCGCGCAGTGCGCGAGCACAAGCCGGATCTGCTGACGCTCGATCTGACGATGCCCGGCGGCTCGAGCCTGGGGGCGCTGCCGTCGTGCTTCATCTCCCACCCGACGCTTGCCGTGGCGATTCTCACGATGCGCGAGGATCCCGAGTACGCACGCCAGGCGCTCAGGGCGGGGGCACGCAGCTACGTGCTCAAGGAGGCAGAGCCCGCCGAGCTTCTGCAGGCCTTCCGCCTGGCCGTCGCCGGCGGCAACTACCTGCACCCGCGCCTGGGTGCGTTGATGGCGACCGGCGAGGACGGGTTCGCCGATGGCGTGGTGCTCTCCGAGCGCGAGCGCGAGGTCGTACGGCTGATCGCCAACGGCTACACCAACCCGGAGATCGCAGACCAGCTGAACGTGGCCGAGCGCACCGTCAAGACCTACCGCGCCCGCGCGATCGAGAAGCTTGGCTTCTCCTCGCGCGCTGAGATCACCGCCTACGTGCGCCGCACCGGGCTCGCGGACTAGTCGTTTTTAGGGGCCGGCCTACCGGCCGGCGGGTGCGTGCGGCGTGCTCCGAATGGCGCACCGCGCGAGACACCGCGGACGGTGCCGTCACCTCAGAAGTCAACCGGTCACGTGCTTACGCGTGATAGGAACTGTTCGGGCGACCCGGCGCTTCTCCTCTGCAACGGCTAGGTACCGGGTCGCCTATCCAAGTGCAATGCGGGTGTACGCTGGATGCATGGCCACCGCGGGATCGAGCCTTCCCACCGAGGGCTACCGGCTGAAGGACATCTCGCCTCGCGCCTTCCAGCACCCGGCCGACCGCGCCGCCACCGCTGCGCTCGCGTCCGTGCCCTACCTCGACAAGGTCGTGCGCAAGTTGATCGAGCTGGGCTACGAGCGCGCCCTTCGCCAGAGCTTCCTCGGCTCCTCCGTACGCCTCTCCGAGGAGCAGCTCGGAGACGTCTGGCGCGAGCACGCCCTCGCCTACTCCACGCTCGATATGAGCGAGGTGCCCGACCTGTACCTCACACAGTTCCCCACCGCCAACGCGATGGCGATCGGCGCGAAGCGACCGATCGTGGTCGTGCAGTCGGAGCTCGTGCGCCTGCTCGACGCCCCTCAGCGGCGCGCCGTGTTCGCGCACGAGGCCGCACATATCCTCTCCGACCACCAGCTCTATCGCACCGCCCTGGCGATCCTCGTGGGCCTCTCCAGCAACACGCGCCTGCCGCTGCCGCTCGCGCCCGTGCGCACGGTGTTGATGGAGTGGGGGAGGGCCACCGAGCTGAGTGCCGACCGCGCCGCCGCCGTGGTCACACGCGACCCGCTTGCCGTCTGCCGCACGCTCATGTCGCTCGCCGGCGGCGCCATGGTCGACGAGCTCGACCTCGACGTGTTCATGCGTCAGGGGATGGACTACAAAGAGAAGGGCAGCGGCCTCGAGCGTCTCACCAGGCTGACGCTCGACCTCGGCGTCACGCACCCGATGCCCGTCAAGCGCACGCACGAGCTGATGGCGTGGGTGCGCTCCGGCGAGTTCGACCGGATCGTCGGCTCCGGCGAGTACCCGCGCCGCGGCGACCCCGTCGACGCGCGCGCAGACGGAGGAGAGGCGGTCTCCTTCTATGCCGAGCGCATCCGCGACGCCTTCCGCGACGCCGGCGAGTCCGTCAGCTCCGCCGGCCAGCAGCTCGCCGGCTGGCTGCGCCGCGACGGCTCCGACGAGGACGATGGCGATCCGCCGGACCTGAGCGAGCTGACGGACAGCTGACTAACGCCGCCGGTGCGGTGACCGGTGCCGCTACGGATCGACGAAGCGACGCGCCACCTTGTCTCCCACGATGCCGCCCTTGCGCACGTGCTCAGTAGGAGGAGGGCGCGTCCGCCGCGGCCGTAGGGCGCCCCGCCATCGGCACCGTCAAGCGCACCGTCGTGCCGCGTCCCGGCGCCGGCATGAACTCCAGCTCGCCGCCGATCAGCTCCGCGCGCTCGCGCATGCCCGACATCCCGAAGCCGCCCTCCAGCCCGTCGCCGCGCGGGCCCAGCCGGCTCGCATCGGGCATTCCCTTGCCGTCGTCGGTCACCGATGCGCGCAGCATCCCCTGGTGCTCGCGCACGCTGACCACCGCTTTCGTCGCCTCCGCATGGCGGCTGACGTTCGTCAGCGCCTCCTGTACGACGCGATAGACGGTGCTCTCCAGCTCGGCGTCCAGCCTGCGGGCGCCGCCCGCCTCGCCGCCGCTGCCTGTCGTGTCCGCGGGCTCCGGCAGGTCGATCTCCGTCTCCACGTCCAGCCCGTCGATTGCCTGCGCGCGCCTGGCGAGCGCTTGCAGCGCGGCGGCCAGCCCGAGGTCGTCGAGCGCCGCCGGGCGAAGCTCGGTGATCAGGTGGCGCAGCCCGTCGATCTCCGTGCCCAGGCCCTCGAGCACCGTGTCCACGGCTGCGCTGAGCGCCTGCCTGTCGTCGATGTCCCGGGCGTTCGCCAGCTGCAGCCGCAGCGCGCCGATCCCCTGGATGCTCTCGTCGTGGATCTCGCGCGCCCAGCGCGCCCGCTCGTGCTCGCGTGCCTCCATGCCGTAGCGCAGCCGTTCGATCTCCACCGAGCGCTCCGCCTTCAAGCGCTGTGAGACGCTCGTCGCGAACGCGTTCAGCGCCTGGCGGTCGGGGCCGCGGAAGCTCCCGTCGCGACGCAGCGCGATCACCAGGCCGCCGCCCTGGCCCTCCATGCTCAGCGGCTCCACCAGCACCGATCGCGCCTCCAGCCCCAGTTCGTGAAGCCACGCCGCCTCCTGGCCGCGCGGGCGGTCCAGCGCCAGCGCCTTGCCGTCCTGGAAGAGCGCGCCCAGGGCGCTTCCCTGCACCGGCACGATCCGCAGGCGCACAGACTCGCTGCCCGCGCACGCCGCCACGCGCAGCTCGCCGCGCTCCTCGACCACCACCGCCAGCGTCGAGGCGTCCAGGAGCGCCAGCCCGCGGTCGGCCATCAGGCGAAGCAGCCACAACTCTGATCCGGAGAGCACCGGATCCGATTATGAACGTCTCGTGTCCCCGAGCGCCGGTGGTGGCTTGAAGTCGGCGCCCGGCGCCGCCTGTCGCAGGGAATCGAGCACCGGTGCAGCCGCGCGCTCCGGCGAAGACGTGTGCTCCTCGCCGTCCACGCGGCGCAGCGCTGCGTGCGCCCACGCGAGCATCGACTGCGCGCTCGCGTCCTCACGCCACGCCGCCAGGCCCACCGACACCTGCAGCGGCTGGCGCGTGCCTCGCGCTTCCACCTTGATCGTGCCTATCCGCTCAAGCGCCCGGCGGGCCACGATCTCCGCGCGCGGACCGTCCGCTCCCGGCAGGATGATCAGCAGGTGGTCTGAGGAGTCGCGGCCCTCCTGGCCGCCGCGCCCGACACGGTCGAAGCGGCGCAGCTCGCGTCCCAGCGCCTGCGCCACGTAGTCGAGCGTCTGCCCGCGCAGCTCGCCGCCGTGCTCGCGCGTCATCTCCTCCAGGTTCTCGATCACCACCACCAGGCAGCTCAGCTGCGTGCCGTGGCGCTCCGCGCGGCTGATCTCCTCCTCCAGGCGCTCGCGAAGCGCCGCCGGCGCCGAGCAGTCGACCCCACCCGAAGGTGGGCTATCGGAGCCTGAATGAGGGTCGCTGGCAGCCATGCCGTTAGCGGACGAGTGTACGTGGGCGCAGGCGTCCGTTCCTGTACCGCTGCACCGATTATGCCCGCCCGGCACGCCACCGGCAAGTCCTGACCGCTCGCTCGCACGCACCCGCGGGCGCCGGGGCCCGGTCACCCGAGCCTGGGCGAGCCCACGCCTCGCCCGCGCGATCTGTCCCCATGCGCTGCTAGACCACCCGGCGTGCTCCAAGAGCTTCGTGTCGAGAACCTCCTGCTGATCGAGCAGGCGCAGCTGCGCCTCGCACCCGGCCTGAACGTGCTCACCGGCGAGACCGGCGCGGGCAAGACCGTGCTCGCCCACGCCCTGGACCTGCTCCTCGGCGGGCGCGCGCGGGCGGGCATCGTGCGGCCCGGTGCCGGCGAGGCCTACGTAGAGGGCGTCTTCGACCTTCCCCCACAGCTGCGCGAGCGTCTCGGCGAGCGCCTGAGCGCGGACGCCGAGGAGCTGGTGCTCGCGCGGCGCGTGAGCGCTGACGGACGCACCCGCGCCTACCTGGGCGGGCGCTCTGCCGGGGTCGGCGAGCTGCGCGAGATCGGCGGGGCGCTGCTCGCCTTCTACGGCCAGCACGAGCACCGCAAGCTGACGCTCGCCGCCGCGCAGCTGGAGATCATCGACGGACTCTGCAACGGCGATCATGCAGCGCGGCTGCGTGCCTGCGCGGAAGCGTTCGCGTCGACCCGCCGCCTGGAGGAGCGGATGGAGCGCCTGCGCGAGCTATCGGGCGTTCGCGAGCGTGAGCTCGACCTGCTCGAGTTCGAGCTCGCCGAGATCGACGCCGCCGCGCCGGATGAGCGCGAGCACGAGCAGCTGCTCGCCGCGCGCGAGCGCATGCGCAGCCTCGACGCGCTCTGCTCCGCCGCGGGGGCTGGCGCGGAGGCGTTGGCAGCCGACGGGGGCGAGGGCCCCGGGGTCGTGCAGCTGCTAGCCGGCACCGTCGGTCAGCTGGAAGCGCTCGTCGGCGTGGACCCCGCGCTGGACGCGCTCACCGAGCGTGTGCGCGCGCTATCGATCGAGTCCCAGGATCTCGCCGGGGAGCTGCGCGACTACGGCGAGCACGCCGCCTCGAGCGCTCTGGATGGCATGCTCGCCACGCTCGGGGAGGAGGTCTCCCTGGACGCGCTCGAACAACGCCTCAGCGCGATCGAGCGGCTCGCCCGCAAGCACGGCGGCAGCGTCGCTGCGGTTCTGGAGTACGCCGAGCGCGCCCGCGCACGCCACGAGGAGCTCGCCGGCGCCGAGGTGGCCCTGGAGCAGGCCGGCGAGGAGCTCCTGCAGGCCCGCGCGGCGCTGCAGAAGGCCGTGCTGTCGCTACGCAAGGCGCGCGAAGCCGCCGCGAGACGCTTCGCGCCCGCCGTGCGCGAGCAGCTCGAGTCGCTGGCCATGGGTGGCGCGAGCTTCGAGGTGCTCTTCGGAGAGCGCGACCCCGGGCCTTCGGGCGCCGACACCGTCGAGTTCATGATCGCGCCCAACCCCGGCGTTCCCGCCGGGCCGCTGCGCGAGATCGCCTCCGGCGGGGAGCTCTCACGGGTGATGCTCGCAATCATGGGTGTCGCCCAGGCCTCGGCGCTTGACACAACACTCGTCTTCGACGAGGTCGACGCCGGCATCGGCGGGCACACCGCACGTGTCGTCGGCGCGCGTCTGCGCGAGCTCGGCGAGCGCCGGCAGGTCCTGTGCATCACCCACCTGCCGCAGATCGCCTCGCTCGGCGCGCGCCACTTCTCGATCGTCAAGGACCTCGGTGCGGAGCCCGCGCGCACGAGCGTGCTGCAGTTGGCCGAGGGCGACGTCGTCTCAGAGCTAGTCCGCATGCTCGGCGCCGACGACGACGACAGCGCTGCGCGTAGGCACGCGAGCGATTTGCGTCGAGCTGCCTGAACGCCTGCACGCGCGCCGTTTGCGCCCCGTGGGCGTTACTCTCGCTGCTGTGGCCGCAACTCGAGCCAGCGCCGCGGGGTCAGTGCCGGTGGCGATCGTGCCGGTCTCCGGCGGAGAGATCGCCGCGCCGCTCGTCAGCGGGTCCGTGCGCCCGGGGCGGCGCACGAAGCTGCTCGTACGCCACCTCGTTCGTGGCGACATCGCGCTGATCGACCACCGCGACATCGATCGCGTCTCCGCGGAGGAGCTGATCGCCGCGGGCGCCGCCGCCGTGCTCAACTGCCAACCGTCCTCCAGCGGCACCTACCCCAACCTCGGCCCGCAGCTGCTCGTGGAGGCCGGCATCGTGCTCGTGGACCTCCCCGACGACGCGCTGTTCGACGTGCTCTCCGACGGCGACCCCGTCGTCGTGCGGGTCCTGCCCGCGGCCCCCGGCGTTGCGGGCGAGCACTCTGGCGCGGCGGTGGTCGTGCCGGTCGCCGTGGAGGTGTTGCGCAAGGGGCAACTGCTCGCGCGCGGCGAGCTGTTGGACCGACGGCGCGTGTCCGCCGAAACGGAGCAGCGCCGGCATGAGATCGGGGAGGCGCTCGAGCGCTTCGCCCACAACACGATCGACCACATGCGCGAGGAGCGCGAGCTACTCGCAGGCCGGATCGCGCTGCCGCGCTTTGCCACAGACTTTCGCGACCGCTCCACGCTTGTTGTCGTGCGCGGCGCCGGACATCAGCGCGACCTGCGCGCGCTGCGACCTTTCATCCGCGACATGCGCCCGGTGATCGTCGCCGTGGACGGTGGTGCCGACATGCTGCTGGAGGAGGGACTGAAGCCGCACATGATCGTCGGCGATATGGACTCCGCCAGCGAGGCCGCGCTGCGCTGCGGCGCGGAGCTCGTCGTGCACGCCTACCCTGACGGCCGTGCCCCGGGTCGATTGCGCCTGGAGCAGCTGGGGCTCGCGTTCAAGCTCGTGCCCGCGCCCGGCACGAGCCAGGACGTCGCGATGCTGCTCGCCGCCGAGAAGGGCGCCCGCCTGATCGTGTCAGTCGGTTCGCAGCTGAACCTCGTGGAGTTCCTCGACCGCAACCGCGGCGGCATGTCCTCCACCTTCCTCACGCGCCTGCGCATCGGCGAGATCCTCGTCGACGCCAAGGGCGTCAGCCGCCTGTATCGGCCCCGGCCGGGCCTCACACCGCTGCTCGTGGTGATCCTCGCCGGGCTGCTCGCGCTCGTCGCCGTGATCTGGATGAGCCCCGCGCTGCGCGATGTCGCCGAACTGCTGTGGTTGAAGATCCAGCTGCTGGCGGACATCCACGCGCCAGATCTCGCCTCGCTCGGCGCCGGCTGACCTCCTACCGGCGCAGGCTCTCCGATGTTTGACTTCCGCTACCACGCGCTCTCGCTCGCCGCGGTTCTGTTCGCGCTCGCGCTGGGTGTTGTTCTCGGCGTGGCCATCGGCGACTCCAACCTCGTCTCCTCCGCGAAGAACGGGATCGTCGCCAACCTCAACTCCGAAGTCAGCCACGCTCGCCAGCAATCCAGCCAGCTCCAGGAAAAGCTGACCTCCGAGGAAGCGTTTGCCACCGGCCTGTATCCCCTTGCGGTGCACGAACTGCTCGCCGGGCGCACGATCGGGGTGCTGTTCCTGGGCGCGTCATCCAACACGGTCAACACGCTCGTGCGCAACGCTGTCGGGGAGGCCGGCGGCGAAGTGAGCACCGTCGTGGCCGTACGCGAGCCGCTCGAACTCGCCGCCATCGTCCGCGAAGCCGCCGACGCGCACTTCGCCGCGCTCGCGAGCTCGCCGGGCCTGTTGAAGAGCTTCGGTGACCTCGTGGGTCGCCAGCTCGTCAGCGGCGGTGCGCTCGTGGACCACGAGCTCATCAGCCGCGTGCGCGCGGGCCTGCTGAGCGCCTTCGACGGACAGCTCACGCGCCTGGAAGGGCTCGTGGTGATGCGCGCCGAACCGAGCGGCATGAGCGCCCAGGACAGCGAAGCGAGCGCCGCCTTCGAGTCCGGCCTGCTCGCCGGCGTCGCCGCCGCCAAGGTGACTGCCGTGGGCGTCGAGTTGAGCAGCACCGAACCGTCACAGATCCCCTGGTACAGCGGCAAGGGCCTGTCCAGCGTCGATGACCTGGAAAGCCTCGCCGGCCAGGCCGCGCTCGACTACGCGCTCGCGGGTGACCGCGGCGCGTTCGGCACCAAGTCGACCGCCGACTCGCTGCTGCCGGGCGTCAGCACCAGCCCGTCGCAGCCTTAGAAGCCGGCTCTGGCGGCCTCTCGGCGCGTCCGCTCGCGTCGCTAGTTTCCACGCATGCACGCCCTGCCGTTCGTCATCTCGATCGCCTGCGCCGCGCTGCTCGCGCCGGCCTTGCTGCGCGCGCTCGGCGAAGGGGGTCACACGCGACTGAACTACCGCGATCGGGCGCTGCCGTTCCCCTTCGGCGTGCTCACGCTCGCTGCCGCGCTGCTCGCGCTGATACCCCTGACGCTGCTGCAGCAGCTGGCCTCCACGCGCGTGTTTCACCCCGAGACGCTCCCGATCGCGCTGTATGCGCTCGGCGTGCTCGCCCTCGGGCTGCTCGACGACACGCTCGCGCCCGGTGCTGGTGGGGGTGCCGGTGCCGGCGAGGACGGTGGCAGCGGTCCGCGCGGCTGGCGCGGGCACGGCGCCGCGGCGCTGCGGGGCGAGCTCTCCACCGGGGCGCTGAAGGCCGTCGGCTCCCTCGGCTTGGCGCTGCTGGCGATGAGCTATCTGGGCCTCTCCAACGGCCGCTGGCTGTTGGCCGCGGGCGTGCTCGTGCTCGCCACCAACGCCTTCAACCTGCTCGACCTGCGTCCGGGGCGCGCGACTAAGGCCTTCGTGCTGCTCGGCGCCGGGCTCACGATCGGCTCGATGGGCCTGCGCGCGCTGTGGGCGCTGGGGCTGTTCGCCGCACCCGCGCTCGTCGCGGGGCTGTATGACCTGCGCGAGCGCGCCATGCTCGGCGACACCGGCGCCAACCTGCTGGGAGCGCTTGCAGGCCTGTGGCTGGTGCTCACGCTGTCGGGCATCGGCCAGCTCGTGGCGCTCATCCTGCTCGCAGGAATCACGCTATATGGGGAGTTGCGATCGATTTCTGCGCTGATCGAACGGACTCCGGGGCTGCGCCAACTAGACTCCTTGGGCAGGCCCACATGAGCATGCACCATTCCGATCGCCGCGCGCAGGCGCCAAGCAAGACCCGGTTCATCTTTGTGACCGGCGGCGTCGTCTCCTCCCTCGGCAAGGGCATCGCCTCCTCCTCGCTCGGACGCCTGCTCGTCTCACGAGGGTTGACGGTAGGGCTGCAGAAGTTCGACCCGTACATAAACGTCGACCCCGGCACGATGTCGCCCTACCAGCACGGCGAGGTGTTCGTGACCGAGGACGGTGCGGAGACCGACCTCGACCTCGGCCACTACGAGCGCTTCACCGACTCCAATACGAGCAGGGCCTCCAACGTCACCGCCGGCGGCATCTACGACACGGTCATCCGCCGCGAGCGCCGCGGCGACTACCTCGGCGGCACCGTCCAGGTCGTGCCGCACATCACCGATGAGATCAAGCAGCGGATCGCGCTGATCGCCGAGTCCTCGGACGTCGACTTCGTGATCACCGAGATCGGCGGCACCGTCGGCGACATCGAGTCGCTGCCATTCCTCGAGGCGATTCGCCAGTTCCCCGTCGACGTCGGG
>DATBZG010000069.1:0-5775 GCA_036513335.1 Solirubrobacteraceae bacterium | reverse complement strand
AGGCGCGCACCCTGCCGGCGCTCTGGCGAATCAGGGTCGCTTCGGGCACGGACGCTCCGTGCCTGTGGTTCCCGGATCGGCCGCAGGAGAGCTGGGCCTCCCTCGACCGTCGGGTCCGATCGATGGCGTCGCGCCTGGCTCTCAGCGACGCCGCGGCCGGCGAGCGCGTTTGCATGCTGATGCAGAACAGCCCGGAGATGATCGTCGTGTTCCTCGCGTTGTGGCATCTGGGGCTCGTCGCCGTTCCGCTCAGCCCCCAGCTCTCGGGCGCGCTGTTGGAGGAGCGTCTTCGATCGATCGATCCGGCGCTTGTCGTCGTGGACGCCCCGCTCGTCGAGCAGCTACCAGCCGGCTGGCTGCAGGAGGGGGGCTCTCAGCGCGTGTTGGTCAACAGCGTCGAGGAGCACGGGCGCAGCTCGCTCGAGTCCGATGGCGCGGCCGATGAGGATCTTCCGAGTGTCGAGGTGCGACCGTCCGATCCCGCGCTGATCCTGTTCACCTCGGGGAGCAGCGGCGCGGCAAAGGGCTGCGTGATGTCACACCACTACGCCGTCTACTACGCGTGGGTCTTCTGGCGCTACATGGGTTACGAGGCCGACGACACGCTGTACACGTGCCTGCCCCTCAATCACTGCCACGCCCTGTTCGCGTCATGGTGGGCGAGCGTGCTCGCGGGTGCGCGACTCGCGCTGTCGACCCGCTTCAGCGCTTCACGCTACTGGCAGGAGATAGTCGAAAGCAAAGCGAGCGCGTGCAGCGCGATCGGGATGATGACCTCGATCCTGCTCGCCAGGCCGGAGAGCGAGTGGGAGTCGCGCGTCGCGGTCCGCTTGGCGCATGTCTCTGCCGAGGGGGCGCTGGCGATGCCTGAGTTCGAAAGGCGCTTCGGCGTGAAGGCCGTGACGAGCAGATATGGAAGCACCGAGGCGATGGTGTTCCCGCCCGCGGTGGGGTTGCCGCCGGTGCCCGGCCTGATCGGCCCCGCACCGGCCGACTGGGACGTCGCGCTGCTGGACGAGGACGGCCGTCCGGTGGCGGGCGGGGCGGGGGAGCTGGCGGTGCGTCCACGCGTCGCGCAGATCATGTTCGACGGCTACGTCAACGCTCCCGAGGCTACGGTCGCGGCATTCAGAGGCCTGTGGTTTCACACCGGCGATCTCGTGCGTCGTGACGACGTCGGCATGTACTGGTTCGTGGGACGCGCCACCGACACGATCCGCCGGCGCGGGGAGAACATCTCGCCGTGGGAGGTCGAGCGGATGGTGGCCCAGCAGCCGGCCGTCGCGGAAGTCGCAGCGTTCGCGCTCAGCTCCACGATCAGCGGCGAGGACCTGTGCGTCGTCGCCGTGCCTCGCGAGGCGGCTGAGCTGACCGTCGAGATGCTCGAGCGTCACTGCGAGCAGACGCTCCCTCGCTACATGCGCCCTGACCACATCTGGGTGCGCGGGGGAGAGCTTCCCAAGACTCCCTCTGACAAGGTCGACAAGGCCCGCCTGCGCTCGGAGTACGCTACAACCGAGACGTCACGCGTCGGCGCTCAGTCCTGATCGGGGGTCCTGATCGGCAGCACGAGCCGCGCGGGGTGCTCCGCGTCGTGGTGGATGCGCTGGCGTGCCACGCGCACGTCCGACGGCGTGCCCCGCGCCGGGTTCACCCTGGTGTTCAGGTTTCGATCAAAGCGCGGGAAGTTGCTGCTCGAGATCTCCAGGCGCAGGCAGTGCCCGGACTGGAACTCATGCCCCACGTGCAGGAGCGGGATCACCACCTCTACGATCTCGCCTGCCTCGAGGAACGCCTCGTGGTCCAGGCCGTCGCGATACCTCAGGCGCACGATCCCTTCGGCCACGTTGCGGCAGTAGCCGTCGGGCTCGAGATCGACGAGCTTGCCCGTGAAGTCGGTGTCCTCGCAATCGCTCGAGACGAAGACCACGACCTGGACCTCGCCCGCGACGAGGAGGGGCTCCTCGAGCGCCGGCATGGTGTAGACAAGCACGTCCTGGCGCTCCTCGACTGAGCGCTGGTCCACCACGCCCGCCATTCCGAGCGGTGGGCACAGCGTCCTGCCGCCCATCGTCGGGACGGGGTCGTTGGGGTCATAGCTGAACTCGTCGTGAGGGGCAGATGCCGCATTCGGCTCCCACGTCAGCCACCCGTCGCCAAAGCGCGTGTTGGCCGCACCGGCGCTCGCGAGGTAGAGGTCTCGCTGCTCGTGTGGCGCAGGCCAGCTCTTGGCCCCCACCCAGCGGTCGGAGCCGGTCTCGAAGAACGACACACGTGGCTCGGATGCGATGGAGGTCTCGTCTCCTCGCAGCCATCGGTCAAACCAGCGACGGCCGATCTCGCTGTTCAGCCGAAAGCCGTTGGGGGCGGTCGGTCCGAAGTCGATCTCACCAGCGGTCGACGGGCGCGGGCTCATGTACGCCTCGTGGTCCCACGGGCCGAGGATGAACCTGCTCTCGCCGCTGACTCGCGGGTCGTCGTGTGTTGCGAGCGCCCGCTCCAATGCGGTGTGTCCGACGCCGAAGTTGTCGAAGAAGCCGCTCACGTGCAGGACGGGCACCCGCAGCGCATCGATCCTCTCGACGACGTCGGCACGACGCCATTCCTCGCTCGTGTCCCTACGGTCGACCCAGTCCTCCCAGAACGGCACGAGCTCGGGCTGCAGTCCCGGCATCTCCAGGACGGGCAGATGGTCGATCACGCGGCGGGGACGCCCGGCGGCGGCGGTCAGCGTCCTTGAGAGGCTCTCGCGGGTGTCCTCGTCGTAGTCGCTGCGATACAGCGTCTGCCATGCGCCGCGCGTGAGCCAGAAGAACATGAAGGACAGCTCGAGGGCGCCGTTGGTGCGCACCCACCCCTCCGGCATCAGGGCGCCACCCATGTAGGAGAAGACCGTGTCGAGATGGGGCGGAGCCGCCACGGCGACCTGCAACGCTGCGTTGGCGGCGTAGGAGTTCCCGTACACGCCCACATGTCCGTCGCACCACGGCTGGGCGGCGGCCCACTCGACTGTGTCGTAGCCGTCGTCGGACTCGTGGACGAACGGCTGCCACTCACCCATCGAGCCGAAGCGCCCACGACAATCCTGCACGACGACGACGTAGCCGGCCTCGACGGCGTCGATCAGATCAATCGTGGCCGCGTGCAGGTAGAGCGCGTTGAGGTGCTTGTCGTAGGGAGTTCGCTGGATCAGCGCGGGCCCGGGCGTGCCGTGCTCGCCTCGGTAGACATCGGTGGCGAGGGCGATCCCGTCGCGCATCGTGACCATCACGTCTCGTTCGATCTTCACCGTCCTGAGTCTCTCGGTGTGCCCGCCCGAAGCAAAGGCGCGCGGCCGGCCGGATTGGAGATTGCTACAGCGCGATCCGTAGCGGGCTGCCAGCTCCGCGTCGATCGGGGCGAGACTGCTCTGCATGGGGATGGCTTCGAGGACTCGCCTCGACTGGCGTGGCTATGGCCTTCGCGAGGGCCGGTGCGGTGACGCCTTCATGTGCGCGAAACGCCCGAGCTGCGGCCGTAGGTTGACAGCGCCCAGTATATCTGTTTACACTTCCGCCGCTGTCCGCAACCATGCTTGTGCGGCTTGATCGCAGTGTTGCTGGGCGCTATTTAGGCATTGGGGATTTGTGCCGGACTTTCTAATGAAAGCAATTGTCAACACTGGGAGGATCGATCAGATGCCGGAGACAAACGAGGTGCCCGGGGACGGGCACTCAGGAGGGCGGGCAGCGCGCCCGGCAGGAAGGAAGGGGGGCTCGAGGCCCCGGGGGCTGGCGTTCGTGTTGGCCGTCGTCCTGGTTCCGTTGGCGCTCGCCGCGTGCGGCTCGTCCAACTCGAACACCAGCTCCACCACGACCACCAGCAGTTCCTCGTCCAGCTCTTCGGGCTCCTCGGCCGCTGTCGCCTCGGCGACCACCGCGGTCGAAGAACTGGAGAAACGGCCCACGACCTTCACCGTACCTCCGCTTCCGAAGAAGCCGCCCACAGGCAAGACGATCGACTACGTGTCGTGCGGGGTGCCCGTCTGCATCGCCACGGGCAACGTCGTCCGCGAAGCGGCCGAAGCCGTCGGCTGGCACTACAAGTTCCTGAACGCCGGCCTGACCCCGGCGAGCGTGGCGGCTGCCTACGAACAGGCTGTGATCGATGACCCCGCGGGGATCATCGGCACGGGCGGGTTCTCGCCGGAACTGTTCGTGCACCAGCTCGCCAAACTCAAGGAAAAAGGCGTCCCGGTGGTGCTCAACATCACGGAAAACCCGAAGAACCTTCCCGGCGTGACGTACATCCAGGCCGGAGCGGAAGCGCAGAAGGAGAAGGGCGAAGAGATCGGCAAATGGATCCTGTCCGACTCGAAGGGCAAAGACGCTCACGTCGGCATCATCAGCACGCCGGCGACGCCCGTCTACTCACACGCCCACAAGTCGATCGAAGAATCGATGAGCTCGGCGAACTGCGAATCGTGCAGCGTGACGACCTACTCGTTCGCGGAGCCTGACATCGGCACCAAGCTGCCGACCGAGATCGTCACGTTCCTACGTACACACCCGGAAATCAACTACCTGTTCTTCGACTTCGCCAACGAGACTGATGGAGTCCCGTCGGCGCTGGCGAGTGCGGGCCTGTCAAGCAAGGTGAAGCTGACCACGACCGACAGCGGCGCGATCGAAGACGAATACCTCAAGAAAGGCCAGGTCTCAGTCACTGCGGCCGACCCGTGGCCGGAAGCGTACTGGGGGATGTTCGACATCATCCTGCGTACAGAGCAGGGCGCCCCGCTGACGCCGGCGGAAGAAATCGTCTACCCGCGCATGCTGTTCACGGGTAGCAACGTGATCGTCTCGCCGAACACGGCGCCGCCGCCGCTCGTCGCCGACTACCAGGAAGTCTGGAAGAAGGCGTGGCATGCCGGGTAGTAGTGGTCAGTTGCTTGCCGTCGAAGGCATCTCGATGTCATTCGACGGCAAGTGGGCCCTCCGGGACGTCGATCTGGCGATCCCGGAGGGCACCATCCACGGGCTGATCGGACACAACGGCTCGGGGAAGTCGACGCTCGTGCGGATCCTGGCCGGGTATCACCACCAGACCGGCGGCACGGTGCGCCTTGGCTCTGACGTGCTGCCGGCCGGGTCCCCGGCCGGCAGACACGGCCTCGGCCTGCGCTTCGTGCACCAGGAACTCGGGCTCGTCTCGCAGTTCACCGGTCTCGAGAACTTCGGCCTCGGCGGTGGCTATGACCGCACACGCTGGCGCACGATCGACTGGCGTCGGCAGCGGCGGCGCATGCGTGAGGTGATGGAGCTGCTCAACTGCGACCTGCCCACGGATGAGCCCGTCTCCAGCCTCAGCGCGGTGCAGCGCAGCCTGATCGCGATCGCGCGCGCAATCGGCGCGGGGACAGGGCCGGAGAGCGCACGCCTTCTGGTGCTCGACGAGCCGACGACGACGCTCGAGGGCCCCGAGACCGAGCAGCTCTTCCGCGTCGTGAGGAACCTCGCAGGGTCCGGCATCGGTGTCCTCTACATCTCCCACCACCTCAGTGACGTGATCGACCTCTGCTCGGAGGTGACCGTGCTGCGTGATGGTCGGGTCGTGGAGATCCTTCGCACCGAGGGCGCCACGCGCTCGCATCTGGTGAGCGCGCTGCTCGGCCCGGCCGCCGCGTCCGCTCCCGAGGACGTGGCGCTGGCGACCGACGATCTCCTCGAGCGGCCCGTCCACGATCGTGACGTGCCGGCCTTCGCGGTCACCGGCCTGCGCTCCGAGCTGCTTTCC
>DATBZG010000068.1:0-12022 GCA_036513335.1 Solirubrobacteraceae bacterium | reverse complement strand
GCGTCGATCTTCGCGGGCGGCGCGGTGGGCGCGCTCGCGCGCGTATGGCTGGCGCAGGAATTCCCGGCGGCCACGGCAACGTGGCCGTGGGCGATCTTCGCGATCAACGTCAGCGGCTCGTTTGCGCTGGCGTACTTCGCGACCCGCCTGCAGGAGCGCCTGCCGCAGTCGACCTACCGCCGTCCGCTGCTGGGCACGGGCTTCTGCGGCGCGTACACGACCTTCTCGACGATGCAGGTGGAGATCCTGGAGATGCTCGAACATCACCGCTACGGCCTCGCCGCGGGGTACGCGACGGCGAGCATCGCGGCGGGATACACGGCGATCTGGCTGGCCACGGCGATCGTGCGACGCGTGCGGGTGATCGCGTGAGCTGGTGGGTGTGGGTGGGCGTGGCGGTGCTTGGCGGCGTAGGCGCGTGCGGGCGCTTCCTGCTGGACTCGGTGCTGGCGGCACGCGCGGCGGGTGACTTCCCGGTCGGGACGCTGACGGTGAACGCCTCCGGCGCGCTGCTGCTGGGCCTGTTGACGGGTCTTGCGGTGCAGGGCAACCTGCTGGTGCTCACGGGCACGGCGACGCTGGGCTCCTACACGACGTTCTCGACGTGGATGCTCGAGACCCACCGTCTGGCGGAGGACGGCGAGTCCCGGATGGCGATCGCGAACATCGTGCTGAGCCTGGCGGTGGGCATCGGCGCGGCGGCGCTTGGGCGCCTGATCGGAGCGCACGTATGAGCGCCGAGCGACCGAGCGCCGGCGAGGACTGCCTGAAGCTGACGACGTACTTCGGCGAGCGCGATCGCACGCCCAACGGGCTTCTGGCCGATGAGCTCCTCGACATCTACGGGGCGCACGAGCTCCAGACGAGTGTGCTGCTGCGCGGCGCGGAAGGCTTCGGTCGAAAGCAGCACGCGCGCGCGGACCGTCTGCTGACGCTCTCTGAAGACCTGCCGGTGATCTCCGTGGCCGTTGACGGAAGAGAGCGGATCGAGTCGGTGCTGCAGAGCGTGAGGGAGGTCAAGCGCGGCGGCCTGATCACGCTCGAGCGCGCGCGACTGCTATCGGGTGAGATCGGAGAGGTGACGCTCCCGCAGGAGCTCACGGAGGCGGCGAAGCTGACGGTGTACGTCGGCCGTGGCGGGCGCACGCAGGGGACGCCGCCGTTCGTGGCGGTCTGCGATCTGCTGCACCGCCGCGGCATCGCCGGCGCGACAGCGCTGCTGGGAGTGGATGGCACGAGGAGCGGCCGGCGCGTGCGCGCGCGCTTCTTCGCGGGCAACGGGCAGGTGCCGGCGATGGTCGTGGCGGTGGGCTCTGGCGAGCACATCGCGCGGGTGCTGCCGGAGCTGGGCGAGATGCTCAGCGAGCCGCTGCTGACGCTCGAGCGCGTGCAGTTGTGCAAGCGCGACGGCGAGCTGCTGGCGAGCCCGCACGAGCTGTCAGGCACGGACGAGCACGGCCTGTCGCTGTGGCAGAAGCTGATCGTCTACACCTCCCACGCGGCGACCCACGAAGGCCGCGCGCTGCACATGGAGATCGTCCGCCGGCTGCGCGCGTCGGGCGCGGCGGGCGCCACGGCGCTGCGCGGCGTGTGGGGCTTTCACGGCGAGCACGCCCCGCACGGCGACCGGCTCTTTCAGGTTCGCCGCCACGTGCCGGTGGTGACGGTCACGATCGACACGCCCGAGCGCACCGCCCGCTCGTTTCAGATCATCGACGAGCTGACGCGCGAGCACGGCCTCGTCACGAGCGAGATCATCCCCGTGGCGGTGGGGGCAGCTTGACGAGGCCGATGAAGAACTCGTCGATCTGGTGCACGATCCGCGAGAACTGCTCGAAGTCGACGGGCTTGGTGATGTAGGCGTTGGCGTGCAGCTTGTACGCGCGCACGATGTCCTCCTCGGCTTCGGAGGTGGTGAGCACGACGACGGGGATCGTGCTGAGCGATGCATCGGTCTTGATCTCTTCCAGCACTTCGATGCCGCTCTTGCGGGGGAGGTTGAGGTCGAGCAGGATCAGGTCAGGTCTGACCGCCTGGCTGTAGCTGCCCTGGCCGCGGACGTATTCCATCGCCTCGACGCCGTCGCTCACGACGGACAGCAGGTTGCCGACCTTGTGGTCCTCGAAGCCCTCGCGCACGAGCAGCACGTCGCCGGGGTCGTCGTCGACGAGCAGCACTGAGATCAGTTCAGCGTTCATGTGGCCTCCTCGTTTGGTGGTGCGTGCTCGGCTACGGGCAGGGTGAACAGGAATCGGGCTCCGGGGCTGTGCTCGGGGTCGAGCCACATGCGACCGCCGTGATACTCGACGATCTTGCGGCACATGGCCAGGCCGATACCCGTTCCGGCGTACGCCTCCTTAGTGTGCAGGCGCTGGAAGATGACGAAGATGCGCTCGGCGTACTCGGCTTCCACGCCGATGCCGTTGTCGGTGCAGCTGAACCGCCAGGTCTCGCCTTGGCGCTCGGACTCGATGCGCACGACCGGCGGCTGTGCGCCGCGGAACTTGACTGCATTGCTGATCAGGTTCTGAAACAGCGAAACGAGCAGCGCGCGCTCGCCGCGCACGGTGGGCAGCGCCTGCGCGTCGACGCTTGCGCCGTTCTCCTCGAGCAGGCGCGAGAGCGAGGACTTCGCCTGCTCGAGCGCGTCGTCGAGGTCGACGAGTGCGAGCGCGTGGCCGCTGCGTCCGACGCGGGAGAAGGCGAGCAGGTCGTTGATCAGCACCTGCATGCGCTTGGCGCCGTCGACGGCGAACTCGATGTACTGGTCCGCGCGCTCGTCGAGCTGGCCGTGGTAGCGACGCTCGAGCGCCTGGCAGAAGCTCGCGACCTTGCGCAGCGGCTCCTGTAGGTCGTGGGAGGCGACGTAGGCGAACTGCTCGAGCTCGGCGTTGGATCTGTTGAGCTCGAGCGCCTGTGCCTCGAGCGCCGCGCGCGCGGTCTCCACGGTGCGCAGCTCCTGCACGATGCGCTGGCGCATAGCGTCGATCTCCTCGCCGAGCTGAACGATCTCCCGGGGCGCGCCGCCGATGGCGACCGGCTTTGCGAAGTCACCCGCTGCGACCTGCTCGGTGTCTCGCCCGAGCTCGGCCAATGGGCGGGTGATGATGCGGCGCAGCAGGAAGCCGGCGCCAATGACGCTGCCGAGGATCAGCGCGGCGGCGATCAGCAGGACGACTTTCAGAAAACTGGCGTCGCTTTCGAGCTGGCGCTCGGAGGCTGCGAGCCTGCCGGTGAGGTCGCGCTGCAGGCGACCCAGGGAGGTCCTGACGGCGTCGAACAGGCCCTTACCGGCGAACGTCCGGGTGCTCGCGCCCGTGTGAACCGTGCGGGTGCCGCGAAGGACGGGCACGACGAACTGCTGCTGCCAGGCGCGTGCGCGCACGCGGACGGCTTTGATGTCCCGGCCGAGGGTGCGCCCGCCGACGTTGTCGTGCTGTTCGAGCGTGCGATAGGCGAACGCCTCGGTGACACGGCCTTTTTCATAGGGTTCGAGCGACTGCGCTTTGTCGCTGAGGAGGTAGCCGCGTACGCCCGTCTCCTCGTTGATCAATGCGTTTTCCAGCCGCAGCGCGGCGAGCAGCGCCGGCTCCACCTGCTCGAGCACGACGTGTCGCTGGTCGCCGACTTTCTGGTTGGCAAGCAGGGCCAGGCCGACGCCGATCACGGCGAACGTGAGCAGCACGCCGATCGTGAGCGCTAGCCACTGTCCGACGCGCAGCCGTGGCAGCGCGCGCGCGGTGATCCGCGTGCCCGCAGGTTGCGAGGGACGCGCGCTCAACCTGTGGAGGCGCTGTGCGCGCGCGAGCCGATCAGCAGCATGGCCACGTCATCGGTGAGCTCGCCCCCGTTGAGCTCTTCCGCGCGCAGGATCAGCTCGTCGAGCAGCTCTTGCGGGTGCTGGCGCCAGTTGGGGTCCTTGGCTATGTGCTGGGAGATCAGGCGCTGCACGCCCTCCGCACCGAGGCGCTCGGGCCCTTTGCCCACCCTCCCCTCGATGATGCCGTCGGTGTAGAGCAGCATCACCCAGCCGGGCGCTAGCTCGAGCGGCGTCGGCGACCAGCTGGCGCCGTCGAGCCCGATCGGAGGTCCGCCGCCCTGGTGCGGGAGCGTTGAGACGGAGCTGCCGTCGATCAGCATCGGCGGCGGGTGGCCGGCGAGGATCATGTGCGCGCGGGCGCGGTTGGGCTCGACCTCGAGCGTGCAGAGCGTGGTGAACAGCAGCGGGATCTCGCGTTCGTGCACGAGCACCCGCTCCATCGTGTGTACGACCAGCTGGCTGTCGACGCCTGCGACTGCGAGCGCGCGCCAGGCGGCGCGCAGGCAGACGCCGACTGCGGCTTCGTCGGGTCCGTGCCCGCAGACGTCACCGACGACGGCGCGCAGGTGCCCGTCGGATGTCTCTGCGACGTCGAAGAAGTCGCCGCCGAGCAGTGCGCGGTCGCGCCCGGGGCGGTAGAGCGAGGCGAACCAGATCGAGCTGTCGCTGATCAGCGGTCGCGGCGCGAGCCCGCGTTCCAGTCGCGCGACCTCGCGCGACTGCACTTCGGCGAGGCGCAGCTGGTGCTGGGCGTCGGCGGCCTGGCGGCGGACGATGGAGTAGCGGATCGCGCGCGCCAGCTGCGCGCCGTCGACCTCTCCCTTGACGAGGTAGTCCTGGGCGCCGGCGTCCACGGCGGCGACACCGGCGGCCTCGTGGTTGAGCCCGGTGAGCACGATCAGCGGCGTGTCGGGGGCCTGTTCGCGTAGCCGCACAACCGTGTCGATGCCCTCGGCGTCTGGCAGCTTGAGGTCGAGCAGCACGCAGTCCACGTCGGCGTTGAGCGTGTCGAGGGCGTCGCTGAAGCGGCGGCTGCGGACGATGCGCGCGTCGGGCAGCGCTTCGCTGAGCAGATCATCGACGATCAGCGCGTCGCCGTCGTCATCCTCCACCAGCAGCACGCTCAGCACCTGAGGATCGTATACGGCGGGCGGTTTGGGCCGGCGCACCTGTGGGTATGCAGTGCTCACGCGCTCCCCCGGCCGCCGGGTTGACCCCGGGGTCGGGCAGGAGCGCTTTTGTGTGGAAGGATCAGCGGCATGACTGAAGACGTATTGGCCCCGGGCGCGAGCGAGCCACTGGTGTGCGTGGTTGAGATCCCCAAGGGCACGCGCAACAAGTACGAGTGGGACCCGGAGCTGGGTGGCATCAAGTTCGACCGGCTGCTGATGAGCGCGGCGACGTACCCCACGGACTACGGCTACCTGCGGGGCACGCTGGGCGAGGACGGCGACCCGCTGGATGCGCTGGTGTGCCTGTACGAGCCGACGTTCCCGGGGTGCTTGATCCCGGTGAAGCCGCTGGGGATGTTCATGATGCGCGACGAGAAGGGCATCGACGACAAGGTCATCTGCGTGCCGCTTCACGATCCGTACTGGAACCAGTACGAAGAGCTGGATCAGCTGCCGTTGATCCTGCGCCAGGAGATCGAGCAGTTCTTCACGATCTACAAGGACCTGGAGGAGGGCAAGGAGGTCGTGGTGGAGGGCTGGCGCTCGCGCGAGGAGGCGATCGTGGAGATCGCGGCGTCGCGGGTACGTCTGCAGGAGTCGCAGGCCGCGAAGCCCTAACGCCCCGGGGCGGGCGTCGCTTAGCTCGAGAGCCCGCCGAGCACGGCGTCGACGGCGAGCGCCCAGCGCCGGTCGACGGAAGCCCGGCTGCTGCCGAGTCGCCGCGTGTTCTCGGCGGCGGCGAGGCCCTGGGCGAGCGCGACGAGCACGTTGGCGATGTCGATCTCATCGCCGTGCAGCAGGCCGGCGTCGATGCAGCGGCGCACCTGCTGAACGATGAGCGTCCTCACGGAGCCGCTGGCGTTGAGCTCGGCGCCGCTGGGCGCGAAGTCGGTGAAGGGCCTGGAGAACATGACTTCGCAGAGCACTGGGTTCTGGCGCACGAAGCTGCGGTAAAGCGCCATCAGGTGCACCACGTCAGCGCGCGGGTCCTCAGTTTGCGTAATGGCGCCGAGATGACGGCGCAGCATGCGAAAGCCCTGGAAGAAGACCTCGCGCACGAGCCCGCTCTTGTCTCCGAACAGCTCGTAGATGGCGGGCGGCGAGGTGTCGGACTGCCGCGCGACGTTTCTGGTGGTGAAGGCAGCGACGCCGTCGCGGGCGAGCAGCTCGAGCGCGACGGACAGCACGTGCTCGCGCAGCTCAGGAGTCCGCTGCTTGGTCCGAGGCACGCTCTATCTATTCCGTAACGACGTTTCGAAACACGGTTACAATATATAGGCCCAACGGGATACCTCACTGGCACCGACTGGACTGGAGGCTTTGGAGATGGCGGACCTGGTGACTTACGAGCTGGACGACGGGATTGCGACGATCACCCTGGATGACGGCAAGTTGAACGTGTTCTCGACTCCGATGCTGCGGGAGGCGCATGCGGCGTTCGACGAGGCGGAGCGCGATGGCGCGGTGGTGATCCTGACGGGCCGCGAGGGCTGCTTCAGCGCGGGCTTCGACTTGAGCGTGTTCGCGAGCGGCGAGCCGGATCGGGTGCTGGAGATGCTGCGACTGGGGGCGACGCTGGCAGAGCGCGTGCTGGGGTTCGCGCGGCCGGTGGTGGTGGCGTGCTCAGGCCATGCGGTGGCGGCGGGCACGTTCGTGCCGTTGGCGGCTGATGTGCGGATTGGCGTGGATGGCCCGTTCAAGCTGGGCTTGAACGAGGTGCGCATCGGCTTGACGGTGCCGTGGTTCGTGATCGAGCTCGCGCGCGGGCGCCTGACGCCAACGCAGTTCGACAGAGCTGTGGTTGGGGCCGCGAGCTACAGCCCGCAGGAGGCTGCGGCGGCGGGCTTCCTCGACCGTGTGGTCGCACCAAACGATCTCCGTTCAGCAAGCTTGGAGGCGGCGTCGGAGCTCAAGGGGCTTGACGCGAACGCGCATGCGGCGACGAAGCTGCGCGCGCGGGCGGGTGCACTGGAGGCGGTGCGGGCGGCGATCGAGAGCGAGCTCACGCTTGAGGGCTTGACGCCTTGAGCCGGCGCAGCTCCTCGGGTGTGGGTGCGCTGGCGGCGAGTGTGGCGGGCGGCGCGGCACTGGCGTCGGTGCAGATGCCGGAGAAGACGATCTCGAAATAGCGCTCCCACAGCGCGGTCTGCTGCTCGCGGGGGGCGATGTCGGTGGCGCTGACGGCGCAGAGCAGAAGGGGAATGTCCTCGGGGGTGACATCTGCGCGGATCACACCGGCGTCCTGCGCGCGGGCGAGCAGCTGCGCGGCGACCGCAAGCAGCTGCTCGTTGGCGGCGACGACCTCGGGGTCCTCGTGCACGAGCGAGTTGGCGGTGGCGGACTTGAAGCCCTGGTTGCTGACCATCAGCTGTGAGCCTGAGTGCATCAGCGTGCGCAGCGCGAGCAGCGGGTCGGGCTCGTCGAGCTGCTCGAGCGCGGTGATGGTGATGCGGTCGAGCACGTCGCGCACGGTGGCGGCGATGAGCTGCTCCTTGGTGGGGAAGTGGCGGAAGGCGGTGCCCTGACCGACGCCTGCGCGGGCGGCGATCTCAGCGACGGTGGCGTCGAGCCCGCGCTCGCCGAATACCTGTACGGCGGCGTCGAGCAGCGCGCGCCGGTTGCGCTCGGCGTCGGCGCGCTGGCGCCGCGGCTGCACGTCGTCGCTGGGCGTAGCCGCCTGGTGGGTACTGGTGGCACTCATCTCTGCTGGCTCTCTCCCTCGATTACTACTGATTAAGAGTATGGCGCAGCTGCGGCCTGTGCTGGTGGGCTGGTCCCGGGGGCGGCTTGCCACGCGGCTTGCGTTGGCGTGGCAAGCCCCGGGGTGCTCAGCTCTGACTCAGGCGAGCACCGGCTGCGCGTCGAGGTCGAGCGTGGCGACGTGGCGACGGCGCAGCATCGCGACGAGCAGCAGCGCGGCGAGCGCGAGCAGCCCGGCGGCGACACCGAAGGCGAGGTGAAAGCCTCCGAGCAGCGCGGCGTGCTGGCCGCTGGCGGCGCTGCCGCTGAGCAGCGAGCTGGTGCGCGATGCAGCGAGGGTTGACAGGATCGCGAGCCCGAGCGCGCCGCCGACCTGCTGGGCGGTGTTGTAGAGGCCGGAGGCGAGTCCGGCGTCGTCGCCGTGCACGTTGGCGGTGGCGAGCAGCGTGATGGGGACGAACGTGAGCCCCATGCCGAGCGCGAGCGGGACCAGGCCGACGAGCAGCTGTCCGGCGTAGTTGCCTTGGATCGTGGTGCGCAGCAGCAGCGCCATTCCCACGGCTGCGAGGCTGAGACCGGCGACGGCGATGGCGCGGGCGTCGAAGCGGCGGATGAGCGACTGCGCGAGCCCGGCGCCGACGCCGATGCCGACCGTGACGGGAAGGAAGGCGAGCCCGGCCCTGAGCGGGCTGTAGCCGAGCACCTGCTGCACGTACAGGGAGGCGAAGTAGAACATGGACATCATCCCGGACATGACGAACAGCAGCGAGAGGTTGGCGGCGGCGAGCGTGCGGATGCGCAGGATGCTGAGGCGCACGAGCGGCGCGGGGCTGCGTTTCTCGATGAAGAAGAACGCGCCGAGCAGCACGGCGGCGACAGCGAGCGTGCCGAGCGTGCGCCCTGAGCCCCAGCCGTACTGCTGGGCCTTGACGATCCCGTAGACGGCGATCACGAGCCCGGAGGTGACGGAGAAGGCGCCGGCGAGGTCGAATGTCCTGCGCAGCTCGGGGCCGCGCGACTCGGGCACGTAGCGCAGGGCGGCGAGCAGCGCGCCGATGCCGACGGGGAGGTTGACGATGAACACCCAACGCCAGGAGAGCAGGTCGGTGAGCACGCCGCCCATGAGCAGCCCGACCGCGGCGCCGCCGGCGGCGATGCCGCTCCACACGCCGAGCGCCTTGGTGCGCTCTGAGGGGTCGGTGAAGGTGGTGGTGAGGATGGACAGCGCGGCGGGAGACACGAGCGCGGCGCCGAGCCCCTGCAGCGCGCGTCCGGCGATGAGCACGTTGGAGCTCTGCGCGAACGCGTTCACGGCGGAGGCGAGCGAGAAGAGGATCACGCCGGCGGTGAACAGCCGTCTGCGTCCGAGCAGGTCGGCGGCGCGGCCGCCGAGCAGCAGGAAGCCGCCGAACAGCAACGTGTAGCCGTTGATTACCCACTGCAGGTCGGCGCGCGAGAAGTGCAAGCCCTTCTGGATGGAGGGCAGCGCGACGTTGACGATGGTGGCGTCGAGCACGACCATGAACTGGGCGACGCAGACGATCACGAGCGTGAGCCAGGGGTTGAAGTGGCGTTTCTCGGACGGCGTGTTGACTGCTGCGGAGGAGGAGGCGGAACCTGATGAGGCTGGGACGGCGGGAGCGGACGCTGGGGAGGCCATCGGCTGATACCTTCCTACGTAGAGGACTGAGCGGTCCGCTTAGACTAACACAAGCGGATCGGTGAGTCCGTATAGGACATGTGAAGGCCGCCGATTTCGCGCTGAAGCTGCGGGACCGTCACCGCGCCAAGGACGCTATTGCCACTTATTGGCTATGCCCGAGAACTGGCAATAGGACGCGACCCGGCTGCCGTCCACGCGACGTTATTGTCATTTATCGCCTATGCCCGAGAACTGGCAATAGACACGACCCCGCTTCCGCCGACTACAGCTTGATGGCCCTCATGGTGTGCTCGTCGGGCAGCTTGTCGAGGATGTTGTGAAGGATCTGGCGCTCGTCGTCCTGCTCGCGCTGGAGGTCGTTGAGCAGCAGCCGCAACGCGCTGTGCGTGATCTTCATCTGCTTGGGCGTGAGGGAGACGGTGAGCGTGCCTTGCGCGTCGGGGTCGGCCTCGAGGTTGGCGAGGACTTCGCGGCCGAGCTGGCGGATGTCGTGCTCGTGCGCCTCGTCGGAGATGAGCAGCCTGAGCGCTTGTGCGGTGACGGGCACCTCGGGCTCATGCAGGAACAGGTGGTAGGGGGGCTCGGGCTCCTGGCTAGGATCGCTCATGGCGCAGCAGCCTACCTGTGGGCGCCGTCGTCGAGGGTTGCGGCCCCCGTCCTCTCGCGTGGTGCGGCGCGCTGGCGGCCGTTACTCCACGGGAACACTGACCTCTGCGTGCGAGCGTTCGCGCAGCGCACGGGCGAGCCGCCCGCCGGCGGCGCTGAGCAGCATGCCGGCGATCGCGGTCACGACTGCGAGCAGCGGGGGAAAGCTGCCGAGCGACACCTTGGCGTGGGTGCCGGCGATCAGGTGGGCGAGCAGCAGCGCGACGCCGTAGATGGCGCCGGCGACGAGCCCGCGGTCGGCGCCGCCCCAGCCGTCGAGGTGCTCGAAGCCGGCGATCACGCTAGCGATGGCGATGAACGCGGCGTAGCCCCAGTAGGCACCGCTGGAGACCCCGACGAGGACTCCGGCGATGGCACCGGCGATCGCGGGCACGACGCCGCCGAGCACGATCTGCGCAGGCCGGTCGCGGTCGCGGAACAGCGTAGGTTGATACATGCCTCTCCTCCCCAGAAGTAGGAGTCAACCCTACCGCGAAGCCGAGTAGGAGTGTGTGCGGCGGTGCGACTAGCGCAGCGCGCGCGGGGAGTGCCTGGCGCGCCTTTCTCTGAGACGTCGCAGAAGCACTTCCTCGCGCGCGCAGAAGGAGTCGTCGCTCGTCGTGGGCGGGTGCTGGTCGTTGGCGATCAGCAGCCTGCAGGGGCGGCTCGATCGACTTGCCGGTGGGCACTCGCCGGCGCGGGCAGGCGTTGGCACGATCACAGCGGCGACGGGCAGCAGGCAGCCGCTGACACAGTGGGCTTCGGCTGTGGAGCAGATACCTCGGTTGGACGTTGCCCGGAGGCCGGCCACGCGCATGGGGATCCCGTGCGAGGTCGTCGACTGCGCGAGGACGGCGGCGAGCACGGCTGCCGCTGCAAGCAGGCCGCAGGCGATGATGATCGATCGCTTGTGCCTCATGGCACGAAAATAGCGCGCGGGATGGAGAGCGGCTTGACACCGGCGTGAGCCGTGCGCGTGGTCGCGGCGGGAGGTGGGCGCGACCCTCGTAACGTAGGAGGGGCGATGTCGAGCGAATCCCCACGGTTGCGCCTTTCGGTGCTGGACCAGTCTCCGATCTCAGAGGGCTCGACGGGAGCGCAGGCGCTGGCGAACACGCTTGACCTGGCGCGCCTGACGGACGCGCTTGGCTACCACCGTTACTGGGTGGCCGAGCACCACGGCGGCCCGATGTTGGCGGGCCCGAGCCCGGAGGTGCTGATCGGCCCGATCGCGGCGGCGACGAGCAACATCCGCGTGGGCAGCGGTGGCGTAATGCTGCCCCACTACAGCCCGCTGAAGGTGGCGGAGTCCTTCAGCCTGTTGGCGGGGTTGTTTCCGAATCGCATCGATCTGGGGCTGGGTCGCGCGCCGGGCACCGACCAGCTGACGATGTTCGCGCTGCAGCGCGACCGCCGTCAGGCCTCCCCGGATGACTTCCCCCAGCAGCTGGCGGAGCTGCTGGGCTACCTGGAGGACACGCTGCCGGCGGACCATCCGTTTGCGCGGCTGGCGAAGACGCTGCCGGGGCGCCCGGAGCGCCCGCAGCCGTGGCTGCTGGGGTCCTCGCAGCAGAGCGCCCTGTGGGCGGCTGACTTCGGCTTGCCGTACGCGTTTGCGGACTTCATCAACCCGAACGGTGCAGAGCTGGCGAAGCTGTATCGCGAGCGCTTTGCAGAACGCGAACACACGGACGCCCACCCGCGCACCGCTGTGGCGGTGTGGGTGATCTGCGCCGATGACGAGGACGAGGCACAGCGCCTGGCGGCGAGCGCGCGGATGACGTTCACGCTGCTGCGCCGCGGACAGCTGATCGCGGTGCCGCCGCCGGAGCGGGCGCTGCGGTTCCTGGAGGTGGACGACGCGGGCGCCGGCCAGCCGCGCTCTGAGCGTCGGGCGGTGGTGGGCGCCCCGGAACAGGTGCGTGCGCAGCTGCAGGAGGTGGCGGCGAGCTACGGCGCGGATGAGGTGATCGTGGTGAGCATCACGTACGAGCACGAGGCGCGCAGGCGCTCGTATGAGCT
>DATBZG010000067.1:0-40962 GCA_036513335.1 Solirubrobacteraceae bacterium | reverse complement strand
ATCTCCGAGTGCAGGTAGCGGGTCTTGAAGCCCATCTCCAGCAGGTACTGGGAGAGGTCCTCGGACATTTTCTTCGTCAGCGTCGTCACCAGCACACGCTCGTTGCGCTCGACGCGCTTGCGGACTTCGTTCATCAGGTCGTCGATCTGGTTCTTCGTCTCGCGCACCTCGACGCCCGGGTCGACGACCCCCGTCGGGCGCACGATCTGCTCGACCACGTTCGTCGAGCGCGTCCGCTCGTATTCCCCCGGCGTGGCCGAGACGAACAGCAGCTGGGGTGTGATCGAAAGGAACTCCTCGAAGCGCTGCGGGCGGTTGTCCATCGCGCTCGGCAGGCGAAAGCCGTAGTCGACGAGCGTCTGCTTGCGCGAGCGGTCGCCCTCGAACATCCCGCCGATTTGCGGCACGGTCTGGTGGGACTCGTCGATCAGGCAGATGAAGTCCTTGGGGAAGTAGTCGATCAGGCAGTAGGGCCTCGAGCCGGGCGGGCGGCCGTCGAGGATCCGTGAGTAGTTCTCGATGCCCGAGCAGAAGCCGACCTCCCTGAGCATCTCCATGTCGTATTGCGTGCGCTGGCGCAGGCGATGGGACTCAAGCTGCTTGCCTTCGGACTCCAGCTGCTCGCAGCGCTCGTTCAGCTCCCGTCCGATCTCTGCCACTCCCGATTCGATCGTGCCCTCCTTGACGTTGTAGTGCGTCGCCGGCCAGATCGCAACGTGCTCCAGGTCATCCTCCAGCAGCTCGCCCGTCAGCGGGTCGAACTGCTGCAGGCGCTCCACCTCGTCGCCGAACATCGTCGCGCGGAAGGCGCTCTGGGCATAGGCAGGGAACACCTCGAGCGTCTCGCCGCGCACACGGAAGGTGCCACGCGAGAGCACGCTGTCGTTGCGCGTGTACTGGATCGAGACGAGTTTGCGCAGCAGCCCATCGCGGTCGATCATCTCCCCGCGCTTGAGGATCTGCATGTTCATCTCGTAGGTCTCCGGCGAGCCGAGGCCGTAGATGCACGACACCGACGCCACCACGATCACGTCCCTGCGCGCGAACACCGCCGCCGTGGCGGCGTGGCGCAGGCGATCCACCTCCTGGTTGATCGCCGAGTCCTTCTCGATGTACAGGTCCCTGCTGGGGACGTAAGCCTCCGGCTGGTAGTAGTCGTAGTACGAGACGAAGTACTCCACCGCATTATCCGGGAAGAACGTGCGGAACTCGTTGCACAGCTGCGCCGCAAGCGTCTTGTTGTGCGCGATAACCAACGTCGGGCGCTGGACCTCCTGGATCACGCCCGCCATCGTCATCGTCTTGCCCGTGCCCGTCGCGCCCAGCAGCGTCTGGAAGCGCTCGCCCTGCTCAATGCCCTCAGCCAGGGCGGTGATCGCCTTCGGCTGGTCCGCGGTGGGGGTGAAGATTGAGTCGAGCTTGAATTCTGGCATCGGCTCCATGCACGTTAGCGACCGGCGTCCCTGGCAGACGATGCTTGCCCGACTCAGCCCGGTCGCCGACGCGCGGACCGGCTGGCCGGGTTGGCTCAGCCGAGGAGCACGGGCAGCGGGAGGCTGTAAGTGGCGAAGCCGTGCCTCGCTCCAGGCTTCGCGACGACGCTGCTCGTGAGCGTGTAGAGGCCCGCCTTGGCGACGGCGGGGACTTTGAGCGTGATGCGGAAATGGCCGTCGCGGGAGGGCTTGAATGTTCCGACAGTCCTCGCTTTCCCGCATTCGAGCTGCTGCTGGACACTCACGGACGCGACAGGCTTGCGCAGCGGTGGCAGCACCTGCCCCACGAGCGTGACCGTCCCGTCGGAGAACCTGGGCGGCTCGAGGATCAGGCGTCTGGTCAGCTTCAGGTCCAGCGAGCGCTGTCTGCCGAGCTCGGCCATGTAGCGCGCGCTGTTGCTGTCGCGCATCCGCGCGGGCGGCAGCGGCGCGCTCGTGGAGAACTCACCGTCTGCCCCGATCCTCGCCGTCGCGACCTGCTTGTGCCCATCGAAGATGAGCTTGACCTCCTTGCCGTGCAGGTCCTCGGCGGCGCTGCCCTCGAGCAGCACCCGATCGCCGTGGACGAGAACGTCGTTCAGGACCAGCGGTCGTTTCGTGCACGCCAGCAAGAGTTCTTCCACGCCCTGCGGTGTCGTGGCGATTCCCGGCGTGGTGCTCCCACCAGTCGTGGTGGTCCGTGTGGGGACGGTGGCGTTCGCCGGCGAGCCGACCGTGATCGTCACGCTCGCGGGCAAGGACGTCCCGTCTTCGTTCTGCGCGGTGAAGCTGAAGCTGTCAGGTCCGCTGAAGCCGGCGGCGGGCGTGTAGGTGACTTCATCGCCCGCTACCAGCGTCCCAAGGCTGCCGTGGGTGGGCGAGCCGGCAATCGCAAGCGTGACCGCTTTGCCGTCCGCGTCACTGCAGCTCAGCTTCAGGGTGATCGCCGTCTCATAGGGAGTCGTCGTTGTGATGTCGCCGCACGTCGGGAGCGTCTCACGTCCGAACACGTCGAGGTCCTTCGCAACCTCGGTGCCGGCATAGAGGCTGGCGCCGTTAGGGCTCAACGCCAGCGAGACAGAGAAGGAGAGCGCTTCTTCAGGGACCGTGGCCGTGCACACCCCGAGCTGGTTTCCGGTGCAGCCGGCGAAGCTGAGGGCTCCCGCGGCTCCGCGCGCGTACTCATACACCCCCTGCTCGGCCGAGACGTAGAGATCCGCCCCTTCGGGGCTGATCGCCACAGTCAGCGGTCCTGCCGGGTTCCCCCCGGACGGCATTTCGGTGCACGCCCCGGGCTCCCCGCTGAGCGCGCCGTCGCAGCCCGCAAACGTCAGCGCCCCGCTGGTCGTGTTGCGCGCAAGGACGTCGACCACGCCGTTGGCGAAGTTGCCGGCATATAGGTTGGCGCCGTCAGGGCTGACCGCCAGCGACGTGGGCTCGTTGATCGCCAGCGGGCTGACTTGTTCGCAGACGTTGGAGTTGCCGATGCAGCGCTCGTAGGTGAGCGCACCTGTGGACACGTTGCGTGCGAACGTGCTGATCGAAGCTCCCTGCCCGCCTACATAGACGTTCGCGCCACCTGGGCTGATCACGACGGCAGTCGCCAGGCGGAGGGTTTCCGACGGCGTCGGCGTGCAGCCGGACGCGTTGCCGATACAGCCATCGAACGTCAATGCACCGGTGGCGGCTTCGCGCGAGAACTCATCGACCGCGCCGCCCGCGTTCTCCGACGCCGTGTACACGCTCGTGCCATCCGCGCTGATCGCGATCGACCCCGGGCCATCGATGGCTTCGGCCGGCGACGTAGGGGTACATCCGGGGAGCCGACCGATGCAGCCGATGTAGGTCAGTTCTCCGGTCGCCGCGTCGCGAGCGAACTCATCGACTGAGTTCGATCCGACCGACACGGCGTAGACGTTCTTGCCATCTGGGCTCACCGCCACGGCAAATGGCCGTTCGACTGCTTTAGCCTGCGGGGAGGTCGTCGCGCATCCTTTGTGCTGTCCGATGCAGCTCGTCAGGGTCAGCGTCCCGTCGACGAGGTTGCGGGAGAACACATCGATCGCGCTCGCTTCAGCGTCGGCTGTGTAGACGTTAGCTCCGTCCGGGCTCACGGCGAGGCCCTTCGGTTCTTCCACGGCACCGGTCAGGCCACCGGGAACGGCCGAGCATCCGCTCAGGCTCACCTGGCCGATGCAGCCCAGGAACGTCAGTTCGCCCAACGACGCATCGGCGCTGGCTGTGTCGATTGCCACTGCGAGGGCGAAGCCGACGAGTACCAATGGCGCCACAGTCGCGGCTCGCTTCAGGGGCCCGATCTGCCGTACCATTCGCCACACTCGTTACTCCAATCCTAGCTGCCGTGGGTATGTTTCGCGATAGGCGCGCTCGGCATCCAAGACCCGCTGCACGTATTCGCGCGTCTGCGGGAACGGGATTTCCTGAGAGCTCAGCTGATGGCCTTCCGCTTCAGCCTGAGCGACCCACTTGTCGACGTTTGTCAGACCGCCGTTGTAGGCGGCCACCGCGAGCATTTCGTTGCCGCGGTAGTGGTTGAGCAGGTAGCGCAGGTAGTAGCTGCCATACGCCACGTTCACGCTCGGCTCGGCGAGGTCGCTCGCGGTGAAGGTGATGCCCCCCGAGAGGTGCGCCAGGTAGTAGGCGGTCGCCGGCAGTATCTGCATCAGGCCCTCCGCTCCGGCGGAGGAGCGGCGCGGGTCGAATTTCGTCTCCGCGTAGATAACCGCCGCGATCAGCGCAGGGTCCAGGCGCTTCTCCGCAGCCTGTTCGCGGATGATGCCCGCGTCGCTGAGCGGCAGCGCGAGGTTGTTGGCGGCGGTATGGAGCATGCTCGCCACCACCGCGGCCACCAGCACGGCGACCACCAGCGTTGCAATCGTGGCGAAGGCTCTGCGCGTCATCCTCCTAGCTTGCCAAGAACGACCGACAGCTTGCGCTCCAGATCCTCGACGCTGCCATCGTTGACCACCACGAACGTCGCTCGCTGCGCCTTTTCCTCCTGGGAGAGCTGACGCGCGGCGCGCTCATCCACGAGCGCGTGCCCGCGCTCGGACGCCCGACGTCGGCGCACCGACTCATCGGCTGTGACCGCGATCGTCGCGTCGTAGATCTGCTCCAGGCCCGCCTCGAACAGCAGCGGGACCTCGACCACCGCTGCCGGGGGCGCGGGCCGCTTGGCGCGGGCCTGCTCGAGCCATTGCGCGACACGCGCTCCGACCAAGGGCCAGACCTGCCCCTCCAGCCAGGCGCGATCGTGGCCGGTTGCGAACGCCCGCCGTGCCACCGCCGCGCGATCGACCACGCCGCCGGGCGCTACGGCAGCGCCGAAGCGAGCGATCACCGCGTCTCGCAGCGGCGCGCTTTCGTAGAGCTCGTGTACGACCGCGTCGCTCGAGATGACCTCGGCACCGAGACGTCGCAGTGCCTCAAGTGCCGTCGACTTGCCCGAGCCCAAACCGCCCGTCAACCCGACGAACGGCACCGTTGGCCCATCCTCCGGGGACTCGCTCAGCGCGTCTCAGTCCTGCTGGGCGGACTCTGCCGCTGCAGGCTCCTGCGGCGCGGCCACGGCCTCGGCTGCTGCCGGCTGCTCCTCGGAGGCCTGCTCGACTGCGGCTTCGATCTCGGCGGCCTCGACAACCTCCGCGAGAGCCTCAGCCTCCACAGACTCCTCGACGGCGTCCGCGACCTCGATCGCCTCGCTCATCTCCGCGACAGCCTCCGCTGCCCCGGCCTCGACGACCTCGGCGACCGCCTCGCCTTCGCCGGGCGCGATCTCACCGTCGGCGTCGGAGGCGGGTTCGCCGGGCCGTGAGACGGGCAGGATCTGGTCCTCGACCCGCTTGGCTGAAAGCGACAGGCGGCGGCGCTCGGAGTCGATCTCGAGGATCTTCACGCGGATCTCATCGCCCGGGTGGACGATCTCGCGCGGGCTCTCGACGTGATGGGGAGCGAGCTCGGAGATATGCACGAGCCCCTCGACGCCGTCCAGGATCTCCACGAACGCGCCGAACGTGACTACCTTGGTGACCTTGCCGGCGAGCTCGTCGCCGACGTTGTAGGTGTCGACGATGCGCTGCCACGGGTCCTCCTGGGTCTGCTTGAGACCCAGCGAGATGCGCTGGCGGTCACGATCGATGTCGAGCACCTTGACCTTCACAGTGTCGCCGATCGAGAGGATCTCGCTCGGGTGATTGACATGCGACCAGGAGAGCTCTGAGATGTGGATCAGCCCGTCAATCCCGTCGAGATCGACGAACGCCCCGAAGTCGACGATGTTCGAGATCTGCCCTTCTACGACCAGGCCTGGCTGCAGGCGGTCGAGGATCTGCTGGCGGACCTCCTTGCGCTCCTCCTCGAGCACTGCGCGGCGCGAGAGCACCACGTTGTTGCGCGAGCGGTTGAGCTCGATCACCTTGGTCTCGATCTTGGTGCCCATGTACTCGTCGAGGTTGGGCACGCGACGGATGTCCACGAGGGAGGCGGGCAGGAAGCCGCGAACGCCGAGGTCGATGATCAATCCGCCCTTGACGACCTCGATGACCGTTCCCTCGACGGGCTCGCCGGACTCGGCCGCCGTTTCGATGCGCCGCCACGCCTTCTCGAAGCGGGCGCGCTTCTTGGACATGATCAGGCGACCGTCCTGGTCCTCCTTGGTCATGACAATCGCGTCGACCTCCTCGCCGAGGTGCACCTCCTCGTTGGGGTCGACCGACTTGCGGATCGAAAGCTCGTTGGCGGGGATGACCCCCTCGGACTTGTAGCCGATGTCGACGAGCACCTCGTCCTTGTCGATTCGCACGACGTGGCCGGTGACCACCTCGCCCTCCTCGATCGGCCGAAAAGTGGCGTCGTAGTTGGGCACGATCTGGCCGTCGACTTCGAGCAAGAGCCCGTTCGACCCGTCGACCACGCGGGCCTGAGGATTCTCCATCACAGTTTGCACCGGCCGAAGCGTAGCGCAGCCGTATCATTGCCGGGCATATGCCTGTGCGAGCGACCAAGCGGGGAGAGCAACGGACCCGCCTGGAACGCGACTGCGATGTGCTTGTTTGCGGCGCCAGCTTTGCTGGATTGGCCGTTGCGAGAGAGCTTGCAAGCTCCGGTGCGAAGGTGCTCGTGATCGACCGCTACGAGCTCGGTGAGCGCCAGACGTCGGCGTGCGCGATGCCCACGGGATGGATGCACGCGCTCGATTTGATGGATTCCTGGCGCCAGCGCTTCGACGAGATCGTCGTGCGCACTCCGTTTCGTGCGGCCCGCTGGCGGCTGCCGTGGTCGTTCTCGACGTTCGACTACCGCGAGCTCTGCGCGCTGCTCTGGAGTCAGGCCGAGTCCACCGATCTCGAGCTCGAGACAGCCACCGTCACGGGACGCGAGGGAAATACGGTCCACACTGACCGCGGTGAGCTGACGGCGCCCCTGATCGTCGACGCGCTCGGCTGGCGACGAGTGCTCTCGAACGCAACGCCCATCCAGCCGCCGAACGCGAGGCTCTCGCGCGGCCTGGAGGTCCACCCGGAGGGGCGCGGTGACGAGATGGAGCTGTGGATCGACCCCGCGTATATCCGGGCGGGCTACGCGTGGAGCTTCCCAGCGGGGGATGAGATGCGTGTCGGGGTCGGGTCCTTCTGGCCTTCCCACCACGTCAAGGAGCCCACCGTGAGGCTCGTCGGGGAGCTCGGGATGGCGCCCGATGGCTACCAGGGGAACTGGATCCCGCACGAGCTGCGGCCGGCCGTCGAGGACGGCGTGTTCTTCGCGGGCGACTCCGCCGGCCATTGTCTCCCGCTCACCGCAGAGGGCATACGCACGGCCCTGTATTTCGGCATCGCCTGCGGGCGTGAGCTCAGTGCCGTGCTCCAAGGTGAGAGCACGCGCGAGCAGGCGCTCGCCCGCTACAGCGCCTTCTCGGACTCGCACGAGCGCAAATATCGCTGGCTGCTGCAGGTCCAGCGCGGCGTCGGACAGCTCACAACCAGCCGCGCTGTCACGGCGATGGTTGGCGCCGTCGAGAACGCCCGCCTCTCGAGCTGGCTGTTCAAGCACTACCTTGCGATCGCCCCGCCATCCTTTGTCAGCTCGGGCGCACCGGCGGGGCGCCCGCGGGCCGGCCGGCTCGCGGACACGCTCGCCTCCTGACTCACGCGGCGAGGACGGTCAGCCGCGCACGCGATCGAAGCGCGGCTGCGCTCACGCAACCTCGCGCAGCCTCGGGCGCATCGTGTTGAGCGCCTGCATCGCGAGGCTGCTGGCCTCCAGCGCGCTCGCCCAGGAGACCTCCGCGAGCAGCCCATCGGCAGCGACCATGTCGCCGGCGAGGAATACGCCGTCGCCGCGATCGACCGCCGGCCGGTCGCGCCAGGTCGTGCCCGGCATGTCTAGCGCGCCGCTGCGTGCATCCATCACCTGACGTCGCCTCCAGGTCTCGCGCGCCCGCCAGTCTTCCAGCCCGAGATCGAGCAGCCGCTCGAGGCGCAGTCCCGCCTGCTCGACGCTCTCGCCCGGACGGATCGGCATCTGCGCCTGGATCAGCTCCTCACCGTCTGGTGCGACGGTCGGGTTGGTCGTCGAGTAGCGGCCGATCCAGCCGGCCTCGTCGGTATCCGAGACGATCACAGGGTCACCTCGGCGGTGGCGCAAGCCGACGTCGACGCAAACCGTGTTACCGCTCTTCCAGCCGAGGCTGTCGTCTTTGAGCAGCTCGCGCGCCTGGCCGAGCTCGGTCGCGAGTATCACGGGTGACCCGCTCGGCAGCTCCTGGACGCGGGTCTCCGTCTGCACGTCCACGCCCAGCTCACGCACGCGTCGCTCCAGCGAGTCCACGAGCGTGCTCCAACCCCCTATCGGGTAGCGCACCGGCGAAGGCGCCGCCAGCAGGCGCACGGCCCGTGACCAGGTGAACTCCGCCGAGAGCTCGCCCGGGTCGTGGTGGAACGTGAAGACGCCACAAACACCGGAGAGGAACCCGGCGGTTTGCTCGTCGGTGTGGCTCGTCGCCCATGTACGGAAATCGACGTCAACAGGCGCCTGACGCCCACGAAGGCGCAGGACGCCGGGCAGCGCGGCCAGCGGCGGGGTGCGTCGCAACGCGCCGTCGATGCGCAGCCGGGCCCCGGTCAAACGCGTCGATACGTGAGCGGGCAGGATGTCGCGCTCGCGCATCCACTGCCAGAACGAGCCGAGATACAGCGCGTGCGGCCCGAGGTTTGCTTTGTAGGGGCCGTCGGTGTTGCGGGCACGGCCACCGAGCTGGCTGTGCGCCTCCAGCAGGGTCACGGCGGCGCCGTCTTCGGCACAGGCGATCGCGGCTGTGAGACCGGCGATCCCGCCGCCGATGATCGTGACGCGCTTGGACGAGTTGGGGTGGGCGCTGGTCTGGCTCATGGTCGAGGCCTCCATTCGGGGCGCGGGGTGCGGAGTCCGGGGAAACGGGCCACGCGGGTGTAGGTGCAAGGTAGACCCGCACTGGTCTGCTTTACAGTGCCAGTGATGGGTACAAACGTAGGGCCAGTTGAGGAGGGTCGCGGCCCGAACCTCCTCGTTGAGATCGACCGGTCAGGCGAGCTGGCGCTGCATGAGCAGCTCGAGCGCGTGCTCCGTGAGCGGATCCGCTCGGGCACCCTGAGCAGCGATACGCAGCTGCCCTCCACGCGAGCGCTCGCAGCCGAGCTTGGCGTCTCACGGGGAGTCGTGACCGAGGCCTACGGGCAGCTTGCAGCGGAGGGATATCTGACGATCAGCCAGGGCGCCCCCGTACGCGTGGCCAGGGCGGTGCGTACCGCGAGCCCGCGCGCCCCCGCGCGCTCGCTGCTGGAAAGCTTTCCCTACCACTTCCATCCGGGCCTGCCGGACCTGGCCGGCTTTCCGCGCGAGGCGTGGCTGCGCTCGCTGCGAACAGCGTTGCGCGAGTCCCCGCTGGCAGCCACCGGCTATGGCGATCCCCGCGGAGTCCCGGAGCTGCGCGAAGCGCTGGCCGGCTATCTCGGACGGGTACGGGGCGTGGAGGCGGACCCTGAGCACATGCTCGTGTGCACGGGCTTCATGCAGGCGTTCACGCTCGTCTGCCGCACGCTGCGAGCGCGCGGCGTCGAGCGCATTGCGCTCGAGGACCCTGGCTGGCACGTCCACCGCCTGATCGTGGAAAACGCCGGCATGGAAGTCGTTCCCGTGCCGCTCGACGAGCAGGGCCTGCGCGTGGACGATCTCGCACGAACGGATGCCGCGGCAGTGCTGGTGACCCCGGCTCATCAGTTCCCCACGGGCGTGGTCATGGGGCCTGAGCGACGCGCCGCCCTGATCGAGTGGGCCGAGGACGAGCGACTGATCATCGAGGACGACTACGACGCGGAGTATCGCTACGACCGCGTCGCCGTCGGCGCGCTGCAGGGTCTCGCTCCAGAGCACGTCGCCTACATCGGCTCGGCGAGCAAGCGCCTGGCTCCCGGCATGAGGCTCGGCTGGATGCTGACGCCGTCCTGGCTGGCATGGGAGCTGACCTCTGCCAAGGCGATCGAGGACGGCGGCTCGGAGGCGATCGGGCAACTCGCGCTGTGCGACTTCATCGCACGAGGCGAGCTCGACCGCCACGTGCGACGCATGCGCCTGCGCTACCAGCACCGGCGTGAGGCCCTGCTCGAGGCGCTCGCGCGCTGGGTCCCGCAGGGGCAGGTTAGGAGCCCCGGCGCCGCGGGCCTGTTCGAGCTCGTGACCCTCCCTGAGGAGATCGACGAGCCGCGCCTGCTGCGGGCAGCCGCCGCGCGCGGCGTCGGCATGGAGGGGCTCGCCTGGCACCGCTTCAGGCCTGGCGGACCACCGGGCGTGCTGCTCGGCTACGGCAACCTCTCCGAGCCGGCGATAGAGCACGGTGTGCGCCTGATCGGCGAGGCGCTCGGCGAGCAGAGCGGCTAACGGCTACCTGCGCACCGGCGGGGCGCTCACTTGGCCTCCAGCCAGGTGCGTCCGACGCCGATGTCAACCGCCAGCGGCGGCTCGCGCTGCTCCCAGACGCCGACCATCTCGCGCTCGATCAGCTCGCGCGCGTCGGGCGCCTCGGCGGGCGGCCCTTCGAAGAGCAGCTCGTCGTGGATCGTGAGCAGCAACCGCGTGCTCAGCTTCGACTCCGCCAGCGCCTCATGGGCACGAACCATCGCCAGCTTGATGATGTCAGCTGCGGTTCCCTGGATGACCGTGTTCACCGCCAAGCGCTCGCCCAACGTGCGGACCTGGTAGTTGCGTGCGCGCAGCTCGGGGATCTGGCGGCGCCTGCCCCACAGCGTCGTCACGTAGCCGTCCAGCTTCGCCTGCTCGATCGTCTCAGCCATGAACTCGGCCACGCGCGGAAAGCGCTCGAGGTAGGCGTCGATGAACTCCTTTGCCTCCTCCCTGGGGATGTTTAGGCGGTCCGCCAGGCCGAAGTCCGAGAGGCCGTAGACGATCCCGTAATTGATCATCTTCGCCTTCGAGCGCATCCCGGGGTCGATTTCGCGAGCCTGCACGCCAAAGACGCGAGATGCGGTCGCGGTGTGCACGTCCTCGCCGCGCTCGAAGATCTCCATCAGCACCTGCTCACCGGCGGCGTTGGCCAGCACGCGCAGCTCGATCTGCGAGTAGTCCGCGGAGATCAGCACGCTCTCCTCCTCAGCCTCGAAGCAGCCGCGGATCTCACGCCCGAGAGGCGTGCGGATGGGTACGTTCTGCATGTTCGGGTTGGTGCTCGACAGCCGACCCGTCTGCGCTACCGCCTGCAGGAAAGTGGTGTGAATACGTGAGCGCTCGTCGACCAGATCCGGGAGCACGCCCAGGTAGGTCTTGATCAGCGTCGAGAGCTCGCGCCAGCGCTCGATCTTTGGCACGATCTCGTGCTCGGCGCGGATCGCCTGCAGCACACGAGCGTCGGTCGAGTATCCGGTCTTGCCGCGTCGCTTGCGTGAGAGGCCGAGCCGCTCGAAGAGGATCTCGCCGAGCTGCTGCGGAGACGCGATCAGGAACTCCTCGTCGGCGAGCTCGAAGATCTCGCGTTCCAGCCCAAGGATCTCGCTGCTCACCCGCCCCGTTATCTCCCCCAGGCGATCGATGTCGAGCCTCACACCAAGCAGCTCCATCTCGCGCAGGACCGCCACCAGCGGCAGCTCGATCTCGCGCATCAGCGACTCCAGCCCGCGCTCTGAGATCTGCTCGCGCTGCCAGTCCGCGAGCGCTCCCAGCATCAGCGCGGCCGCCGCCACAGGATCCTCGATGTCGCTGGCCATGCCGCGCTCCTCGCACAGCTCGGCGAACGGGTAGCCCCGACGAGCAGGCTCGAGCAGATACGCGCCCAGCAGGGTGTCGTGGACGAGCCCCGGCGGCACGATCCCGAGCGCCTTCGCGTCGTGCGCGACGACCGGACGCGCACCGCAGGCAGCCACGACCTCCTCCGGGCCACTGCAGTCACCGGCCAGCACCTCGCCGTCAGCGCTCACGGCGAAGCGCCACGGTGCGCCTTCTGCGAACAGCTCGCCTTCCGGCGCCTCGCTCTCGCTGACGACCACACGCAGCTCGCTGTCCGCGCCGGCGAACCGCGCGATGTCCGAGGGCCCGCCGGCTCGCAGGCGGCCAGTGAGGCGCTGCTCGGCAGCAGGCGCCGGGGCCGCGACGTCGGGATCACCCAGCGCCTCCTCCAGGCGCCGCAGAGGGTCGCGCAACTCGTACTGGCGGAAGACCTCGCGCACCCGCGAGCGATCTGGCTCGCGCACGGCCTCCGCGGCGATGTCGAAGTCGACCGCGACGTCGCGTTGCACGGTCGCAAGCTGCTTGGACACGCGCGCGTCCTGCGCGTGCTCGATCAGGTTCTGTTTGCGCTTGGCGCCTTTGACGTCGTCGATGTGGGCGAGCACGTCCTCCAGGCCTCCGAAGCTCTGGATCAGCTCGCTGGCGGTCTTGTCGCCGATGCCGGGGACGCCGGGGATGTTGTCGGAGGTGTCCCCCTTGAGCCCGTAGAAATCGGGGATCATCTCCGGGGCGATCCCGTAACGATCGATCACCGCCTGGCGGTCATAGATCTTCGTCTCGGTGATCCCCCGCGCGGTCGCCATCACCTTGACCAATCCCTGCTCGTCGATCAGCTGGAAGACGTCGCGATCGCCGGTCACGATCATCACAGGCACGGGAGGGCTGGCCTGCAGCGCGCGCTCGGTCAGAGAAGCGATCACGTCGTCGGCCTCAAACCCCTCGACCCTCACGTTGCTGTAGCCGAAGGCCTCCACCAGCGGTTCCATCGCGGGCCACTGCTGCTTGAGCAGGTCAGGGCGCGAGCGCCGCTGCGCCTTGTACTCCGCGAACATCTCAGTGCGCCCGGAGGTACCGGCGTCCCATGCGACCACCGTCGGGCACACGCCGTACTCGGTGACGATCTTCACGAGCATCGAGGCGAAGCCGAAGATCGCGTTGGTCGGCTCGCCGGTCGACGTGGCAATCGACTCGGGCAGGGCGAAGAAGGCCCGGTAGACGAGGCTGGGGCCGTCGATCAGGAACAGCCGCTGTCCGGTGGCAGCGCCACCCGATGGTCCCGGCACGGCGGTACGCGCGTCGTTCTTGGCGCTGCGGCTGGGAGCTGGCTTGGTGTCGGCGGCCACGCCCAAGCACTCTACGAGCCACGGCCTACGAACATGTGCCCGCTGCCTCATACCTCCTAACATCCCGTCCCGCCAAACGACCGAGGGAGCATCACCAGTGAGCGCCACTCCAAGCGCCCAGTACCGTCTCACGATCCGCGTCAAGCTCGAGGACTCCCTGGGGATCCTGGGGAAGCTAACGAGCGCCATCGGCGCAGCCGGCGGCCTCGTGGGAGCGGTCGACCTCGTCGAGACGGACGGCGCGCACAGCCTGCGCGACATCGTTGTCGACGCCTCCGGCAAGGATCACTGGACGCACATCCTCGAGGCGATTGGCGCGGTGCAGGGCGCGGAGGTGATCGACACCACCGACCGTACCTTTCAGCTGCACGTCGGCGGCAAGATCGAACAGGCCAACAAGCATCCCCTGAAGACGCGCGATGACCTCTCGATGGTCTACACCCCGGGCGTGGCCCGCGTGTGCCTGTCGATCGCCGACGACGAGGCCCGCGCCTTCCAGTACACGATCAAGCGCAACACGGTTGCGGTCGTCTCCGACGGCACGGCCGTGCTCGGCCTCGGCGACATCGGCCCGCGCGCGGCGATGCCGGTGATGGAGGGCAAGTGCTGCCTGTTCAAGGAGTTCGCAGGCGTCGACGCCTTCCCGATCTGCCTCGACACGACCGACCCGGAGGAGATCGTGCGCACGGTGAAGCTGATCGCACCGGCCTTCGGCGGCATCAACCTCGAGGACATCTCCGCGCCGCGCTGCTTCGAAATCGAGGAGCAACTCAAGCAGCAGCTCGATATCCCGGTCTTCCACGACGACCAGCACGGCACGGCGGTGGTCGTGATGGCAGCCCTGCTGAACGCGGTCAAGCTGACCGGACGCAACCTGGAGGATCTGAGCGTCCTCGTGATCGGCCTGGGCGCGGCGGGTATCGCGGTCACGAAGATCCTGCTCGAGGCCGGGGTACGGCAGATCGTCGGCGCCGACTCTCGCGGCGTTCTGTCAGCGCACCGCGAGGACTACCTGGACGGGTCGATGAACGCCATCAAGCGCTGGTTCGCCGAGGTCACCAACCCCGACTGCCGAGAAGGCACACCGGCGGACGTGATCGACGGCGCAGACCTGTTGATCGGGCTCTCGGGCGCACGTGTGCTGCCGGCGGAGGCGCTCGCGCGCATGAACCCCGACGCGATGGTCTTCGCGATGGCGAACCCGAACCCCGAGGTCAACCCCGAGGAGGCGGCGCCCTACGTGAGGATCATGGCCACCGGACGCTCGGACTACCCCAACCAGATCAACAACGTGCTCTGCTTCCCCGGCATCTTCCGCGGCGCGATGGACGTGCGCGCACCGGAGATCACCGAGGAGATGAAGATGGCGGCCGCCTACGCGATCGCGGCGATCGTCGATGAGAGCGAGTTGCGCGAGGACTACATCATCCCGTCGGTCTTCAACCGTGACGTCGCGCCGGCCGTCGCGGCCGCTGTAGCCGAACAGGCGCGCAACGCAGGCACGGCGCTCGCGGGCCAGGAGATCGGCTTCGCCCCAGGCGACGCTGTCGTCGCAGGTACGCAGGTGCTCGCATCGTCCCCGCAGGGGGACGGCCGCTTGTGAGAGGCTGAGCGCATGTGCGCGATGCGTGTGACGCTGACCGGAGCAACGGGCCTGATTGGACCTTCGCTCGTTGCGACGCTGCGCGAGCGCGATGCGCAGGTCACGGTCCTTACGCGCCACCCCGAGCGCGCGAAGGCAAAGCTCGGCGACGTGGAAGCCGTCCGCTGGGAGCTCAACAGCGAACCTGCACCAGCTGAGGCATTGGCGGGACGTGACGCGATCGTGCACCTCGCGGGAGAGCCGGTGGCGCAGCGCTGGAGCGCGAAGGTCAAGCAGGCGATCCGCGAGAGTCGCCTCCTCGGCACGCACAACCTCATCGAGGGCATCCGTGCCGTCGCGCAGGAGGCCGGGCAACGCCCCGGCACGCTGGTTAGCTCCTCTGCAATCGGCTACTACGGCCCGCACGGCGACGAGCCGCTGGACGAGGACGCCGCTCCCGGCAGCGACTTCCTCGCGGACGTCTGCGTCGAGTGGGAGAACGCCGCAGCAGCGGCCCGCGAGCTGGGGCTGCGCGTGGTGCAGGTGCGCACGGGCGTTGTGCTCGACAGCGACGGCGGCGCGCTCAGCAAGATGCTGCCTCCGTTTCGACTCGGCGTCGGCGGACCCGTGGCCGGAGGGCGTCAGTACATCTCCTGGATCCACGCCAAGGATCTGGTTGGGATGATGCTCGCAGCGATCGAGGACGAGCGCTGGAGCGGCCCGGTCAACGCCACTGCACCTGAGCCTGCGACCAACCGAGACTTCTCGAAGGTCCTCGGCCGCGTGCTCGGGCGCCCGGCGCTGCTGCCGGTGCCCGGCGCGGCGCTGCGCGTGCTCTACGGCGATATGGCTGAGATCGTGACGAGCGGCGCCCGCGTTTTGCCCGCCAAGCCGCTGGTGCTCGGCTACAAGTTCAGCCACCCGCAGTTGGAGGAGGCCCTGCGCTCGGCCCTAGACGCCGGTTAGCGCCGCCTTGCGCTCAGGCCGGCAGGGGCACGGCGTTGCGTCGTGCCGCCGGGCGATTGTCGGTCTCGATGATCACGCGACACGGTCGCTTGCTCAGCAGGTAGACCGCCGTCGGGCCGATCCGCTGCTCGCCCGCGGGCGCGTGGATCGTGGACCAGTAGATCACGTCGCAGTGAACCCGTTCAGCTTCCTCGACGATCGCCGCGCCGGCGTTGCGTGTGCGGATCAGACCGGTGTGGATCTTGATGCCGGCGCGCCTCGCCTGGATGCGCGCGCTCTCGAGCACTGAGCGCCCGTGCGCCTCCTCCTCTTCGAGCCCCGACTCGAGCGAGAGCTGGCTCGGTACCGGTAGCACGTAGATCGCATAGACGACTCCCTCCTCACCGATCAGCTTGGCGGCGCTGCTCAGCGCCGAGGCGCTCACGTCATCGCCGAAGATCGGCACGAGCGCCGTCTTGTACTCGAGCTCCTCGAAGTCCGCCGGGCGTGCCGCGCGCTCGATCTTGTAGCTCTTGCGAGGGTCCAGTCCCTGGCGCTTTCGGTAGTAGAAGTAACCGCCCATGCCGAGCACCATCCAGGGGATGCCGACGACGCGCGCCTCACTGTGCAGGACCGTCACCGCGACCCATGCGAGGAACGTGCCGATTCCGCCGATGACCGCAGCGAGCGGGATCACATATCCCCTGATCCTGATCCCGCCAGGAGTTCTGTACGGACGCTCGCGATCGGGGTCTTTCACGCGCAGGGCCACGATCGCCGCGTGCGCCGTCGTGAACGACAGCATCGCCCCGAACGAGTAGAGGTTGCCGAGCACGTCCGTGTTCCCGTAGATGATCAGCGTGCACGCGAGGAACGAGAAGAAGATCAGGGTGAACCACGGCGTGCGGTACTTGGAGTGCAGCTGGGAGAAGATCTGTGGCAGCTGGCGGTGCTCTGAAAGCGACCAGGACAGGCGCGAGATCCCGATCATGCCGGCGTTGGTCGCGATGAACAGGATCGTCGCGGCGAGGACCCCCAGGTAGTACTTGGCGAGTTTCAGCACCACCCCGTGCAGGCCCAGGTGTTCGACGACGCCGAGCATCGGGTCGTTTTCGAAGAAGCCGCCGAGCGAGGTCGCATACCCGGGGGTGGAGAAGCTCTGTTTGAGCGCCGGGCTGTAGCCGACGCCGTGGTGCAGAATCGGCAGCGCCGAGAGCGCGACGACCGAGATCCCGGCATACACGCCGAGCACCGCCAGGACGACGAGATTGACGGCCTTGGGCACCTGCTTGCCCGGGTCCTTGGACTCCTCGGCCATGTTCGCGACCGTCTCGATGCCCGTGTACGCGAGCATCGCCAGCGACAGCGCGAAGATCAGTTCCTTCCACGTCGGCACAGCACCAAGGTGGATCTGATGGACCAGCAGATGCGGGTTTAGCACGAGCACGAAACCCAAGGCCGCGAGCAGGATCTGGGTTGACAGGTCCAGGAGCGCGAGGACGATGTTCAGCTTCGCCGACTCGCCGAGGCCGCGGATGTTCAGCCAGGCCAGCAGCGCGACGACGATCAGCCCGCCGAAAATGTCGTCGGGGTTGTGCTTCAGCGCCCCGAGCCCAGGGAAGGCGCTGAGATAGTGGGGCACGAAGAACGCCGAGATGGCGATCGTGAGGATGTAGTCGAGGCTGAGCGCCCAGCCTGCGAAGAACGACACGACATCGTTGAAGGCGTGACGGGCGAACGAGGAGGACCCCCCGGCTTCGGGGAACATCGAGGCGCCCTCGGCGTACGTTTTGGCGGTCAGCGCGAACAGGCCGCCCGCGAAGATGAAGACGACGGGCGTCAGCCCCAGCGCGTGTGCGGCGACCAGCCCGAGCGCGTAGTAGATCGAGGAGCCGACGTTGCCGTAGGCGGTGGCGAACATGCCGGAGACGCCAACGGACTTGCGCAGTCCATGCTCTGAGAGCCGAGCCATCTAGCGGCGATCCTTGGCGCCGCATCCGCTCGCGACGGCGTGGGTCCTCACGGTGCCACAGTAGCTCGCTGCCCGTCTAGCCCGTGTAAAGAACGGGCCTTCGCGCGTTCAGATTTTACAAAGATAGTGACAATCGAAGCTTGCTAGCGGCTCAGCCGCTGAAGCGGTAGCCGATGCCCGAGTCCGTCCGGATCAGCCGCCGCTGTGGCTCGCCGACCTGCAGCTTGCCGCGGAGATTTGCGATGTGCGTGCGCAGGACCGGCGTGGCATCCTCGTACTCCGGTCCCCAGACTTCGGTCAGCAACTGCCTGTGCGTCATCAGCAGGCCTCGGTTGAGCACCAGGACTCGCAGCAGGGAGAACTCGGTGGGCGTGAGATGAACATCCTCACCGTTCACCCACACCGCATGTCTGGCGAGATCGACGACCAGTCCGTCCGTCTCGATGCGTGGCTCGTTCGCGTCCCGACCGGCTCGCCGCAGCGCAGCTTTCACCCTCGCCACGAGCTCTCCCGGCCCGAACGGCTTCGTCACGTAATCGTCCGCGCCGTGGTGCAAGGCCTCGATCTTCGTCTGCTCGTCGCTGATCGCGGACAGGATGAGAATCGGGATCTCGGTCCACTCGCGCAGCCGTCGGCATAGTTCGATCCCAGGTTGGTCAGGCAGCAGCAGGTCGACGATCGCCAGGTGCGGCGCCGCTACGGACGCGTAGTCGAGCGCCTCCTCGGCGCTCGAAGCGATCAGCACCTCATAGCCGGCCTCGCGCAGGATCAGGCTCAGCGCCCGGCGAATCTGCGGGTCGTCGTCGCAGACCAAGATGCGCTCGCCGGACATCAGCCACCCAGCTCAGCGATCGCAGGCGCCTCTCGGCGCGCCGCCTCCTGATCCTCCAAAGGGAACTCGACGACGAAGCTCGTGCCGCGACCCGGGACCGACTCGACGCTGATCCGCCCCCCGTTCAGCTCCAGGAAGCCGCGCGTGATCGCCAGACCGAGGCCCGAGCCCGGATGGCGCTCGGGAGCCTCGGAGGAGCGATAGAAGGGAAGGAAGATCCGCTCCTGCTCGCTGCGGGGGATCCCGGGGCCCTGGTCGGCCACCAGGATCCGGATGCGGCCGCGCACGGCCCGCGCCCTCACCGTCACGGGCTTCTCGCCGGAGTAGCGCGCGGCGTTCTCCAGGACGTTCGCAAACGCGCGCTCCAGCTGCCCGGGGTCGCCCTGCAACAGCGGCATGTCCGGTTCGACGGACAGCTTGAAGTCGGGCGTCTCGCCGCCCACCTGCTCGATCGCCTCCTGGAGCACCTCGTCGATCGAGTACCAGATCAGGCGCGGCTCCGCGCGCCCCGCCTGCAACACCGACAGGTCGAGCAGCTTCTCGATCAGCCGCCACAGGCGCGTGGCCGCGTCGAGGACCTGCTCGCGAACGTCACCCACGTTCTCCCGCGTGGGTCGCTCCGCGTCCAGCGCCGTCGCGGCCATCAGGATCGCCGTGAGCGGCGTGCGGAGGTCGTGCGAGACCGAGCGCAGCACGGCGGTCTTCAGCTCGTCGCTGCGGCGCAGCGCGGCGGTCTCGACAACCTCTGCCTGCAGCTCTGCTCGGTGCAGAGCCGCGGCGAGGATCGACTCGAGCGAAGGCACGACCCGCCCGGCGATACGCGCACGCTCATTGCTCGAGAGCCGACTCGGCAGCAGCAGTGTGCCGATGCGCCGACCGTTGCTCTGCAGCGCAAACGCCAGCTGCCCGTCGCCCTCATCCAGCTCGGCCAGCGAGACGGTCGCCCAAGCAGCCCCCACGGCCAGCGCGAGTCGCTCGGAGGCGACCGCGAGGGCGCTCTGCAGATCCGCCGTGCCCAGGAGCAGTTGCGCCATCTCGGCGGAGAGGTCGGCCTCCTGACGACGCTGCTCGGCCTCGCGGCCGCGGGCGCGCGCGAGGTCGGCGAGCATGCCGGTGGCAGCCGCCACCACCACGAACGCGAGCAGCGCCACCCACTCGCGGTCATCGGCCAACGCGAAGCGTCCACCGGGCGGGAGGTGGAAGAAGTTGAAGGCGCCCGCGCTGAGGATGCTTGTGGCCACGCCGAACCAAAGGCCCCAGAACATCGAGACCACGACCACCGCGAGCACGTACAGAACGCCGAGCGAGAGCACGGGCGTGACCTGCTTGAGCGGGTAGATCACGGCGGTCGCCACCCCAACGCTCGAGAGCGCCACGAGGACGCCCGCGACACGCGAGGGCCGGTCGGACTTGAGCAGCAGAGGCGAGAGCACCGCGGATGTCATCGACGCCCATAATCGTGCATAGCGCGCCACACGAGACACGGACCCACGAACGGCGTTGCCTTCTCAGGCCACCACGGGGACGCGCTCGTTGCCGTGGGCCGACCGGTTCTCCGTCTCGATGATCACCCGGCAGGGTCGCTTGCTCAGCAGGTACACGGCGGTGGGACCGATGCGCTGCTCCCCGGAAGGGGCGTGTATGGCCGACCAGTAGATGACGTCGCAGCCAAGTCGTTCGGCTTCCTCGACGAGCGCCGATCCGGGGTTACGCGTGCGGATCAGGCCCGTGTGGATCTTGATCCCCGCGCGTCTGGCCTGGATGCGTGCGCTCTCGAGCACCGAGCGGCCGTTGGCTTCCTCGGCCTCCAGGCCGTCATCCAGAGACAGCTGGCTCGGGACGAGCAGCACGTAGATCGCATACACGACGCCCTCTTCGCCGATCAGCTTGGCGGCGCTACTCAACGCCGACGCGCTGACGTCATCACCGAAGATCGGCACGAGCGCGCTCTTGTAGTCGAGCTCCTCGAAGTCGGGTGGGCGCTCGCGGCGCGGCGCACGCGTGGTGGTGCGCAGGTCGAGCCCCTGGCGGCGGCGATAGCCGATGTACAGCAGCATTCCTAGCGAGATCCAGACGACGCCCGCGCCGGCGACCGTGAGGTGCAGGATCGTCACGGTGACGAACGCCAGGCCGGTCCCGAAGAGCCCGAACAGGGCGAACAGCGGCAGCTCTCTGCCCGCCACGCGCAGCGTCCCGGGACCACGATACGGGCGCGGACGGTCTGGCTCCTTAATGCGCAGCCTGATCACCGACAGGTGCGCAATCGAGAACGAGAGCATCGCTCCGAACGCGTACATGTTCCCGAGGAATTCAGCCTCTCCGGGAATGATCGTCAGGCAGGCGATCCCCCCGAACAGCAGGATCCCGATCCACGGCGTGCCGTAGCGCGGATGCAGCCGGCTGAGCCGGTCGGGAACCTGACGGTGCAGCCCCATCGAGTAGACCAGCCGCGAGGCGCCGATGATGCCGGCGTTGGCGGCGATGAACAGGATCGTGGCGGCCAGGATCCCCACGTAGACCTCGCCTGCGGACTGCAACGGGCCGAGATGCAGATGCTTGACGATCCCCAGCACGGGGTCGCCCGCGAAGCCGCCCTTTTCGTCGCTCGTGCCCAACAGCGTGCTGTACTTCCCATCGGCGAGCCTGTGCACGGGCAGCGCCGAGAGCGCGACCATCGGCAGCGCGGCGTAGATCGCGAAGACGGCCGCGACCACGGCCTTGATCGCTCGCGGGATCGTCTTGGTCTCATCGCGGGCCTCCTCCGCCATGTTCGAGATCGTCTCGATCCCGGTGTAGGCGATCATCCCAACGGGAATCGCGACAAGGAAGTTCTTCCAGCTGGGCGCGACTCCGAGGTGGACGTTGTGGATGAGCACGTGGGGCGAGAGCACGAGTGCGATGCCGCACGCCACGAGCAGGAGCTGCGTCGCCAGATCGGTGATCGCGAGCACGATGTTCAGACCGGCCGCCTCTTTCACGCCGACGACGTTGATCACCGAAAGCAGCCCGACGACACCGATGCCGAACAGCACGTCGCCGGGCCCATGCTGCAGCGCCGGCCAGAAGAGCCCACCCAGATAGTGAGGCACGAAGAACGCCGAGATGGCGATCGTGATCGTGTAGTTGAGCATCTGCGCCCACGCGGCGAAAAACGACCACAGCTCGTTGAAAGCATGACGGGCGAAGCTCGAGGAGCCGCCCGCCTCCGGGTACATGGCGGTGGCCTCCGCGTAGGTTGCCGCGGTCAGATAGAAGATCACGCCCGTGATCACGAAGACGACCGGCGTCAGACCGAGCGCGTAGGACGCGACCAGCCCCAGCGCGTAATAGATCGAGGAGCCGACGTTGCCATACGCGGTGGAGAACAGCGCGCTCGTGCCGAGCACGCGTCGTAGTCCATGTTGGCTCAGCCTCGCCACGGACCCCAGCGTATATGGGCGAATCGCGACGCCACTCCCCGGCTGCGCTCAGCGCCCCACCACGCGCCCGATGCAAAATCCCATTCATCAGGAGCGCGAAAAGAGGAACGCGCCGTATGATCCCGACGAGGCGGATCCCGACGGGCAGAGCAAGCCGGATCCAAGAACTGGGAAATGGAAACTGCGCGACGCGAAAACTACGATTCGGGCGAGGATTTCGTCCTCGAATACGGCGAGCTCCGCTTCACGTTCAACGAGATCGACTTCTCTGAGCGCTGCGAGCAGGCGGCTCTGAAGCTCGGGTTCGTCGGCGGGCGCCTCGGCGAGGAGGAGCTCGAAGACCTCGTCAACCTCGCCGTCAACGGCGAGATCGTAGACCCCGCCTCGGGCCTGGGCGAGCACGTCAACGATTGCTGGCCCGAACTGGTCGGCCCGGCCGAGCGTTCGCTCGTCCACTGGCTGCGGCGCCTCGTCTTTCGCGGAGCCTGGCTCGACCAACGCGTCAAGGAGGGCGAGCTCGCGGTCGTCTTCAACGAGCGGACGGGCAGCTTCAGCTACGTCCAGCCCACCGACCGCGGTGTACGCGGCGGCGGCGAACCGATCGAACTGGCGCCAGAGCCCTCCTGGAACCGCGTAGCCTACAGGCGGTAGCTGGCGCGGCGCGCTACTCCGCCTCGAGCGCGGCTGCACGGGCCTTGGTGATTGCCTCGGCGCCGTCCTCGCCGACGAGCAGCTCGGGCTTGACCGTACCGCTGTTTACGAGGTCCAGCAGCGGTTGACTTCCCGTTGCGGTGAGCGTCGCGTCGAGGGCGATCACGGTCGTCTCGCCGCCGAGCGGGTGGGTGGCGGTTGCGATGACCGTCAGCGAGCCGGCCTCGCGCAGGTTGCGCGCGGCGGCGAGCGCCTTGCGCGCGGCGGCGGGGTGCAGGCCGTCGAGCCCGTCGATCGCCACGAGCGCGTGTCCCCCGCGCGCGGCGACGCGCTTGCCGGCCTCCAGCGCACGCTCGACCGCCTGATCCTGGGAGTCAGCGGACGCGGCGAAGCTGAGTGCGGCGACCGGCGCCACAGGCCCCTCGCGCCACTCGGCGATCTCCTCTGGGCGGGCGCCGGCGAGGACAACCGTGACCTCCAGGTCATCGCGTCCCTGGAGTGCCTCGACGATGCGGCGCAGTGTCTCGGTCTTGCCGGCCTGACGGGCACCCACGATGACGACGCGAGAGCCGCGGCCGATCGGCGTGAGCCACTCGATCGCCTCTAGCGTGGAGTCCTTGGAGCCAAGCGCCAGACGCTCACGGGCCCAGTCGACCGCGAGCTCGTCGTAGCGGGCACCATCCGAGACGGCGTCAGCCGAGTCGCCGTTGATCGTGTCGATACGCACCAGCGACGGGTAGCGCTCGGAACGGCGGGGCGTACGCACCGGACCGGTCACCCGGTCGCCGGAAACGAGCTCGCAGCGGCGTACCTGAGCGGCGGATATGTACACATCCTCGTCGGAGGGCTCCGGCGGGGACACGCGCAGGAACGCGGAGCCGTTGCCCAGCACCTCGACGACGCCGGCGGCGATGCGCGCGGTCGCGTCGCCCGCCTCCTCCGCGTCATCTGCACCGGCGCTCTTAGGGGACTCGGAGTCGGCGCTCGCACCGCCCCGGCCGCCACGGCGGCGACCCCGGCGCGCTTTCGAAGCACTTGCAGTACCGCCACCGGTGGAGTCGTCCTCTTCGGGGCTGTCGGGCGCGTCGCCACGGCCGGCCGGCTCGGTGTCGTCAGCAGCGTCGCTGTCCACGTCGGCGCGGGAGCGGCGAGCTCGGGCGGGGCGGCGCCGGCGCGCACGTGGAGCGTCGTCTGCGCGCTCGCTGTCCTGCTCGGCGTCGTCGCTCTCTGTCGCCGGAGCGGATTCGCCGAGGATCGCGTCGATCAACTCGGCCTTGCGTAGCCGCCGGAAGCCGTCGAGACCGACCTCGTTGGCGATCGCGTGCAGGTCAGCGAGGGGGCTCGCTTGCAGCTCAGAGCGCTCGAGTACTGGCATTTGGTTCCTTCTTTCGTGATGGAGGGGCGGTTGGCGTCCCACCGCGTTGGACAGCGGCGGGCACCCATGTAGGTCTTCAGCCTAGCGATCGCTCGCCAGGCGCTGGTATCGGATTTCCTCGGTGAGAGCGAGATCCCTGCTCGCCTCGGTCTCCCCCTCGAGCGCGGAGCGCACCGCGAGGAAGTCCGCGGCGGCCTGTACGTCGTGTACGCGAAACACGTGCGCGCCGTGATCCACGCCGTGGGCGAGCGCGGCGAGGGTTCCCGCCAGGCGCTCGCGCGGCGGGCGTCCCGTGAGCGCGCCGATGAAGTCCTTGCGCGAGATCGCCATCAGCAGCGGGCGCTCCAGCTCGTGCAGGCGCTCTAGGCCTGCGAGCAGCTCGATCGTCTGGGCGGGGGTCTTGGCGAAGTCCGGACCGGGGTCGAGGATCAGCTGCTCGCGCTGGACGCCGCGGGAGAGCGCCAGCGCGACGCGCTCGCGCAGGAAGCTCAGCACCTCCGCGGTGATGTCGTCGTAGAGGTCGGGGTCCTGGAGCCGTTCGCGAGGGGCGGCACGCGTGTGCATGATCACCAGCGCGGCACCGGTCTCGGCACAGACGTCCGCGAGCGCTGGATCGCGCAGGCCGCTGACGTCGTTGACGATCCTCGCCCCCGCCTCGATCGCGGCGCGCGCGACCGCCGGCTTGTACGTGTCCACCGACACCAGCGCACCCAACTCTTCGGCCGCTGCACGCACGAGCGGCACGATCCGCTCGATCTCGAGCTGAGCGTCGACGGGCGGGCGCCCGGTCGAGGCGGACTCCCCGCCGATGTCGATGATGTCGGCTCCCGCGTCCAGCAGCTCGCGGGCAAGCCCCAGCTGGGCGTCGAGGCTCGTGCGCAGCCCGCCGTCGCTGAAGGAGTCCGGCGAGGCGTTGACGATCCCCATCAGCCACGGGCGCCCGCCGAGCTCCAGTGAGAGATCGCCGGCACGCAGGCGGTGGACGGGCGACCTCACGACGCCGGTGTCGGTGGCGCGGAAGCGAGCCCTTGGAGGTCGTGCTGGGCGTGCGAATCGGTGAGGACCCCCTCGGCCACGGCCTCCTCGGCGAAGCGCTCGAGCTCGCGCGAGAGCCGCTCGCTGCTCCAGTCGAGCTCCCGTGCGAGGACGACGCCCACGCGCTGAACGGGACCGGCCTGCTCGTCGACTGAGACCCGGGTCAGCGAGCGGGCAGCCAGCAGGCCGAGGCGGGTGCGTCGCAGCAGCACGTCGCCGATGCTCCGCGCCTGCTCGTGGCGGGCGGCGAGCACGGCCTCGGCGAGGATGTCGGGCAGCCCGGGGACGATTGGCTGCGCGAGCTCGACGCGCTCAGCGGCGATTGCGAGCACCTCGCGCGCGGCGTGGCCGTAGCGGGAGGCGAGCGCCTCATATGGATCGGGTCCCATCTGCCCCACGCCCTCCACGCGCGGCAGCTCCGCGACGTCGATCGCCTGGCCGAGGGGGATCTCCTGCGTCCTGCAGGGGGCGTCGCGCGCGTCGCGCTCGACGAGCCTGTCCACGGTCATCTTCGCCATGCGCCGCCATGTCGTGAGCTTGCCGCCCGTGATCGTGAGCATCCCCGAAGAGGTCTCATACAGCTCCGCCTTGCGCGAGATGTCCACCGACTTCTTCGGGTCGCCCGTTGAGATCAGCGGGCGCACGCCGGCGAACGCGCCGGTCAGGTCAGATGCCTGCAACGCGGTGGCGAAGAAGGCGTTGACCGCGTCCAGCAGGTAGTCGACGTCCTCGGAGGACGGTCTGATGTGCTCGAGCGGGCCCTCGTAGTCGTTGTCGGTGGTGCCCACCAGCGTGTGCCCGAGCCACGGCAGCGCGAAGATCGTGCGCCCCGCGCCGGCGGGCACGATCGCACCGCCCACCAGCGGCAGGTCCTCGTGGCGCAGCGTGACGTGCGTGCCACGGCTGGGGCGAATCCGAGGCAGGTCCGCCTCGTCGTGGAGCTCCTGGGGGCTGAGCATGTCCGCCCACACTCCGGTTGCGTTGACGACGTTGGCGGCCCGCACCTCGAAGCGCTCGCCGCTCTCGACGTCACGCACTTGCACGCCCTGCGCGCGTCCAGCGCGCTCGAGCAGGCCGGTCACGTCGAGACGATTGGCGCACACCGCTCCGAAGCGCTCGGCCTCTCCGAGGACGGTCAGCACCAGTCTCGCGTCGTCGGTCTGGCAGTCGTAGAAGAGGTAGCCGCTCGTTGGCTCACGCCCCGCGAGCGCAGGCAGCAGCTCGACGACCTCCTCACCGGAGATGATGCGATGACGCTCGGGGCTCCAGGACTCGCTGCGGCGACGCCGATCGCGGTCGCGGGCCATCACGTCGTAGAGGTTCAGTCCCACGCCGACGAGGCGGTCAGGGTGGGCGCCCTCGAACGCGGGCACGACCAGCGGCAGCGGCTTGACGAGGTGCGGGGCGAGGGCGACCATCAGCTGGCGCTCCAGCAGCGCCTCGCGCACTAGCCCCAGGTCGAAGTTCTGCAGATAGCGCAGGCCGCCGTGGACGAGCTTGCTCGAGCGGCTGGAGGTTCCCGACGCGTAGTCGGCGCGCTCTACGAGCGCAACGCTGTAGCCGCGCGTGGCGGCATCCAGAGCGACACCGGCGCCGGTGATGCCGCCGCCGACGACGACGACGTCGAACTCGTCGTGCGCGAGTGCCGCGATGGCTTGGCTTCGCTCGATCATCGATTGCAGTCTCGCACCAGCGCGCCGAGGGCCATCGGCCCGCTGGCTAGATGTGGGCGAGCTCTGCGGTGATCTCGCTGACGGCCGCCTTGGCGTCACCGAACAGCATCGTCGTCTCGGGCTCGTAGTAGAGCTCGTTTTCGATGCCGGCGAAGCCTGGGTTCATCGAGCGCTTGATCACGATCACGGAGTGGCTGTTGGAGACTTCGAGGATCGGCATGCCGTAGATCGGCGATGACGGCGTGTTCTTGGCCGCCGGGTTGGTCACGTCGTTGGCGCCGATCACGAGCGAGACGTCGGTGCGGCCGAACTCCTGGTTGGCCTCGTCCATCTCCTCGAGCTGGTCGTAGGGGACGTCGGCCTCGGCGAGCAGCACGTTCATGTGCCCGGGCATGCGCCCTGCCACGGGGTGGATCGCGAAGCCGACCTCCACCCCACGTTTCTCGAGCTCCTTGGTGAGCTCGCGCACGGCGTGCTGTGCCTGTGCGACGGCCATCCCGTAGCCGGGCACGATCATCACGCGGTTGGCGTAGGCGAGCTGGATCGCTGCATCGGCGGCGCTGGTGGAGCGCACGGTGCCCGCGTGCTCACCGGCGCCGCTGGCGCCCTCGACCGCCCCTCCCCCGCCGAACCCACCGGCGACGATCGCAGGGATCGAGCGGTTCATCGCGGTGGCCATCAGGTTCGTGAGGATCGTTCCTGAGGCGCCCACGATCATGCCGGCGACGATCAGCGCGGGGTTGTTCAGCGCGATCCCGGTGGCCGCCGCGGACAGGCCCGTGAAGGCGTTCAGCATCGAGATCACGACGGGCATGTCGGCGCCGCCGATCGGGAAGACGACCGCGTTGCCGAGCAGCGCGGCGCAGATGAGCATGCCGATGAAGATCCCTTCCGAGTGCGCGCCAGCGGCGATGTCCACGCCGGCGGCCACCGCGAGGATCAGCAGCAGCAGGTTGACGATCTGCTGCGCGGAGCCGAGGCTGATCGGCCTTCCGGGGATGATTTCCTGGAGCTTGCCGAAGGCGATGTTCGATCCCCAGAAGGACACGGAGCCGACGATCGCCGCGAACAGCGAGAAGATCGCGATGTACGTGGCGGTGCCCTGGTAGCCGTGCGTGAGGCGGAACTCAGACCAGGAGATGAGGAACACCGCGCCGCCGCCGACGCCGTTGAACAGCGCAACCATCTGCGGCATCGCGGTCATCTTCACCTGCCGCGCCGCGGGCACACCAACGGCGGTGCCGAGCGCGATGCCGAGCACGATCAGACCCCAGTTGCCCTCGTTGCGGTTCAGCAGCGTGGCGATCACGGCGATCGCCATGCCGACGGCGGCGATGCGGTTGCCGCGCACGGCGGTGGTCGGTCCGGAGAGCCCGCGCAGCCCCTGGATGAAGAGCCCGAAGGCGATGATGTAGAGGACGTCGAGGAAGCTCGAGGACTGCAGGAAGCTCGTGGCGAGCGGGGTTGCGCTCATGGCTTCTTCTCCTCGCCCGCCTTCTCCCCACCGGCTTTCGGTTTGGACTTGAACATCTCGAGCATGCGGTCGGTGACGAGGAAGCCGCCGACGACGTTGATCGTGCCGAAGGCGATCGCGATCACGAGGATCACCTTGTTGAACGCGCTGTTGCCGGACAGGCCGACGATCAACAGGCCCCCGAGCAGCACGATCCCGTGGATCGCGTTGGTGCCGGACATGAGCGGCGTGTGCAGCGTGTTTGGCACCTTGGAGATGACCACGAAGCCGATGAAGCCGGCGAGCACGAGGATCGCAAAGTTCGTCGTGAGCGTGCTCGCGAGGATCATGCGGAAGCGGCCTCCTCAACAGCTTTCTTTGCGCCCGGATTGACGATCTCGCCGTCTCGCACGATGCACGCGCCCTTGACGATCTCATCGTCGAAGTCGAGCTGCAGGGAGCCGTCCTCGCCGACGAACAGCTCCAGCAGCGACTGCACGTTGCGCGCGAACAGCTGCGAGGCATGCTCGGCCATCGTTGCGGGCAGGTTCAGCGGCGAGACGATCTTGACATCGTGGCGCACGACTGTCTCTCCGGGCACGGTGAGCTCGCAGTTGCCGCCAGCCTCGCCGGCGAGGTCGATGATCACGGACCCTGGCTTCATGCCTTCGACGGCCTCGGCCGTCACGAGCTTCGGCGCCGGTCGCCCGGGCACGAGCGCAGTGGTGATGACGACGTCGAAGCCCTTGATCGCGTCCGTCAGCGCCTGCTGTTGGCGGGCGCGCTCCTCGTCGGTGAGCTCGCGTGCGTAGCCGCCCTCGCCGCTGGCCTCGAGGCCCAGATCGAGCCACATCGCGCCCAGCGATTCGACCTGCTCTGCGACCTCGGGGCGTACGTCATAGCCGGTCGTGCGCGCGCCCAGGCGCCTGGCGGTCGCGAGCGCCTGCAGCCCGGCGACGCCCACGCCCAGCACGAGCACCTTCGCGGGCGGGATCGTGCCGGCCGCGGTCATCAGCATTGGGTAGAAACGACCCATTTCCTCGGCGCCAAGCAGCGCGGCGCGGTAGCCGGCGACGTTGCTCTGCGAGGACAGCGCGTCCATTGCCTGTGCCCTGGAGATCCTGGGAATCGCCTCCATCGCGAACGCCGTCGCCTTGGCGTCGGCGAGCGCCTGAGTCGTCTGCGGGCTGGTCAAAGGCGCGAGGAAGCCGATCAGGATCGAGCCGGAGCCGAGCCCTCGGATCGCCTGGGGATCGGGCGGCGCGATCGTGACGACGACGTCGCTGTGCCAGACCTCCGCGGCGTCGTGGGTGATCTGCGCGCCCGCCTCCTCGAAGGCGGCGTCGGTCAGCATCGCGTCTGCGCCTGCGTCGCTCTGCACGACGACGTCCAGACCCTTGGCCTTGAGCTTGCTGACGACCTCCGGCACGAGCGCCACGCGACGCTCCCCCACAGCCGTCTCCTTCGGAACACCGATCCTCATATGAGGTGCAGGAACGTATCCGATCACGCGCGGGGGACGCGGCGCGGTGTGCGAGACTCGACGCTGGAGCACGCGAAAGGCCGCCCGTGACAGTCAATCTGACCCGCATCTACACGAAGCTCGGCGACGGTGGCGAGACCCACCTGGGGGACATGAGCCGTGTCTCCAAGCTGCACCCCCGCGTGGAGGCATACGGCACGGTGGACGAGCTGAACGCGACGATCGGTGTGGCCCTCTTGCAGCCCGGGATGCCCGAGCGCTTCGCGCAGTGGCTGGCGCGCGTGCAGAACGATCTGCTGGACCTGGGCGCCGACCTGTCGGTCCCCGAGGCCCACGAGGACGTCGAGCAGGACGCCTCGGGCGCTGAGGATTCAAGTCGAGGGGCGCGGCCACGACTGCGCGTGGGCAGCGAGTACACGCAATGGCTCGAGCATGCGTGCGACGAGGTCAACGCGACGCTCGAGCCGCTGCGCTCGTTCGTGATCCCCGGCGGCACTCCGGCGGCGGCGCACCTGCATGTCTGTCGCACCGTCTGCCGGCGCGCGGAGCGGCGCACGATCGCGGTCGGAGCGGAGGTCAATCCTGAGGTCGTGCGCTACCTGAACCGGCTCTCGGACCTGCTGTTCATCCTCAGTCGCGCTGCCAACGTCGCGTCGCCCCCGGAGGGCGAGTCCGACGCTGGACCGCAGGCCGGGCCGGGCAGCGAGCCACTGTGGGCCCCGGGCGCCCATCGCTCAGGCTCGGAGCCCTCGGGCTCCTGAGCGCGCCGCGGGCGGGCCTTCTGCGCGAGTTATGCGCGCCGGCGCGGCGGCCAGCGACGGTCGGCAGCACGCAGAGCGGCCACGGCGAGCGCTGCCCACAACGTGGCGACGAGGTAGCCGCCGAGCACGTCGCTGGGCATGTGCCAGGCGAGGATCAGCAGCGAGACACTGACAGCGAGGACGAACAGCACTCCGATGACGGCCACGATCGGTCGCAGCCGCCGTGGCGTCACGAGCAGCGCCGAGAGGACAAGGATCGTCGCCGCCGTGGAGTGGCCACTGGGCCAGGAGGCGGCGACGACGTGGATGTACCCGATCTGGACGTGCGGGTGCGCGAGGATCGGCTTGAGTGTCTCTGTGGTCCAGGGCGCGAGCGCCAGGATCGCGGCTACGGCCACGGCGACACGCGGGCGCTCGCGGGCGAGGGCGACGGCGACGAGCGCGATGCCCCAGAGGATGAACAGCAGCGGGTTGAGCAGTCGCAGGAGGAACGTGCCGACCCCGTCGATGCGCGGGCTGCTGAGCAGCGTGAAGTCGTGCAGCACCTGCGCGTCTCGCCACTGCAGCGCCGGCACGAGCTCGGCAAGCACCCAGAGCAGGGCCATGGCGACCAGGCACGAGCCCGCGACGCCGAGCGCGCTCAATGGGCCTGAGCCACCGCGGCGCCGGGTGAGCGGCCTCGCGGGCATGGCTGGGGCTGTGTAGGCCTGTCCCTGCATGCTGTTCACAGGGTATGACGTTCGCTAAAGCTCCACGAAAGCCTTGCCGGTCGCTACCTCGGCAGCCCGAGCGCGCCGCTGGGGGTGAGCGCGACGGCGAAGCGGTTGGCGAGCGTGGCTTCATCCAGCGCCTGCGCGGCACGGTCGACTCCGGATTCGTCGGTGCCGGTGATCACCCACACGGGCGCTTCCTTGGGTGCAAGCAGCGCTGCGACGAGACCCGCCCCGCTGGTGAGCGTCTGTGTCGCGGTCCCTTCCTGATCGAGCAGTTCCAGCCGCCTGCCTCGTTGCGAGAAGCGCGCGTACACGCCACTCGATTCCGGCCCGTCCTCGAGCTCCTGGGCCAGCACGCCTTCGAGACCGGTCCAGGGCGCGACCATCACGCGCAGCGTTTCCGGGGCGGCGCCGCTGCCGATCGCGGAGACGGCAGCCGGCACGCTGAGCGCACGTAGACGCGAGATCACCGTCTTGCACGCGCTCCCTGAGGCGGACGCGCATTCGATGCGCACCGGCAGGCGCTTGCCTTCGAGGCCGTTGAGGAAGGGCTCGGGATAGGAGCCGACGACGGCGGGCACCTCCTTGATCGCTCCGTTCAGGTCCCACCAGACGTGATCGCCCGGATTGACGGTCGTGTTGGCCAGACGCTTGGCGACGGCCACGCCGTTGACGTAGTTGAACCAGCGCTCTGAACGGTCGCCTTCGCGGCCGGCGGAGACACCGGCGATGCTCTGCACGAAGTACGGCGAGGAGCCTGCGGTGACCGCGTCGTGGGCCTGCAGCAGGCCGAGCACAGTCTCGTTCGAGCCGGCCTTCAACGACCCGCTGCGGCTGAGCACGCGGCTACCGAAGTCGCGGGTGACCACGAGGCGCACGGCGGGCGGCCCCAACCCGATGCCGCAGCCGGCGAGCGCGAGCGCGGCGAGCAGGGCGCCGATCGCGGCGCCGGAGCGCGCCAAGGAGAGCCTCAACGCGACTCGCGGTTCTCGACAGCGCCCTTCAGGCGGGCGAGTCGATCGTCCCAGGCGGCCTCGGCATCGCGCAGCCAGGCGGCGGCTGGGGCGAGTGCGCCCTCGCGCAGGCGATAGTGGACCTCTCGCCCGGAGACGGACGCGCGCTCGACCAGCCCTGCGTCGTCGAGCGTGCTCAGGTGCTTGGCGACCGCCTGTCTGGTGATCGGCAGCATCGCGGTCAGCGCGGGAACGGAGGTGGTGCCGTCGCGCAGCAGCTCCTGCACCATCAGGCGCCTGGTGGGGTCGGCGAGTGCCGAGAAGACGTGGCCGACGCTGTCGCTCAAACGAGCACCGCCACGAAGCTCGCCCGCAGCTGCGCCAGTGGGAAGGACGGGGCGCTCTCGGTGACAACGACGCGCGTGGGCCGCTCGCCTCCGGGCGCGGCGACGACGAGGAACTCCACCCGCGTCGCGGGCTGCTCCTCCCCCACCCACCACCAAACGAGCCGGTTGGGCGCGTCGAGCACCTCTATGTGGATGTCACGCTCGGGCTCCTGCAGCCAGCGTTCGCGTCCCTCCTCAGTGACGAGCGCCTCCCAGACATCCTCAGGGGACGCGTCCACCTCGATCTCCCGACTTACCGCCATGGTGTGACCTCCGTTGACAACCTTCTGGTTGCTATTGTGTGCTGACAACCAATCAGTTGTCGAAAGGATAGCCGAATGCCACTGATTCCGATGGTCGTCGAGCAGAGCGCGCGCGGCGAGCGCTCGTTCGACATCTACTCACGCCTGCTGAACGAGCGCATCGTATTCCTCGGCAGTCCCGTGGATGACCAGATCGCCAACCTGGTGGTCGCACAGCTGCTGCATCTGGAGAGCGAGGACCCGGAGAAGGACATCTCGCTTTACATCAACTCCCCGGGCGGCGGCGTGTATGCGGGCCTGGCGATCTACGACACGATGCAGTTCATCAAGCCGGACGTGCAGACGATCTGCTTCGGCGTGGCGATGAGCATGGGGTCACTGCTGTTGGCGGGCGGCGCGCCGGGGAAGCGCATGGCGCTGCCGAACTCGCGCATCCTCATCCACCAGCCCTCCGGCGGCTTCGAAGGGCAGGCGGCGGATATCGAGATCCACGCGCGCGAGACGCTGGAGCTGCGCCGCCACGTGGATGAGATCTACGCCCGTCACACGGGCCAGTCGCTGGAAAGCGTCCACGACGACATGGACCGAGACCGCTACTTCACCGCGGAGCAGGCTCTGGAGTACGGCCTGATCGACCGCGTGATCAGCTCGCACGAGCTGACGCGCGCCGCTGCGGGCTTCGCGCGGGCGGGCGAGAAGCGCTAGCCGACTCAGATCCAGCCGAGCAACGGCCCGAACACGAGCCCCGCGATCAGGTCGAGTGCGGCCAGCCCGCCGACAGCCTGGATCTGACGCGCGCGCCTGGGCATGTCAAAGACGGTGAACGAGACGACGTAGAACGTGAGGTAGCCGAAGACGACGATCACGGGGAAGCTGGCGACGTTCCACCACCAGTAGTACCAGTGAAAGACACGGTCGGCATGCAGCAGCAGCTCGACGCCGACGGACACGAGCGACAGCGCCACGGCCATCGCCCAGCGGTTTGGCAGCCCGAGGATTCGTGCGGAGCGATCGGCGGGCAGGAGCTTGGCGAAGATGACGCCGTTGATCGCGAAGAAGAGCGTGATCTCAACGGTGAGGCCGATCAGGATCACGAAGCTGCTGTGGCCGGTGACGGTCCACAGCGCGGCGTGCCCGTTGAAGTGCAATACGAGCGCGTTGATGATCTCGTTGAACCAGTCCATGAGCCAGAAGGCGAGGCCGGCGAGCACGACACTCCAGTTGGCCTGCTGCACCTCGACGGCGTAGACGTAGACGACGAGCGCGAGCAGGGTGACGGTAGACCAGTCGAACATCCCGGGCGCGCGCAGCAGTTGCTGCGCTTCGCGCGTGAACTGGGGAACGCTCGCCGCCAACATATAAATCCAAATAAGTGACGGTCGGCGGCGTGCGTGCGCCTAAACGCCGACTGCGGAGAGGTCCGAGTCGGCGTCACCAAGCGCGGCGCGATCGGCCTCCCCCAGCATCGTTGCACCGGTGATCAGCCGCCTGGCGTGGTCGAGGTCCTCAGAGCGCCCAAAGGTGAGCGCTGCCTTCAGGACGCCCTCCTGCAGGTACCAGATGGTGAACGAGCGCTCCTTCATGGAGCCGCGAGCGATCTCCTCGTCCCACTTGTATGCGGGACCCACATACTCGAGTTCGCCCCAATCGGCGAAAACGGAATAGAAGTAAGGGACAACGTCGTGTGGCACGTCGCGTCCGAGCATGTTCAGGGCGGCGGTCTTGCCCTGGTTGAAAGCCACGTCCCAGTGCTCGATACGCATGGGGGCGCCGCCATGGACGACGGAGTCGTACTCGCAGATGTCCCCCGCGGCGAACACCCCGGGCGTGGAGCTCTGAAGGCGCGAGGAGCAGCGCACGCCACCGCGCTCGCCGATCTGAAGGCCGGCACGCTGGGCGAGCGCGACGTCGGGCGAGACGCCGGCGCCGATCACGACAGCGTCGGTTGAGAGCTCCAGCCCCGCGCGGGTGATGACCTTGCCCACGTGCCCGTCGCCGGAGAAGCGCTCGAGCTCGTCCTCCCCGTGGATCGTGACGCCGTGCTCTTCCAAGAGCTCCTGGAAGAAGCGCCCGGCGTTCTTGCCAAAGCCGCGTTCGAGGGTGAGTTGCTCCTGCATGACGATCGTGCAGTGCTTGCCGAGCTTGGTCAGCGACGCGGCGACCTCGCAGCCGATGTAGGAGCCGCCGATCAGAACCACCTCCTCCGCGTCGGCGACGCCCTCGCGGATCGCGTCGGAGTTGCCGAGCGTGCGCAGATAGTGGATCTGCTCGAGGTCGCAGCCGTCGACGTTCAGCCGCCGCACGTTCGCGCCGGTGGCGATTAGCGCCTGCTCGAAGGCGATCTCCTCCTTGGAGGAGAGCTTGGCCGTGCGCGCCTCGACGTCCAGACCGGTGACGCTGGTGCGCGTCATCAGCTCGATGTTCTGCTCGCCCCACCACTCGTTGGGGCGAAACAGCGGCTCCTCGCGCGTCTCTTCGCCGCGCAGGTAGCCCTTGGAGCACTCGGGCCGGTTGTAGGGCGGGTCGGGCTCGCGCCCGATGAGCAGCACCTCTCCCTCCGCGCCTTCCTGGCGCAGCCAGCGCGCGCAGTTGGCGCTCGCGAGACCGCCGCCGATCAGCAGGTAGTCGACCTTTCGGTCTGCCATGACGGGGACCTTACATGCCCGGCGGGTGGTGTACCGACCAATCGGCCCACGTGGGGATCTGATCGAGGACTCGCCAGCGTGGACCGTTTTCGTAGCGGTTGGGGCCTACGTCGGTGCCGTTGTGACTCGTGTCGAGCCGCAGGCCTGCGATGACGATGAAAACGTGCGGGGTCGGGGCGGCGCTCGCGTAGATCGTCACCCACCGCCCCGGTCCAGGCTGACCCCAGTCGACGTAGTCCTGGGCGAGCGGGTTGTCTGCGACGATTTCCGACAGTGGCCTGATCCCGGCCCTGTAGAGCACGTAATTCACGCTGCTGGAGCAGTCCTCTTCAGAGGCTCCCAGCGGGTCGGGATGCCCACCGGGGCCGTACGGGAGGTCCTGGAGCTCGTTGCCTGCCACGAGCATCGCCTGGACCGCGGCGGGCACGCCGGTCGGGATCAGCGCTACGTGTCCGTCACCGGGAGCCAGCTCGGCGCTTTCGCCGCGGATGAAGCGCACCGGTGTGGCGGTCTCACTCGCCAGGCTGCGGTCTGCGCCAATCGGTGCTTCTTCACCTTCGGTGCCGGCAGCCTGCTGTTCGCTCGTCTCGCCCTTGCCCGCCGGGCTGCTGTAGCGCGCAGCCCATTCCTGCACCTCGGCCGCATACCACCCTGCGTGGTTGTAGGCGAGGATCGCCTGGCGATAGTCGCCGGGTGCGCCGGAAGCGCGCAGATAGTTGGCAGCCCCGTAGATCGCGTCCGCCGGATCCCACCGGTCAGCGCGGCCGTCGCCGTCGCCGTCGACGCCATACCGCGCCCATGTTGAGGCGATGAACTGCATGGGGCCGCCTGCGCCTGCCGAGTTGACAACGCCTTCCTGCGTACACGCCGGGTCGGGGTCGCGTCCGTTGTCGCACTCCACCTTGCCGATGCCCGCGAGCACTGTCCAGTCGAGGCCGTAACGCACTGCGGCCTGCTCGTAGAGGCGCAGATAGAGAGGCGGGATTTCCCTCACGGCCAGCGCCGAGGCACCCTCACCGCCGGCTCCCTCGGAAGCCACGACGCCACCCGCACCGAGCGATGCGCCCCCGAGTGCTCCCAGCATTGCCACGAGCGCGAACGCCACGATCGTGCAGCCGATCCCGGCGCTGACGATCACGCGGACCGCGACGCCATTCCTGAGCGCTCTTTGGCCGGCAGAGGACGCCGTCAAGGCCGATCCCTGCCGAGCTGGCGTTTGCGTCGGGCGGCCACCTCGCGTGCGTCGTCCATCACGCTGGAGCGCTCGGTCGCAGTTGTGCGTTCAGCTGCGGCCTGGCGTCTGGCGCCATCGCGCCGCCACTGCTCCAGCGGGGAGCGCTTCTCGCGTGAGGCGGGCATCTGGTGGCCCCCGTCGCGCATCCGCTCTGCCAGCGCGCCGTCGAAACCTCTGTCCACGCGACGGCGATCGCGCCTGCCCAGGCTCGGCGCACTGTCTCGCGCAAAGTCCCTTGCGGTCTCGCTGAGCTCCTTGCGTAGCGCCAGCTCGCGATCGATCTCGAGCCGTGCCGCGCGCTGCCCCGGAGGGTCCAGACGCTCGTATTCGCCATGCCGGTAGCCGGCCAACGCTGCGAGCGCGGTGTAGTCTCGGCGCTGCTCGGCCCCCCGAGCGCGCGCGGCCTTGGGCAAAGCGGCCTGGGCGTCGAGGAAGCGCCGCTGCTCGTCCATGCGCTCGCGCGCGTACGTCACGCCGCCCTTGCGGCGCCCCAGACGCTCGCCCTCGCCCGCGAGCTGCCGCGAGCGGTTGAGAGACGCCTGCTCGTTCTCGACCTCGCCTCTCACGCGACTCTCGCGACTGCTCAGCTTGGCGGCCCTTCTCCGGTCGCCGACGGCGAGAGCGGCGTCGCGCTCGCGTCCGAGCCGCTCGAGCTGCGTGCGCTTCGCCGACAACCCGCGGTTGATCGACGGGGCTTGCTGAGCGCGCTCGCCGGCGGCGCGGTAGTCCTCGTCAAGCGCGCGGCGAACCTGCTGATCGCCGCCGGCCTGTGCCAGACGCCGTCCGGCCTGCACGATCTGACTGCGACGCTGCACGTCCGGTCCAGGCTCACGCTTTCGCGCTTTCACCCGGCGCGCAGCCGCAAGGACCTGATTGCTCTCGATCGCCCCTCCGATCCGTCGCGCAAGCGCCTGGCCACCGAGACGCCCGCTCACCGGCCGGTGGTGCTCGACAGCGCCCCCGGCGAGTCCGACCGCCTGGTGACGATGCGCAAACGCACCCCACCAGAACGAGGACATCAGCAGCCACTGCGTCCACCAGCCGAGCGCCTGCAGTTCGGCGAGCACCCATATGACCGCGAACACCACGCCCAAGAGGAACGAGAACACGAGCTTTGAGACGACCGCCGCCAGGAGCCGCGCCGCCCATCTGCGAAACACCGAGCGACCTCCATCGCCGAAGGCGGGGGCGAGCACCATCGCGGGCGCCAGCAGCAGATAGAGCAGGCTGAAGACAGCGGCCGTGAGCAGCCGAATCGCGACGAACCCCAGGAGCAGCAGCATCCCGAGTAGCCCTGCGGCGATGAGCAGGACTCCGCCGATTCGCCAGAGAGTTCCGCTCGACGTGCGAAACGCTGCCTGCGCGGCGGTGGGACCACGGCAGCTCGTCGCTTCATCGCTCTGACACAGCACACGCAGCAGCGAGCCTTCGTCGTTGATCGAGTTGCGCGCGGGTCCGTTTGCCGGAAGGGCGAGGAACAGGCCACCATTGCTCCTGGCGGCGCGAAGCAGCTCGGAGCTGTGCGCGACGGCCGCCGTCTCAGCGCTGCTGGCGGGGGCACACGGGGCCAGCACCGTGGAGCTTGGCTCGCAGCTGAGCTGCACGACCTGTTGGGCTGCGATCTTCACCGCCGCCGCGCGCAGCCGCGGGTCCATGCGGGAGGGCTCCCGGCACCAGCCTACGTCTCCGAACTCCAGGTAGCACCAGGGCACTTCGATTGCCGTCGCGAAGATCTTCTCGAGGCTCGTGTCGAGCGCGCGGCCCGGGCTCGAAGGGTTGCCTCGTGCCGCCACGGCGAGCGTCCCGAGACTCGCCTGGTTCGCCCAGTCGCCCAACGCGCCGACGGTGCCTGTGGGGTCCGCGGTGATCCAGACACCGCCGACCATCATCGCCACCATCAGCAGAACCTCGCCGAGCGTGTCGGCGACCCGGCGGCGCACGAGGCCGTGGTAGAGCGCGAGCACTGAGGCCACCGCCAAGGCCAGCGCCAGCCACGGGTCGGTGAACGTCGCCTGCATCTGGCGCAGGCCGCTGCCCACGCCGGCCGCCGCGGCACTGTCGAGCAGGTCGATCGTGAACGACCACTCGAGCATCACCACGAGCGCGTGCACCGCCCACACGAGCCCCATCCACAGCGGCGTGACGAACAGGTTCTGCACGATGGTGGCGCCCCACGAGCCCGGGTTGAGCACGCTGTTGTCGATGTGCACGTCGATGCCGTAGTCCGCGGTGGGCGCGGGCGCCGCTGCGAACCCGGAGGTTTCGCAGTCGCGCCTGTCGGCGACGGAGAGTTCGCTCGCGAGCGCGCCACGACACGACGGGCTGCCCAGCCCGTTGCTGACGAGCGGGTCCACTTCGCTCTGAGGCGTACCGCCTGCCGCTTCTTCACCACCCGCAGTGCTTGCGCCGTCCAGTCCGCCGGTGCTCAGCGGAGCGCCACTGGGCGCCTCAGCTACTCCGGTGCCCGTGCCCTGAGCTTGCCCGGCGCGACCCTGAGCAGGCACGGCACCATCGACGTCGCCGTCGCTGGCGCGGGCGGCCGCGGACGGGGCCAGAGCCCCCAGGCAGCAAGCAACGCCGGCGAGGATCGCAACGAGCGTCCGCAGTGGGACTCGCCGCGCGCTCACTCAGCGCGCGGGCGTGGTAGAGAGCGCGCGCAGCAGCGAGGGCAGCACGACGTCGATCTGAATCGCCTCCACGCGGCCGCTGTGGTCACGGAACAGACAGCGGCCTGCTTCCAGCTCGAGCAGGCTCTGGCGCATCCTGCGGTCCTCCGGATCGAGCCCCAGGAGCGCCAGCGCGCGTTCGGCCTCGGCGGGAGAGCGCATCCCGAACACGAACGTCGCCCCGATCAGGTTCTCCAACGACTCACGCTCGCCCACGAGCGCATCGGTGACCAACTGCGTGCTGACGATCGGCACGGCGAGCTCCGAGCGTCCCATGCGCTGCAGCGAGCTCAACAGGGAACGGCCGACGGGGTCGCCGAGCAGGCGCCATCCCTCGTCGAAGGAGAACAGCTTCAGGCGATCGCGCTCGGCCCCCATGAGCTGCATGGCGAACATCGCGATGAGTCGCACGATCTGCTCGCCGACGCGCTCGGACTGGGAGTAATCCGAGCGCGCCATCCCTGCCGGTGGCGCCGGCAGGTCGCGAATCGGCAGGTAGGTCACCTGTCGATCGCCGACCGGTGGAAGCTTCACCGCCGGGTCGGCGAACCCGAGCTGGGTCAGCCCCGATCGGGCGTATACGTCAAGCGCCCTTCCCACCTGCGCGTCGGTCTCATCGCCATCTTCGAGCGCCCTCACCACCTCTCGGCATGTCGGCTCGCGAGAGCGCGTGAGCACGCGGTCAACAGCCGTGACGACGGCCGTCTCCCACGCCGGCTGCGCTCTGGACGGCAGGAGGTCTCGCAGGAAGGACACGGCGGCGTCCTGGCGCAGGTGAGGCGGCGCCACCCTCAATGGGTCGAGCATGCCTCGCAGCGAGGGGTCCGGACGCAGCGTCACGCACTCGACGTGTGGTGACACCTCCGGCAGAAGATGGAAACGATGATCTCCCTTCGGGTCGCAGTCGATCACCCGCGCGCCCTGCAGAAAGCCCTCGTACTGGAGCTTCTGTGCGAGGGTCGTCTTGCCCGATCCGAGCGCACCCACGCTCAGGATCGTCGCGTTGCGGTCGCTGTCGGAGCCCTCGCGCAGATTGAAGGTGATCGGCCGGCGTGAGGCCGACAGCGTGTGGCCCAGGTAGAAGCCGCGGCTGGAACCGGCGACGTGCGTCGCGGTGGGCATCATCGCCGCGACCTGCTCGGCGGTGAGCGTGTCGTCATAGCCCGCCAGCCGCGTGCGCTGGCCTGGCAGATGCTGGAGAAAGAGCTGCAGCTGATCCCCGAGCGGACGGTGCAGGCGAATCTCCCCGTACGCCCGCCGGCACATCTCGACGCGCTCCTCGAGCTCCTGCTCATCTTCGCCGGACACCGCGATCGCGAGCGTCGCGCGCAGCAGTGGGGGCCTGCTGGACGCCTGCAGGTAGCCCAGCAGGTCCCGTGCCTCCTGCGTGCGCTCGAAGCCGAGATCGGAGACCCCCTGCTCGCCGCTGGACTCCGCGCGCACGATCTGGTCGGCGTCCTGGATCCGTCTGCGCGCGATCCTGAGCGCGAGCTCATTCGGCAGAAAGCGAGCGTTCAGCGACAGGTCGATGCCGAACGGCAGGCTTTCCGGCGCCGCGAACATCAGCTCCGCGTGCGCACCCGGGAACTGGACCCGCTCCGGCAGTGCTCCCATCACGAGTTGCGCCTGCCGGCTCGTGCCGAGCTCGGACTCGACCTCCAACGATCTGCCGCGATGCTCGACGTAGCCGTCGGACCAACGCATCACATCACCCTCGAGCGGCGCGAGGACGGCCTCGCCGTTGCACTCGAACGCAAGCGCGCGCGGCTCGTGCAACCCGTCGATCTGCGGCTCCCCCAGTCCACGGCAGAAGGCG
>DATBZG010000066.1:0-6991 GCA_036513335.1 Solirubrobacteraceae bacterium | reverse complement strand
GAGAGCTCCCTGACCGCGCCCGCTCCGCGCACGAACGCGTCGAAGCGCACGGCACGCGAGGCGCGGTGCGCCGGTCGCGGTTGCACGCGCATCCAGGCTTGGGTGATCATGCCGAGGATGCCCTCAGAGCCGAGCAGGATGCGGTCCGGTGAGGGGCCCGCTCCGCTTCCCGGAAGCCTGCGTGACTCCCAGGCCCCGCTGGGGGTGATCGCACGCACGGACTCGACCAGATCGTCGATGTGCGTCCACAGCGTCGCGAAGTGCCCGCCCGCCCGCGTCGCGATCATGCCGCCGAGCGTCGCCAGCTCGAACGACTGCGGAAAGAACCGCATTGTCATGCCGTGCTCGGCGAGCTGCGCCTCCAGCACCGGTCCCGAGGCACCGGCCTGGATGAGGGCCGCGCGTGATACGTCATCGACCTTGAGCACGCGATTCATCTGCGAGAGGTCGAGCGACAGGACGCCGTCGAAGCTTGCGGGCACCGCCGGCTCGACCCCACCACAGACGCTCGTGCCGCCGCCGTAGGGAATCACCGCTGCGTTTGCGGACGCTGCCCATTCGAGCGCCCGTTCGATGTCGCTCTCCGATGTCGGATGTGCGACGGTGTCCGGGACGTTCTCGAAGTTGCCGCGGAAGGCGCGCACGGTGTCGAGGTAGGAGCGACCGTAGGCGTGGCGCATCCGCTCCAGCTTTCCCGTCTCGAATGGGCAATCCAGTCGCGGCGGGCGAAGCTCGATCGAGTCGAGCGCCACCGGGTGCTCGATCTCCGAGGAGCCGAAGCCGAGCGTGTCGATCACCGTTGCCGCCAGGTCTCGGGCGTTTGGCCGAGCGTCCTCGAAGCCCCATCCCCACCAGTTCAAAGCGCGTGGCACGACGATCTCGCTCCCCTCGACGGTCAGTGGTGCCCTGAGCGGAGCCAGGGCTGACCCAACCTAGCGAGCCGGCGAGCGGGGAGCGCGCCTACGCCAGCGCACCCAGCCTCCGCGAGACCCCTGAGATCCGCGGAGGCTGGTGCGCTCCCCCTCACGGCCCCACCCCAGAGGGCCGCGCTTGTCTCCCCCAAGTCGTTACCAGCTGGAGTTTTCAGCTCCCGAGCAGCCGGTTTTCAGTTTCGGGCTGTGGCAGGTGCGGCTGACGCTCCCGTTCGCGGCGCGCGTGATCGTGTATTCGTCTTCGTCGGTCGCGGTCGCGGTGAGCGAGTATTCGCTCGTGTGCCCGGTGGCTTCGCTCAGCCACGCCTGATGTTTGCCCGCGGCTATCACGATCGTCGGCTCCACCGCCGCCAGTTCTTTCGGGCTGAGATTCGCGTAGCTGCCGCCGTGTTCGAGTGCGAACGTCTCGGCGGTCGTCTGCGCGTTGCGCACGAGTTCCTTGGCCTGGGCATCGTTTGCTTTCGTCGTGGTGCTGAGGAACGCGGGAATCGCGATCGCGGCGAGCACGCCGATGATCAGCATCACTACCAGGAGCTCTGGCAGCGAAAAGCCGTCGTTCTGGGTGCGGATGTTGGGGCGGTGAGTCGTGTTCGACTGGGGTATCACGGCGAGCCTCCTTGCTTAGCTGGCAATCGGGCTGTCTCGGTGAGACCCCTGACTTTGCGAGCCCGCCTCGCGACGGGTTTGCCCCTTCAGAATGTTGACCGGGGGCGGAGTGTGCGGATCGCCGAGGCTGGATTCAAGGAGAAGTCGCCAATTGCCAGTTTTTTGGACGGATGTTCGAGCGGCTTCCCGTGATGACCGGGAATGCGATCGACCGCCGGCTTGGTCAGTTGTCCCGAATCACATGAACAAGAACTCTAGAAATGCTAGTCTAGGAATGTGCGGATCGACACGACATTCCGACGGGCCCGCGCATGATCGGCCTGCGCCAGATCGAGGAGATGCAGGCAGAAGCTCGCTACCACCGCGAGCGCTATGACCTGTACAAGGCGAAGGCCTACGGTCCGCGTCTCACCAGCGAGGTGCGGCTCAACGAACTGGAGCGCAGGTCTCGTGGGGCGGAGTCGCGCCTGCGTGCGGCAGAACGCGAGAAGGACTCGCCGGACACCGACGCCGAGCTGGACGTCTAGCTCCGTCCGGATCGCCTGACGTCAGAGCAGGTGTCGCAACCGCCATCCGAGCGACGGGCCCCCGAGGGCCCCTGTTGCAACCGCCGCGGTGCTCACCGCGCTCGTGCCAGTGAGGACCGCCACCCTCGCCACGTCTTGGCCGGCTCCTAGGCGCGTGACAGGGCCACGCCCGATCACGACCATCCGGAGCTCGACGCCGCCCCAGCCGACCTCTCGCAGGGGCGCTGCCGTCACGGCCTGGGCAGTGGCGCCGCTCGCGTTGGCGGCGCTGAGCACAGTCGTGCCGGCCGGGAGCACGGTCGCCACGTGCAGCGCGGCGGCGACGGAGTTGCCGAGGCGCTGAGCGCTCACCAGCGCCGCTTGCACCAGCGCGCCTTCACGCTGGTCGAGCACCACCCCCAGCACCGTCAGCCGCCTGCCGTCGATCGTGACGCGCTTGGCGAACATCAGGCAGCCGCCCGCGGCGCTGTCCGATCCGGTCTTGATGCCCACGTAGCCTTCCGCGCCGATCAGCGCGTCCAGGTTGCTGACCCTTCCGGCGACCGGCAGCACGACCGAGGGCTCGGCGACGATCGTCGCGAACGCGGGCAGTTGCATCGCCGCACGCGCGAGCTTCAGCTGGTCGGCGGCCGTCGAGACGGTGCTCTGAGCGAAGCCACTTGGGTCCGTGTAGGTGGTTGCGGTCATGCCCAGCTCGAGCGCGGCGGAGTTCATTCGCGCCAAGAACGCCCGCAGTCCGCCGGCGTCGTAGTCCGCGAGCGCCGCGGCGATGTTGTTGGCGGACGGCAGCAGCAGCGCCTGCAGCGCCTGGCGCTCGGTCAGCCGCTCGCCGACCGTCACCGGGACAGTCGACTCGCCGAGCGCTGCCCGGTCGCCTTGTTCCTCGACCTGCGCCGAGGAGATCGTCATCACGAACCCCTGTTCACCGGCCGCCAGCGGGTGCTCGAGCAGTGTGAGATATGCGGTCATCACCTTTGCCACGCTCGCGATCGGCACAGGTGTCGAGCCTCCCGAGCCGCCAAGGCCGCCGACTCCTTCCACCTCCGCCGCCGCCTGGCCTTCGCGCGGCCAGGCCAGTGTCGGCGCGCGGCCGGGGACGCGAACATATGCGGCCAGGGCACGGTGGAACACGAGCGGGGGCGTGGTCTCTGTCGAGACGCGTCGCGCGATCGCTACTACTGCCAGCGCGAGCACCAGCGCGCCGATCGCCGCCCATCGTGCCGGCCGATTGGATCCTGGTCGGCGCGTGACTCCCGCTAGCGGTCCGGTGCTCGCCACAGAGGCCGAGACGCTAGCGCAGCATCAGGCGCCCGGCGCAGGTTGCAAGCGGCGCTGCTCAGTCGTCTTCTGAGCGCCAGCGCCGGTAGATGGCGGAGAACTCCTCGCGCATCTCAGGCGAGAGATCCTCCGCCCGCAGGCGGCCCGTCAGCTCGATCGTGGCGCGCATCTGCGCGAGGTACTCCGTGCAGTGCTCGCAGGCCGCCAGATGGGCCTCCAGGCGCCGGCGCTGCGAGCGCGACAGAGCGCCCTCGAGGTAGTCGGTGACGAGCTCGACCACCTGCTGGCAGACGAGATCTTCTTTGCGCGAGAGGATGCTCATGCTCTTCCCATCTCCGCTTCCAGGGCCTGGCGCAGGTGGCTGCGTCCCCGATGGAGCAGCACCCGCTGGTTGGCGTCGCTGATCTCGAGCACCTGGCAGACCTCGTCGCTGCTCAGCCCGTCCACGTCGCGCAGCACGACCACCTCGCGCTGGCGCTCCGGGAGCTCACCGAGCGTCTTCTTGATGTGACCTGCCAGCGCCTGCGCGTGCATGCGGTCGTCACTGTCCTCGATCCAGTGCTGTGGAGGTGACATCCACGCGCCGGAGGCGTCGAAGCGCGAGCCGTCGACGACCGGGCCGGCGTCTCCCACGGCGACGCTGCGACGCTCACGCACGCCGGTGCTCCTGGCGCGGTTCACGAGGATGCGCAGCAGCCACGTCCTGAAGCTGGAGCGTTCCGCGAAGCCGTCGATCCCGCGAAGCACTCCCACCCACGTGTCCTGGACGACCTCCTCCGCCACGGCTGTGCTCGACACGAACGAGCCGGCCAGGCGCAACATCGCCGCGTGGTGGCGCGTCACCAGCGCGACGAACGCCTGCTCGTCGCCCGCGCGCAGGCGCGCAACCAGCTCTGCATCCTCGTCGGGCGGCTGCGCCGCCCGATGCCGGCGCCGCGGCACAGAGATCGCGGGGATCAGTCCCACACGCATGGCGGGTCAGAAGTTGGAGGATGGGGAACACAGCTCATGCCGTTCATCGTCAGCCGAGCAGGCTACGGCGCGTGCGCCGATGCCGCGCTCCGCGTGGCTTGGTTTGCATACGTCAGTCCGTTCAGCGCGCCGCGCGTTACACGCGCGGCGGGGGAGCTCAGGCGGGGGCGCTGTGCGAAGCCGCGCGGGGAACGCTGCGTTCGGTGGCGGCCGTCTGGAAGTAGCGCGCCGCGACCAAGCACGCGATCAGACCCAGCAGGCGCCTCAGCGAGCGTTCGGGCAGCAGCGATTGCAGTCGCGCGCCGCAGTAGCTGCCCGCGAAGCCGCCGGCGCCGAGGAATGCGCCCAGGATCCATTCCGGCGCGATCGCGCCGCCCTGCGTCAGCTGCAGGATCTGGTAGGTGACGATGCCGAGGACAGATGTGATCAGCGTCGCCGCGAGCGTCGCCGGGGCGACCTCGTACACCGAGAAGCCGACCGCGATCAGGATCGGCGCGAGCAGCGAGCCGCCGCCGATCCCGTAGATCCCGCCCACGGTGCCCACCACCAGCGCCAGCAGCCACGTGAGCGCACGCACGCGCCGAGTGGGTGCCGGGCGCTCCGGAGCGGTGCTCTGTCCTCCCAACATCAGCCACAGCCCCAGCGGCAGCAGCACTCCCGCCGCCAGCAGGGTGAAGTCGTGTGAGTTCGACAGCCACCGCACGCGGATGATCGCCCCCGCGATCACGCCCGGCATCGTGCCCGCGACGAGCAGCTTGGTGAGCGGGCCGCCCAGACGTCCTTCGCGGCCGAAGCGCATCAGCGCTCCCGGCGTGGAGAGCACGTTGAACAGCAGGTTGGTTGGAGTCACCGCCGGGCTCGGGACGCCCAGCACGCTCACCTGCACAGGCAGCAGCAGAACCGCGCCGGAGACGCCCGCGGGCGTCGTTGCGAGCGCGAGCAGGAAAGCGCACACCGCGCCGACGGGCCACTGCCAGTCCATCACCGGAGCCTAGCCGGGCGCTCCTGCTCAGCTGTCGCGACTTTGTGACGTGCGCCTGTCGGCGCTCGCCGCGCGCGCCTGCGTGCGGATGACCTCGGCGCATGCCGCCGGATCGTCATAGAAGGGCACGTGCCCGGCGCCGAGCGTCACGTGCGTTGCCCACGGCAGCAGCGCCCGCGCCCTGGGCGTCTGCAGCCGGTAGGGGAGCAGGCGGTCGCGGTTGCCCCAGGCGATCGTGAGCGGCGTGCTGCGCAGCTGCTCGGGCGCGCCGAAGCGATACTCGCTGAACGCCTCCAGCGTGCGCGCGAACGCCGGCGACGCCCACGCGTCCCTAAGCGTCGCCACCGCCTCCTCGGCGGGCAGCCGCGCGGGAAAGCCGAACGTCTGGCTGAACAGCGCCACTCGCCCTCGGCGGGTGCGTGCGAGGGCTTCCATGGCGGGGCGCGCCCGCGGGGGCGTACCCGCGAGCGCCGTCAAGGAGAGTTGGCAGAAGCGCCGTTCGGCGCTCGTCCAGAAGCCGGCGGGGGAGAAGGCGCTGACCGAGCGAATCGAGCGCCCGCGAGCCAGCTCCAGCGCGATCGCGCCGCCCATCGAGTTGCCCGCCACGTGCGGGCGCTCGAGACCGAGCTCCGCAAAGAACCACTCGAACGCGTCCACGTACGCGGTGATCGTCGGCTCGATCGATGTCGCCAGCGCCGCGGAGCGCCCAAAGCCGGGGGTGTCGCAGGCGATCACGTCGAACTCGCCGCTCAGGCGCTCGATCACCGGCTCCCACGCCTGCCAGTGGTGTCCGATGCCGTGCAGCAGCACCAGCGTCGGCCCTTCGCCCTCACGGTGGTAGTTGATCGAGAGGCTCACGCCGCGTCTCGGATCAGGTCGGCGCCGCGCTCGGCGATCATGATCGTGGGCGCGTTCGTGTTGCCGCCGGTGATCGTCGGCATCACGGACGCGTCGATCACGCGCAGGCCCTGCAGGCCGTGCACGCGCAGGCTCGAGTCGACGACCGCCTGCGGGTGCGTGTCGCTCATGCGAGCGGTGCCCACCGGGTGGTAGATCAGCATCAGCCGTCCGCGCAGATCCGCTTCCAGGTCGCTGTCCTCGACGGCGGTCGGTCCGGGCTTCAGCTCGCGCAGAACGACGTCCTTCAGCGGCGTCTGCGCCGCGATCTCGCGAGCCAAGCGCACGCCCGCCACGAGTGAGCGCACGTCGTCGGGCTCGGACAGCGTGTTCGTGATGATCCTTGGCTTGGCGGTGGGGTCGGCCGAGCGCAGCCACACCTGCCCGCGGGCCTGCGGCGAGACGAGCACCGGTGCGATCACCGTGCAGTGCCCGTCGAACGTCTCCGCGCCGTGGTCTTCGTAGTAGGCGGCGCCCATGTGGAACTGGATGTCCGCCGCCGCCAGGCCGCCGCGGGTGCGGGTGAACGCAACGACCTCCGCGACGGTCGAGCTGAGCTTGCCGGAGTGGCGCAGCAGCCACTCGGCAAGTGGCTTGGGCTTGTCGGCGCCGTACAGCGTGTCCTCGTCTGACACTTCCCAAAGCACGGTCACGAACGGGTGGTCCTGGAGGTTGCGCCCGACGCCGGGGAGCTCGTGGCGCGCCTGCACGCCCGCCGCGCGCAGCTCCTCACCGGCGCCGATCCCGGAGAGCATCAGGAGCTGTGGCGAGCCGATCGCGCCGGCGCACAGGATCAC
>DATBZG010000065.1:0-3786 GCA_036513335.1 Solirubrobacteraceae bacterium | reverse complement strand
CCGACGATCACGCCGCGTGTGGAGAAGCGACTGCTGAGCGTCAACACCGGAATCGCCAGCAGTGGTAGGGCGCCGGTTCCATGCGGGCCGCTGAGAGCCACGGCAATCGCGATCGTGAGCACGGACCCAACCCACGCGCCGAACATCAGCAGCTCAGGTCGAGCCAGCTTCGGCATCATCAGGTCGGCGGCGGCGAACCCGCCCATGATCATGACGACGAAGCCGAGCGGCCACCAGCCCAGCCAAGGGCTCGCGGCAAGGATCGCGAGCGCCATGATGATCGCCGCGCGGCGACGCACGGGGCGGATGCGCTCCTCCATTTCGAGCATGCGCTGGCGATCGAAGTCGTCGTGGCAGAGCCAAGAGATCGGCGTCGTTCTACTCGCCTCGGGGACGAAGTCCATCCGCTCTGGCTCGGCTCTCGCTAGCACATCGATGATCGGCCAGGAAAGCCTCTGGACAGACGTTCGGCCCGCGCATAGGATCGGGCCGACCCCAGGGGAGGAACACACCGCACGTGAGAATGCGCGCCGCCGTACTCGAGGAGTTCGCCAAGCCGCTGGTCGTGCAGGAGGTCGAGCTGGCCGATCCCGGGCGCGGCGAGGTGCTCGTGCGCCTGCATGCCTGTGGCGTCTGCCACACCGACATGTACACCGCCTCCGGCGTCGATCCCTCGGGCTATGCGCCGACGGTCCTCGGGCACGAGGGCGCAGGCGTGGTCGAACGCTGCGGCGAGGGCGTCTCGCTGCTGCGCGAGGGCGACCACGTGGTGACGCTGTTCTCGCCCCAGTGCGGCGAATGCGTGCACTGCGTGAACCCCGCCACGAACCTCTGCCTGGCGATCCGCGAGCAGCAGAACCTCGGCTACCTGCCCGACGGCAGTACGCGCCTTTCGCGCGGTGGCGAGCCGCTTCGCCACTTCATGGGAACCTCGACCTTCGCCGAATACACGGTGATGCCGGAGATCGCGCTCGCGCGGATCGACCCCGAGGCGCCGCTCGACCGAGCGTGCCTGTTCGCGTGTGGCCTCTCCACGGGCCTTGGTGCGGCGATGAAGACGGCGGCGGTCACCGCAGGCTCGACGTGCGTGGTGTTCGGCGCCGGCATGGTCGGTCTCGGAGCGGTTGCGGGCTGTCGTCTGCAGGGCGCCGAGCGGATCGTCTGCGTCGACCTCTCCCCGGAGCGCCTGGAGCTCGCGCGAGCCCAGGGCGCCACCGATTTGATGCTGGGTGGGCAGGACAGCGTCGCGCGCATCCTCGAGATGACGGGCGGCTTCGGCGCGGACTACACGTTCGAGGCGACCGGGAACGTAGAAGTGATGCGCCAGACGGTGGAAGCGGCGCGCATGGGCTGGGGCCTTTGCACGGTCTGCGGCGTGGCGGGACGGGGTGAGACACTCGAGATCGTGCCGCGCCTGTTGATCACCGGCCGCCGCGTCTGCGGCTCATCCTTCGGCGGTTTGAAGGGACGTGAGGACGTCCCGGCGCTCGTGCGCCTCTACCTCGACGGCGAGATCGACGTCGATCCGTTCATCTCACACCGGTTGACCCTGGACGACGTGAACCGTGGCTTTGAGCTGATGCAGGCCCAGGAGGGCATCCGTAGCGTCATCGAGCTCTGAGCCCGCGTTGGCGGCGACGCAGACCCGGTTGCGTCCGTGGTGCTTGGCGCTGTAGAGGGCAGCGTCGGCGACGGAGAAGACGGCGGCGTAGTTGAAGCGCTCCCCGTGCTCGGAGGCGCCGACGCCGAGGCTCATCGTCACCTGCGCGCCTTCGCCCACCGGAGAGTCGGCCACCCGCTCGCGCAGGCGCTCGGCGAGCTCGGCCGTCTGCTCCAGGTCGGAGCCTGGCACGAGGATCAGGAACTCCTCGCCGCCGAGCCTGTAGGCGAGGTCGAACGCTCGCAGCTGCTTGCGCAGGACGTAGGCGACGTCCTTGAGCACCGCATCGCCGGCGGCGTGTCCGCGCGTGTCGTTCACCTGCTTGAAGCGGTCGAGGTCGGCGACGATCACACCGACGGGCTCGCCGGTGACGCTCGACTGCTGGGCGAGCTCCTGGACGCGCACCGCCAGTGCCTTGCGGTTGAGCATCCCCGTCAGCTGGTCGATGACGGCGTCGCTGCGGTGCTGGATGTCTGACTCCATCAAGGCTGTGGAGAGCACTGCAACGGACAGAATCAGGGCGATCGGCGCGATCAGGATCTGCGGGCCGCTGGTGACGGCATGGGCATCCACGCCGAACGCCACGGCGAGCGTGGCCAGCACGGCGATCACAACCCCCGCCACGACCCCGCGCATGGGAAAGCGCGAGCTGAGCGTGATCACCGGGATCGCCAGCCAGGAGAGCGCGGTGTCGCCCGGGCGGCCCTCGAGCGAGACCGCGCCTGCGATCGTGAGCTCGCTGCCGATCCAAGCCGCGAACATCAGGTACTCGGGTCGCTTCATGCGCGGTGTGAGCGCGTCCGCGGCGGCGAAGAACAGGGCAGCGGGGATCAGGAACAGCAGCGGCCACCAGCCGAGCCATGGTGCGCCAACCCCGATCGCCACGGCGAGGATTGCGAGCGTCTTGCGCCGCACCGAGCGCACGCGATCGTCCATGTCGAGCATGCGCTCGCGATCGAAATCCTCGCGGCAGAGCCAGGTGGTGCTGGTCGTCCTGCGTTGCGGATGCGGTGTGTGCTCGCCATCCATGTGTCATCGCTCGGCTGTGACGATCCGCACGATAACCGTCTGTGCCCTCTCTGGACACGTTGACATGGGTGGAAATTCATGTCTCCAACGGCCTCGCGGCCGGAGCTGTCCGCACGCCGCGAGGCCTACGGAGAGCTACTGATAGCTCGCACCGGCGGGGCTTGGCACGTAGCTCGCTCCGGATTTCGAGCTTTCGCTGGAGCTCGAGCCGCTCGAGCCCATGTTCGGGCACGGCGTGGAGCCCGATTTCGACGTCCCAGACTTCTGGGCAGGTGCCGTGCCGCTCCTCGACGGCGTCGTGGATGCTGAGCTGCTCGACGAGGCCGCAGGCGTGGCCGACGTTGTTGTCGACGGCGTCGTTGCGGTGCTCGATGAAGCGGCGTTGGCTATTCCTGCTGCGGCGCCGCCGGTAGCGAGCGCTCCCGCGACCATCGTCGCGCCGAGCATTTTCGAGATCGTCATGAGATCGAACCTCCTGGATCGATTGCTGGGATGTGAGGCCATGGTGCGCCGCCTGGCTAAGTCGCAGGGCGGGCGCCCCGTAGGCGTTGCGTAAGGGCGACGGTGCCCCAGTCGGTGTCGATCTATGCGAACATACGTTCGTGCGCTGGAGCAACCTCACGATCGACGGCGATGAGCAGCGCCAGCTCCCCGGCTACCGCGATCCGGCCGCGATTCGGCGCTTCGACGCTCCGGAGGCGCTCGACATGCGCTTTTACGAGGTCCACGCCAAGTCGGTGCTCAACCGTGTCCCCGAGCGCTCGCAGATGCCGTTTCGCTGGACGATCAACCCCTACCGGGGTTGCAGTCATGCGTGTGCCTACTGCCTGGGGGCGGACACGCTCGTGCTGATGGCAGACGGTGGCACGAAGCGGATCGCTGAGCTCGAGGTGGGCGAGACGATCTACGGGACCGAGATCCGAGGCGCGTACAGGAGGCTGGTGGCGACACAGGTACTCGACAAGTGGTCGAGCATCAAGCCCAGCTACGTCGTCGCGCTGGAGGACGGGACCGAGCTGGTCGCCAGTGGCGATCATCGCTTCCTCACGCAGCAGGGCTGGAAGCACGTGAAGGGAGCCCAGGGCGGTGCGCAGGTT
>DATBZG010000064.1:0-9874 GCA_036513335.1 Solirubrobacteraceae bacterium | reverse complement strand
AGCACGTCAGAGCCGGCTGCGAAGATCCGCTGACTGGACCCGGCGCTCGGCGTGAGCTGAGCTGACTTCGAGAAAGGGGACCGGAATGGCCAAGGAGTTCAAGGAATTTCTGCTTCGCGGGAACGTGATCGATCTCGCGGTCGGGATCGTCATCGGAGCTGCATTTGGTGCGGTGGTAACGGCGCTGGTGACCGACCTGTTGACGCCGATCGTGGCGGCGATCATCGGCAAACCTGACTTCTCGGGCCTGATCTTCACGATCCACCACAGCCAGTTTCGCTACGGCGCGTTCATCAACTCGCTGATCGCTTTCGTGTCGATCGCCACGGCGGTTTTCTTCTTCGTCGTGAAGCCCGTGAACGTGCTGGTGGCGCGCCGCCAGTCGGGCCAGGACACCGAGTCTGAGACGACGCCCTGCACTGAGTGCCTGAGCGAGATCCCGCGCCAGGCGCGCAAGTGCGCGTTCTGCGCCTCGCCGCAGCCGGGTGCGACGAGTGTCCCCGCGTGAGCATGCACGTCACCTCGTATGGTCAGATAGAGCCGTTCACGACGATGGACGGCTCGCAGATCAGAGAGTGGGCGGGCAGGGTGTCCGCGCCCGCACAGAACCAGAGCCTGGCGGAGGCGACGATCCCGGTGGGCGGCGCGACGACCGAACATCTGCACCGCGTCACCGAGGAGCTCTATCTCGTGAGCGCGGGCACCGGTCGCCTGATCATCGACGGCGAGGAGCGCACCGTCGAAGAAGGAGACTGTGCCCTGATCCCGCCCTCGGCGCGCCACAAGATCTTCAACGTGGGATCGGTGCCGCTGCGCTTGCTGTGTGCGTGCGCGCCTGCGTACTCGGACGAGGACACCGTGTTGCTGGAGTAGCTCGGTCCTCGCTCCAGCCCGGCAGGCGCCGGGGCACCGGGCGGGCTGAGGATAGGATCGTCGCGTGCGCGCAGCGACCATCCGCGAGAAGGAGATCGTGATCGAGGAGCACCCGGACCCCGCCCCTGGTTTGGGGGAGGTGCTGGTGCGAGTTCACGCGGCCGGGCTGAACGGTGCGGACATGATGCAGCGGCGCGGCCTGTACCCGGCTCCCCCCGGCTTCCCTCAGGACATCCCCGGCATGGAGTTCGCCGGCGAGGTCGCGGCGCTGGGCGACGCGGCGGAACGCTTCTCGGTGGGCGAGCGGGTGATGGGCATCGTCGGCGGGGGCGCGCAGGCGGAGCTTCTCACCGTGAACGAGCGCCTGTTGATGCCCGTGCCCCAGAGCCTCGACTGGGTCCAGGCCGGCGGTCTGCCTGAGGTCTTCACCACCGCGCACGACGCGCTCTGCGATCAGGCGCAGCTGCGTCCCGGCGAGCGCCTGCTCGTGCACGGTGGCGCGGGGGGCGTGGGCACCGCGGCGATCCAGCTCGCCAGGGCGATCGGCGCGCGGGTCACGGCGAGCGTGCGCAACGAGCAGCTGCGCGCGCAGGTGGCCGCCCTCGGCGCCGAGGTGATCGCGCCGGAGGGCTTCGCCGAGCACGGGCCGTTCGACGTGATCCTCGAGCTGGTCGGCGCTCCCAACATGGGCGAGAACCTGCAGGCGCTGGCCACCCGCGGGCGCATCACCGTGATCGGCGTGTCCGCCGGCGCCAAGTCCGAGCTGAACCTGCTGGCGTTGATGGGCAAGCGTGCGCGCATCTTCGGGTCCACGCTGCGGGCGCGCCCGGCGGAGGAGAAAGCACTGGCGGCGCGCCGGCTTGAGCACGAGGTGCTGCCGCTGTTTGAAGGCAGCCCACCCGCCCTGACCGTGCCGATCGCGCAGACGTTCCCGCTGGCGCAGGCGGGCGCGGCCTACGACAGCTTCGCGGCCGGCGGCAAGCTCGGCAAGATCGTGCTCGTCGTCTGATCAGTAGGGCGGCTGCGCGGCGTACCAGTCGCCGAGCACGCGGAAGGCAGCCCAGAAGTCCCGCTTGGCGTCCTGCTCGTCCAGCGACTCGTCGATGCTGGGCACGTACAGCGCATCGATCATCGGCGTCAGCTGCTGGATCTCGCCGACCGCCTCGCGCAGCGGGCGCGCCAGCGGGATCTCCATCTCGCCGAGTGCGGCCAGCGCCTCGGGCCCCATGACGACGACGATCTTCGGTTGCACGATCGCGATCTCCTCGACCACGCGTGAGACGCACGCGAAGTCGGCGAGCGAGGCGTCGCTCAGCGGACACTTCACGCACAGCGTCCCGTACACGGCCAGCGGATCGATCGACAGGCGCTTCAGCGACTTCATCAGCGCACCGCCCGCGCGGCCATAGAAGGCGACGCCCTCCTCGACCTCCGAGGGTCGCGCGGAGTACTTCAGCAGCATGATGTCGGCCTGCGGATGCCCGGAGCCGAGCACCGGCATCAGGTTGCCCCGCGGGCAGTGCGGGCAGGACTGCAGCTCGCGCGTCAGGGTGTTGAGCTCGCGGATCGCTCGCTCGAGGTACTTCTCGCGGATCTCGTCATCTGTAACTGGCATCGGTCCGGAGGGATTTGACGAGGGGTCGTCTTGTCCTTGAAGGTGCATCAGTACTTGCGGGACGGCCGATGGCACATCGCGGGGCAGCGTCCTCGGTCGCTCGCGTGCGAAGCACGCCACGCTCCCTGCGTCCTCCCCCCGCTCGACCCTCGATCGCCCCGTCGTGATCTCACCTGCGCCGCCCCTCTTTATCGCCGCCCGCCACCGCCATGGCTGCGATTCAGTCTGCGCAGCCGCCGCGCCTTGCTGGCACGGCGCGCTGAGCGCGGTGTGGCGCGGGTCTGCAGGAACTTCAGCGCCTGCACGTAGAGAAGCGAGGAGGGCCGCGTGAGGATCTCGGCGTCGCGCAGCGACTGCAAGAACTCCTGCGGCCCATCGAAGTCACGCATGCGGATGCGCACCGAGCCGAGCCCCTGCGCGACGTGGGAGTCGGACCCGGCCCCTGCGATCACGCGGTACTTGGCGGCGAAGCGGACGGCCTCGTCGTTGAACGCGCTGATCGCAACGCGCGGGTTGAACACCTCGATCGCGTCCACTTCGTCGAGCACCTTCAGCAGGTTCTCGTAGTCGGGCACCGAGTGCATGCGGTCGAAGGGATGGGGCACGTACACGATTCCCCCCTGGCGCTTGATCTCGGCGATCGTCTCCTTGAGCGTCAGTCCGCGGGGGATCTTCTCTTTGATGAACAGCCCGATCACCTCGCCCTCGGAGGCTGTCTTGACCTCCTCGCCGACGATCACCTTCACGCCGGCCGTGGGACCCTGCGCCTTGGCTTCCAGTGCCCCAGAGATCTCGTTGTGGTCGGTCACCGCGATCGCGCCCAGACCCTGCTCGCGTGCGCTCGCCAGGAGCACCTCCACGGGCGTGGCGCAGTCGCCGGAGTGGTCGGTGTGCATGTGCAGGTCGACGTCGATCAACGGTCGCGTGGAGAGCACCTGGCGCAGCGCGCGGTCGCCCTCCGTGGGATGCCGGCGCGCGGCGAGCTCCATGTAGATGCGCTCCATCTCCTCGGCAGCGTGATCGTCGTCGGGCACGAGCTGGTACTCGCCGGGGAAGTGGCTGCTCATCAGCTCCGCCGTCGCCGGCAGGCTGGCGGTGCGGGCGTCCAGGCGTCCGAAGAAGCTCTCGACGAAGCGGCGCGCGAGGATCGTCGAGAGCAGCCGCTCGCTGGAGGAGTGAAACGAGCCGACGTTCAGCGCGCAGGAGTGGCGCAGGGCGGCGTTGGAGGTGCTCGGCGCGAATGGCTCGTGCACGTGCACGAAGTCGAGCGGGACGGTGCTCAGAAGTTCCTCCACCGTGCGTGCCACGTCGATCGGCAGCGCCGCCGCCCGCCGCCGCGCTCCCGCGCGCGCCGGGCGCGTGGGGCCGGGGAAGTCGAGCACCTCGCCCACCGCGATCACCCGCGGCGTGCCGCGGTCGGTGCCCTCCAGCAGCGAAGCGGCGCCCTGCGGTCCTCCGCGCGCCGCGCGGATCGCCTTGCGCGATGCGCGCACACGCTCCTGCGAGCGCGACGGCGCGAGCACCAGCACGCGGTGGCCGCGCTTGGATAGCGCCGCGGTTACGCGCTTGACGTGCGCGTTGACCTCGTTGTCCTCGGCCTCCCACGGATACGGGGTCACGTGGGCTATGGAGAACGAGACGGCCATCGACGCCACGATTATCCCGCGTGCACCCGCAGCGGCGCTAGCGGGTGCGGGCGGCGGCTATTTCGCCGCCGCCGCTTTCGCCGTGCGGCGTTTGCTCGCGCTCACCGCACGGGTGGCTTTCGCCGCCGGTTTCGCTGCCGCTTTGGCCGGAGTCGCTTTGGCGGTCCGCCTAGCGCCGCCGCTGCGCGTGCTCGGGAGTGCGGCATACCGCGCGATGAACGCATCGGTGTCCCTGCGCGCCTGCTCATCCGGTCGCTGCGTGTGCGGCGACTTCATCAGGTAGGAAGACGGCCCGTCGAGCTGGCCGCCCACGCCGTGGTTGAGTGCGAGCTTGCAGCAGCGCACCGCGTCGATCACAATCCCGGCCGAGTTGGGCGAGTCCCACACCTCGAGCTTCAGCTCCAGGTTCAGCGGCACGTCGCCGAAGGCCTGGCCCTCGACGCGGATGTGCGCCCACTTGCGATCGGTCAGCCACGGCACGTAGTCCGACGGGCCGACGTGGATGTCGCTGGCCGGCAGCTGGTGATCCATGATCGAGGTGACGGCGTTGGTCTTTGAGATCTTCTTGGACTCCAGGCGCTCGCGCTCGAGCATGTTGTAGAAGTCCATGTTGCCGCCCACGTTCAGCTGCGAGGTGCGCTCGATCTCAACGCCGCGCTCGGCGAACAGTCGCGCGAGCGTGCGGTGCACGATCGTGGCGCCGACCTGCGACTTGATGTCGTCGCCGACGATCGGCAGCCCGGCCTTTTTGAAGCGCTTGTCCCAGTAGTCCTCGCGGGCGATGAACACGGGGATGCAATTGACGAAGCCGCAGCCGGCCTCGAGCACCTGCTCGACGTACCACTTGGTCGCGTCCTCAGAGCCGACGGGAAGGTATGAGACGACCACGTCGGTATGCGTGTCCCTGAGGATTTTGACGATGTCGGCGGTCTCGCCGGGGGCCTTTTTGATCTTCTCTTTGAGGTATTTGCCGAGGCCGTCGTGGGTCATACCGCGGTACACGGGCACGCCGAGCTTGCTGGGCACCGCATGCTTGCCCTTGGCGAACTTGATCGTGTTGTTCTGTCCGGCCCAGATTGCCTGGCCGAGGTCCTTGCCGACCTTGGTGGAGTCGATGTCGAACGCGGCGGTGAACTCGACGTCGCGCACGTGGTAGCCGCCGAGGTCCACGTGCATCAGGCCGGGGACGCGCGCGTCGGGGTCGGCGTCGCGGTAGTAGTGAATGCCCTGCACGAACGCGGAGGCGCAGTTGCCGACGCCGATGATCGCGACTCGTACCTTCTCAGACTGGTAGCGGCTGGCGCCGTTCTGTGAGGCGGCGCCGTTGCTGTGGGCGCGGCCGTTGCTGTGCTCCTTGATCACGGGTGAGATTTCCTTTGCGAGGGCGCAAGCGCCCGGTCGAGGCAGCCCTGTCGGGGCTCCCTGCTTCTCAGGTGTGACGCCCAGCTGGAGAGGGGGTCCCCGCCCGGCGTCGCAAGAGACTACTCCGCGGGACGCTCGAGGTCACACGGACAGCTCATTGCGCACGTGCCAGATGCGCTGCACGACGGTGACTACGCTGAGCGCTGCGAGCACGTACACGGCCGGCTCGAGCAGCTCGAAGTTGCCGAGCGAAGCGCCCCGCGCGAACACCAGGCCGATCGCGAGGATCACGACGCGCACGGGCCGCGTGGCGATCCCCACCTTGCACTCGACGCCGAGCGCCTCCGCGCGGGCGCGGGTGTAGCTGACCATCAGCGACGCGAGCACCGCGACCACGACCGCGGCGGCGGCGACGCGATTGCCGTGCAACGCGAAGTAGCCGGCGACGGCGGTCAGCACGATGCCCTCCTCGATGCGGTCGAGCGTCGAGTCCAGGAAGGCCCCGAACGGGGTGCCCTTGCCGGACATGCGCGAGTAGCGCCCGTCGAGCGTGTCCATGACAGAGCCGACGATGAAGGCGATGCCGCCGAGGAAGAACAGCCGCTCCCACACGAGCACCGCGGCGACGATGTTCAGCACGAACCCGGTGAGCGAGATCGTGTTGGGCGTGAGGCGCGACTCGATCAGCCTGTTGCGTACGAGCGTGCGCCGTTCGCCGGCTCCGATGGGCGCACGCGCACGACGGGTGCGCCCCGCGCGACGGCTGCCGCTGCGGGTGCGTGGTGAGGGGTTCCGCTGTCTCGGTGGGGCCACGCTCTAGCCGCCCGCCGTCAGCCTGGCGGGCGCGACGCCAGAGAAGCGCCAGACGTGCGGGCGGGCGCGTGCGAGCCAGCTCGCGCCGTACGCGGAGGCACCGGCGGTGAGCGCGCCGAGGAACGCGTCGAAGATGAAGTGGTTGGCGGTGACGACGATCACGAATGCGATCACGAAGGGGTACATCAGCCAGAGCACCCGCGCGATCCGCCAGCGCACCAGACGCGCCAGCGACCAGCCGATCATCAGCGCGAACGCCACGTGCATGGATGGGACGGCGGCGTAGGGGTTGACAAGGTTGGTCATCGCCGCGCTGGCGTGCGTCACGTGCACGCCGGTCAGGTTCGAGACGGTGTCGATGAATCCCCATTCGGGGAAGAAGCGCGGTGGCGCGGTGGGGAACACGCTGTAGCCGACGAGCGCGATCGCCATCGCGATCATGAACATGTTGCGCACGAAGTAGAAGTTGCGGTTGTGTCGCAGGTACAGGTAGATGAGCGCCGCCACCGTCACGCTGGTCTGTGCGTTCACATACGTCCAGCTGGCGGCGACCATCAGGAAGTGGCTGCTCGAGGCCCACGCCTGGATTGAAGGCTCGACGAACACGTGCAGCGAGCGCTCCAGCGAGATCAGATCGCGCGCGTTGGCGAAGGCCTCGTTGGCGTCTCCTACGACGAGCCCCCGCACGAGTCCGTACGCCAGATAGGCGGCGCCGAAGAGAGAGATCTGCCGCAACACGTCCAGCCATCCGCGGGGCAGGACGCGCGCCTGCAGTAGACGAGCGCGAGCGACCATCAACCTGGAAATCCTAGACGATGCTCAGCGGCAGCGAGGTGCGTCGCTGAGAATACGCGCGAGCGAGAAGCCGATCACCACGTGGAAGCTGCCCGCGCGGTGCGCCTGCACCTCGGTCCATTCCCCCGGCGCACGCGCGACGCAGCCAACGCCTTCGTTGAGCTCCCAGTAAGGGGTGAAGCGCACGCGCACGGTGTAGGTGCCCGGGCGTGGTGCGTACAACGTCAGCGAGTCGGTGCTCACGCGCTCGAGCACAGCGGGTGCGCTGGCGAGCGGCGTGGGGTTGACGACGGCGAACAGGCGCCAGTTCTTGGATTTCCAGATTTCGTGCAGGTAGGTGGCTCGGCCGCTGCGCAGGAGGCGGGCCTCGGCGCGTGCGGAGTAATCGAGTGGCGCGTCCGGGAGCGCGACGTATGAGATCGCGTTCTGCGCGAGCCATGCGCGGTAGCGCGCTGCCGTCAGCGGCTTGGATTCTTCGTAGAAGATGCCGTTGCGGTAGACGTCCAGCTGACGCTCCCAGCCGCGTGCGAGCATCACGTGCGGCGCCACCCAGCGCGCCTCCCAATGGTCGGCGGTGGCGACCACCTCGATGCGCGCCGGTCCCGCGCCGTAGCCGACGTGCAGCGCGTGCAGCTCGCCGATCAGCGGCTCGTAGAAGGAGGCGTTCACCGACTTGTTGTGAAGCGTCGATTTGTAGTCGGCGACGGGCGCGTTGGCCTGCCAGTAGAGCAGGAACGGTGCGAGCACGATCAGGGCTCGAAAGCGGAAGCCGGCGCGCGCGGCGCCGGTGAGCACGCACGCGGCGACCGGGCCGGCGACAAGCGCTCCCAGCCGGTCGGCGTTGCCGCCGACGGCTGTGGGCACGAGGTAGGAGCCGGTGAGCGCGGCCGCGTACAGCAGCGCGCCGATCCGCAGCAGCCGCTGCTCGGCCGGGATCAGCGCGGCGATGATCAGCACGCCCACGAGCGCCGGATAGAAGGCGGAGGCGACGAATGGCTGTGAGCCGCCTTCTGGGAACGCGATCACGAGCAGGCCGACGGGCGCGAGCGAGGCGGCGGTGAGTCCGAGCGGCCACGCGCGCGCGGGCCCGACAACCGCCAACGTGAGGAAGGCGAGCGCGAGGAACGCGCCGGCGACGGGGCTCGCCAGTGCGCACAGCACCGCCAGGGGCGCTGCCAGCCACAGCCGTCCGCGCGCGGCGGCGAGCGCAGAGCCCAGCCCGATCGCGAGCCCGAGGTTGAACGGCACGCGACTGGAGAGCAGCGCCACAGACGCGCCGATCGCGAACCACACTGCGGCGATCTGCACGGCGCGCGGCGGGAAGTGGCCGTCGATCAGCAAAGCGAACAGCGCGGTGGCGATCACCATTGAGATCGCTGCCAGCAGCTGCGGGCCGATCAGCGCTCCCAGCGCGGGAGCGAGCAACGAGTAGGCCAGCAGGTGGTGCCCCGCGTACCAGGAGTTGTCCCACAGCGTGAAGCCGACTCGCGAGAACAGGTCGCTGCGGTAGCTGGCAGCGGCGAGATCGGGGCTGGCGGGCGCGATGATCAGGTACGCGACGCCCAGCACTGCGGTGAGCGCCGTTGCTCCAGCAGCGTGCGAGAGCCCTCTCCTCAGGGGTGGTCTCTCGCCCGCTGGCACCGGGCGAGGATATAGACGCTGCAAAAGAGCCCCGGCGGTTACGGTGATGCGGTGCCGCGTAAGGCCCCAGCCTGGAAAGCGCCGACGCGCGCCCGCGTGGTGCGAGTCCGCGAACGTCTGCGCGAGGTGTACGGCGTTCCTTTGATGCGCCCGCACCATGACCCGCTGGCGGAGCTGGTGCTGACAGTGCTCTCGCAGTCGACGAACGACCGCAACCGCGACGTGGCCTACCTGAGGTTGCGCGAGCGCTTCGGCGGCGAGCACGGCGAGTGGCGGGCGGTGCGAGACGCGCCGGTGGCCGAGGTCGAGGAGGCGATCCGCCCGGGCGGCATCTCGAAGGTCAAGTCGGTTCGCATCCAGGCGATCCTGAATGCGATCACCGACAACCCCGGGCCGGGCGCGGTGAACGGTGAACCGAGCGCCCCCGGGGCGGCGAACGTCGCAGGCCACGCGAGGAACGGGGCGGCGCCAGAGCTCTCACTGGACTGGCTGGCGGACGTCCCGATCAAGCGCGCGCGCGACTACCTCGTTGCGCTCCCGGGCGTGGGGCGCAAGACGGCCGCATGCGTGCTGCTGTTCGCATACGGCCTGCGTGACGTTCCCGTGGACACGCACGTCTCACGTGTGGGCATGCGCCTGGGTCTGCTGCGCACGGGCGCGCCGTTCGAGGAGTTGCACGATCAGATGCTGGCGCTGACGCCGCCCGGTCAGGAGCTCGAGCTGCACGTCAACCTGCTGCGCCACGGCCGGCGCACCTGCCACGCGCGCTCGCCCGCCTGCACGGAATGCGCGTTGGCGCGCATGTGCCCCAGCCGCGTGCTCTTCGCTTAGCTCAACCGCGCGGCAGGACCGCGAAGGCAATCACGGCGTACTGCAACGCGGCGGCGGCGAGCACGAGCGCGTGGAAGACCTCGTGGTAGCCGAACACCTTCGGCCAGGGGTTCGGGCGGCCGCTGGCGTAGACGACTGCGCCGATCAGGTACAGCAACCCCCCGAGCGCGAGCCCGGCGGCGCCCAGCCATCCGATCGCGGCGGGCAGCTGACCGAAGACGGCGAAGGTGACGAGGCCGAGCGCCGTGTACACGGTCGCGAACAGCCACTTGGGTGCGTCGATCCACAGCAGCTTGAA
>DATBZG010000063.1:0-12388 GCA_036513335.1 Solirubrobacteraceae bacterium | reverse complement strand
GCCTCCTCCGCCGTGCGTATCGCGCAGTCGCCGAGCAAGATCTCGATGTCCTCGTCGTCCTCTCCGAAGCGCATCGCCATCAACTTCATCGCAAGGAGATACCTCGGCGAGGCCGTCGTCACTTCGATCCCGCGCACATTGGGGACCGGGCGCGGATGCTCGTCGGGCCCGGGCATGAAGCCCTTGACCGCATCGTTCAGCCAGTCCTCCGGCAGGCCCAGGTCCTCGGCCACCTTGGCAGCGGCCGCATAGATGGCGCTCTTCGGCTCGAAGACCGCGTCGATGTCCTTTGTCACTCGCCGCGTCGAGTACGCGAGCGCCATCGCCGCGCCGCCCACGATGAAGATCTGGCCGCGCACACCCTTGTCCGTGAGCTCGCTCCCGAGCGCCTCCAGCGCGCTGAGGATCTTCGCGCGTGTGAAATACCGCTCAGGCACGGTCGAAGACCTCCCGTGCGATGAACACGCCATGGCGTGCCACCACCGCCGGCGTGTGCGCGAGCGTGTACGCATGGAACTCCGGCCTGCTTGCCACGAACCACCACGGCTCGACGAAGCGACCAGCGCCGTTCACCCATGGGGGGGCCGCGAGTACGCTCTCCGCCGCGAACAGCTCCGCCACGCCAGCCAGCGCAGCGTCGAAGCGCGCGTCTCCCGTCGCCACCGGCTCGTCCCGAAGGAGCGAGATCCGGCCCGCGCGCGATGAGCCCCTGAAGTCGTCCGCGAACCCAAACAGCAGTCGAATCGCATCCTGCTCGTGGTCCCGCGCGAGATCCTCCGTGATCGTCTGACCAAGCTCCGCCAACGAGGCTGCCCCTCGACGGACGCGCGGACGCGCGAGCAGCTCGACGTCGTACTCGCAGGCCCCCAGCAACCGCCTAAGCGTTGCGAGGTTCGGCGTGCGTGCGCCGGACTCATATGCCGCAACCGCCGGCTGTGCGGTGCCGGCGCGGCTCGCGAGCTCCAGCTGGGTGATGCCGGCGGCTTGACGGGCCTCGTGGATGAGCGTGTTCAACTCGATCTCTATGAGTATATACGTTTAGATATGTTGTTCTTGCGGACCAGTCTGAGGGGTCGTCGCGCAGAGCCATCCCAAGCGACGTCTAGCCTCGCAATCCATGAGTGGATGCCTGCAAGTCACTGCCCCGACGGATCATCGATACACGCAACGTACACGGCGCGTGTATGATTGGTGTATCACTGCGACGCGGACGAACATCGAGATCGACGACAGCTACGTCCAGGCGATCATGGATCGCTACGGCGCTCGGACGAAGACCGCAGCCGTCGATATGGCTCTGCGCCACCTCGCGGGGCAGCCGATGACACGCGAGGAAGCGCTGGCCATGCAGGGAGCTCACGCGATCGACGAGCTCCCAGCGGACGTGCAGCCGCCGATCCTCTCGTGATCCTCGTCGACAGCTCTGCCTGGATTGAGTACGACCGCGCGACCGGCAGCGCCCCTCATCTTCGCCTGCGGGAGCTGATCGACGGCGACGGTCCCGTCGCCGTCACCGAGCCGGTCATCATGGAGGTCCTCGCAGGAGCACGTGACGATCGCCGAGAGCTCGATCTGCGCAGGCTGCTCGAGCGCTTCTCACTGCTCAACTTCGACGCCGTCAGCGACTTCCACGGGGCAGTCAGGATCTACCGTCGCTGCCGCAACGCCGGCGTCACTCCTCGTGGGCTGCTCGACTGCATGATCATCGCCGTCGCATGGCGCCGGGGCGCCACGCTGCTCGCCCACGACATCGACATCGACCGCATCGCCGGTGTCCTTCATGTGGCGCTCGACGACGCTTCGCTGCGGGCGTAGCTCTCGAGCCGAGCGCCAGATCAATCGCAACGCGATGGATCTCAGCCGCGCACCGGGTCTAATACATAGAGGTGAGCTCCATCGCGAACAGCGCCGTCGAACCCGACTCCTTCCAAGAGCTGGTCGAGCCCTACCGGGCTGAGCTCCACGCGCACTGCTACCGCATGCTCGGTTCGGTCCACGACGCGGAGGACGCACTTCAGGATGCGCTGCTGCGGGCCTGGCGGGCACTGCCCCAGTTCCAGGGCCGCAGCTCGCTGCGCTCGTGGCTGTACCGGATCGCGACGAACAGCTGCCTGCGGCTGATCGAGCGCCGTCCAAAGCGGGTGCTGCCGATCGACTATGGCCCGCAGAGCGACGCACACGACGATCCCGCCCCGCCGCTCGTCGAGTCGGTCTGGATCGAGCCCTACCCGGACGCCGCGATCGCTGACGGCCTGGCCGCGCCGGAGGCGCGCTACGAGCAGCGCGAGAGCGTCGAGCTGGCGTTCGTGGCCGCGCTGCAGCACCTGCCCGCGCGTCAGCGCGCGGTGTTGATCCTGCGCGACGTGCTCGGCTTCTCAGCGGCAGAGGTCGCGGAGACGCTCGACACCACGGCGACGGCCGTCTACAGCGCACTGCAGCGCGCCCACAAGAGCGTCGAGGAGTACCTGCCGGCGTACAGCCAGCAGGCCACGCTGCGCTCGCTTGGCGACGCGCGCGTGCGTGCGATCGTGGAGACCTACGTCGATGCGTGGGAGCGAGGGGACGTGGAGGCGATCGTTTCGATGCTCGCCGAGGATGCGATCCTCGCGATGCCGCCGCGGCCCTCGTGGTACCGCGGGATCGAGCAAGCACGAGTGTTCCTCGCGCGTGGTCCGCTGGCACCCACCCGCGCTCGCCGGGTCCAGCCCGCAGCCGCGAACGGACAGGTAGCGCTCGCCAGCTCCTACAAGGGGTGGCCCGAGCGGCCCGATGGTCTTCAGGTCCTGCAGCTGCTCACGCTCGACACAGATGGCCGCATCGCGGAGATCACCGCGTTCGTCGGGACCGAGCACGGGCCGTTCCTGCCCGGCGCCGCATCACCGCGCTGATCGAACGGTCGCGATGGATTACCGCGATCCCACGGATCTCCAGAGCAGGAAACCCCAGCGAAGGAGATTCATGGAACAGCACGCCGGCATATACGCCAGGAAGCGAACGTGGGTCGTCGTCCTCACGGGTATCGCCTCGATGATGGCGGCGCTCGACACCGTCGTCGTCTCCACGGCGCTCAACACCGTGCGCCTCGAGCTGCACGCCTCCGTCGGGCAGCTCGAGTGGACCGTCAACGCGTACAACCTGAGCTTCGCGGTGCTGCTCATGACCGCCGCGGCACTGGGCGACCGGTTCGGGCGAAAGCGCATGTTCGCGTTCGGCCTGGGGCTGTTCTCCATCGCATCGGCGGCGTGCGCGCTGAGCCCCGATGTCGGCTTCCTGATCGCCGCGCGCGCCGTCCAGGGCGCTGGCGCCGCGTTCATCCTGCCGCTGGCGCTCGCGCTCTTGACCGCAGCCTTCCCGCCCGAGAAGCGCGGCACGGCGATCGGCATGTTCAGCGCGGTGACAGGAATCGCCGTCGCGCTGGGCCCGATCGTCGGCGGCGCGATCGTGCAGGGCATCGACTGGTCGTGGATCTTCTGGGTGAACGTCCCGATCGGCCTGCTCGCGATCCCGCTCGTTCTGGGTAGGCTGGATGAGAGCTTCGGAAGGCGGGTGGGGCTGGACATCCCAGGCGTGGCGCTGATCACGGCCGCGGCGTTCGGGTTGGTGTGGGGTCTCGTGCGAGGCAATGCCGCTGGCTGGGGCAGCGTGGAGGTCGTCGGCTCCGTGGCCGCGGGCGTGCTGCTCGCAGTGGCGTTCGTACGCTGGGAGCTGCGGGCGCGCGAGCCGATGCTGCCGATGCGCTTCTTCCGCTCGCGGACGTTCACGGCCGGCAACGCGGCGATCTTCTTCGTGCTCGGCTCCCTGTTCGCCGACGTCTTCTTCTTTCCGCAGCTGCTGCAGGTGGGCCTTCACTACGACGTGCTCCAGACCGGCCTGCGTTTGATGGTCTGGACATCCACGTTCATCCTCGTCGCCCCCGTCGCCGGCGCCATGGTGGATCGGATCGGGGAGCGCCCGCTGATGGTCAGCGGTCTGCTGATCCAGTGCGCTGGCACCGCGTGGATCGCGTCGATCGTGCGGCCGGGTCTTCCGTTCTCGCACCTCGTCGTGCCGCTCGTCGTGGCAGGCGTAGGGATCTCGATGGCGATCCCTTCCGCGCAGAACTCAGTCGTCGGCGCCGCCACACTGGAAACCGCAGGCAAGCTCGCTGGGATCAACAGCATGATGCGCGAGCTCGGCGGCGTGTTCGGGATCGCGCTGGCCGTTGCCGTGTTCGCAGGCTCCGGCGGCTACGCGTCCGCCCAGGCGTTCACCAACGGGTTCGCTCCGGCGATCTGGGTCTCCTCGGGACTCGCACTGCTCGGCGCGCTGTGCGGGCTGGCGCTGCCGGCCCGGCGCCGGCGGGAGGCGACCTCGGCGCTACCGTCCTCCCCTGTGCCCGCGATCGAGCTCGAGGAGGCCGCATGAACAGGCAAGCGACCCTCGACTCGGCCTCGCGCCGGCTGCGTGAGCTTCACCAGATCGGTCGACCCCTGCTGCTCGTCAACGTGTGGGATGCTGCCGGCGCCCGTGCTGTGCGCGCAGCCGGAAGCCCAGCGATCGCCACCTCGAGCGTCGCGATGGCCGCCGCGCGAGGCGGATCGGACGAGAACCTCGACCGTGAGGCCGCGTTCGCCCAGCTGCTGCAGATCACCGCCGCGGTCGACGTGCCGGTCACGGCGGACCTCGAGGGAGGCTACGGCCTGGCCCCGGGCGAGCTGGTCGACGCGTTGCTCGACGCCGGCGCCGTCGGCTGCAACATCGAGGACACCGATCACGCGGCCGGCGACGGGCTCCTCGACGCGCGGGTGCAGGCCACCTACCTGGCCGGCATCCGGGCAGCCGCAGAGGACCGCGGCGTTGGCATCGTGCTCAACGCCCGCATCGACGCCATCATCCGCCACCCTCAGCGTGACCCTGCCGCAGCCCTGGAGGAGGTGCTTCGCCGGGCGCACCTGTACCTGGACGCCGGCGCGGACTGCGTATATCCGATCGGCCTGCGCGACTCAGCGCTCGTGGCAGAAGTCGTCAACGAGCTCGCCCGCCCCGTCAACGCCAACCCGTCAGAGCCGCTCGCCGCTCTGGCCGAGGCCGGGGCGGCGCGCATCTCGCTGGGCGGCGGCGTCCACAGCTGGATGACAGGCGAGCTCGAGCGACGGGCCAGGCGCCTGCTGGGCGGGGACGTCGCTGCCTTCAAGTAAGCCGACGGCCAGAGCACCCCGAACGCCGGGCAGATCGCAGGCGGTTCCTCATTCGTAGGTGAAGCGATCGGCTGGAGTGGCGGTCGTTCTGTCTTTCGCGATGTGCGGCGCGCGGACGATCGCCGTCACCGTCACGGCCCCGGCGCTATGCGGGGGGGCGACCACTTCGCACGTCGTTATCGATACGCAGTCGACCGAGGCCGCCGGCGTCTTCTTGAAGTCGAACGTCGTCTTCGTCGTGCCCAGGCCGAAGCCGGTGCCGGTGACGGTCACCGTCGTTCCGCCCGCCGTGGGGCCGGTGTTGGGACTCATGTTGGTGATCGTCGGTTCGACGTATTTGAAGGTGTCATAGGGCGGGCAGGGGACGAGCTCCCCCTCGCCGGGTTCGGGGTAGATCGTGCACATCCCCGGATGGCTGGTGCCGAACGGGGTCGTGACGGTGACCTGCACCACGCCGACCGTCTCCGCAGGGTCGATAGCCGTGATCGATCCGAGGGAGCTCACCGTGAATTCGCCGGCGTCGACCGACCCGAAGCGCACAGCCATCACTTCGACGAAGCCTGTACCGGCGATGTGCACCGGCTCACCGCCGGCGGCCGTGCCTTCCTTGGGCGTGATCGTGCCGACGCTCGGCGGCAAGACTCGATAGGAGAACTCGTCCGCCGGGGTGACGGGACTGGTGCCGAGCGGGGTCGTCACAGTCACGTCGACGGTCGGTTCCCCGACGGCCGCGAACGGTGGGTCGACCACGCCGATCTCGGCCCCCTTGTCCTTCACCGCCAGGTGCCTGACTGTCGCCGGACCGAAGTGAACTTCGGTGGCGCCCACGAAGCCGGTCCCCTTGATCGTGATCTTCCTTGCGCCCTTTTCAGGGCCGCTGGAGGGCGACACGCTGGCGACGATCGGTCCCGGCGGGAGGTAGGTGAACTGGTCAGAGGGGCTGATGGCGCTCGTCCCTTCGGGTGTGGTCACGGTCACGTCCACGGTACCCGTCCCGGCCGGGGCGGTTGCCTTGATACGACCCGTCCCCGACACTGTGAAGCTCGCGCTCGCGGAGCCGAAGTCAACCTCCGTGGCGCCCCTGAAGTCGACCCCGACGACCGTCACGTGCATACCGCCAGCCGCCGGGCCGTCTTTGGGTTTGACACCCTGCACCGTCGGCACCACGAAAGCCATCGGGCCGTCGGCCAAGGCGACCAGGCCCAACGAGGTGGCCGTCGCCTGCGCGACCGCCGGGAGCACCCACGCAAGGCTCACTGCCGCCGCAAGCAACATCCACGCCCGTCTCGTTGCCCGCCACCTGCCGCGTTGCGTCAACCAGGCCACCACGTCTCTCGCCGCTCCCTCCACCGTGAACGCACCCCTCACAGTTACGCTATCCGCTTGTCCGTCGAAGTCAAGTCTGCTGAATCCATGAAGATGCCGCACATAGCGCATTTCTCGCTTGAGCCGCCACGGCTTCTCCCAACAGTGGCGCTCGTCGATCCGCGCCAGTAGGCTCGCAACAGAGAATCCGCGAACAGGGAGAGGGGCATGACTTTCGACGGGACCGCAATCGATGAGCTGCTCGAGAACGCCGTGGCCGCCGGCGCGCTCAGCGGCGCTTCTGCCATCGCCGTCGATCGCGACGGTGTGCTTCACCACGCGAGCGCCGGCAGTGCCCATGCGGACACCATGTTCCGCAACGCCTCCATGACCAAGGCGCCCGCCACCGTCGGTGCGCTGCAGCTCGTCGAGCAAGGACGCCTGGACCTCGACGCCACCGTCGAGTCGATCCTGCCCGAGTTCGGTCAGCTGCAGGTGCTCGACGGCTTCGACGGCGACACCCCTCTGCTGCGCGCACCCAAGACCAAGGCCACCGTGCGCCAGCTCGCAACGCACACGTCCGGCTGCGGCTACTTCTTCACCAACGCAGAGCTCTCCCGCTACGCTCAGCTCACCGGTCTGCCCAGCGTCATCAGCGGCCTGAAGGCAAGCCTCATGAGCCCGCTCGCGCGCGACCCTGGCACGCAGTGGGAATACGGCATCAGCACCGACTGGCTGGGGCTCGTCGTCGAGGCCGTCGCCGGGCAGACGCTAGACGCCTACCTCGCCCAGAGCCTGTACGCGCCGCTGGGCATGAGCGACACCAGCTTCGCGCCCAGCGACGAGCAGCGCGCGCGGCTGATGGAGCTGCAGCTGAGGATGCCCGACGGCAGCCTCGGGCCACTCGAGCTCGATGTGCCCGACGATCCCGAGTGGGCGTCCGCCGGGCACGGCTCCTACGGCACCATTACCGACTACGGGCGCTTCATGCGCGCGATGCTGCGCGACGGCGAGCTCGACGGCGTGCGCGTGCTCGACGCCGCCACCGTGCGAATGGCCTTCACCGATCAGCTGGGCGGCCTGCCACTGCCCCAGATCATGAAATCCGCCGATCCCATCCTCACCAACGACGTGCCCACCATGCCCGTGCACCAGGGCTGGGGGCTCGGCTTCCACCTGATCGGCATCGACGTCCCCAACATGCGCAGCGCCGGCACCGGAGACTGGGCCGGTCTCTTCAACTGCTTCTACTGGATCGACCGCAAGGCCCGCATCGGCGGGGCGCTCATGACCCAGGTGCTGCCCTTCTTCGACCTTGCCGTGATCGAAACGCTGCTCGACTTCGAGGTTGCCGTGTATGCGCAGGTGGGCGAGGGCGCGCCAGCGTAGCTCGGCGCCCGACATCGCCATGAGGACGTCATAGTCATCGCGCGGCTACGATTGTCAGACGCGCGAGCGCGCGCGACGGCGCTCATTAGCCGGAGCGACTCATCGCAAGCACAAGAAGGGGGGCCACATGAAGCGATTCATCCTTGCCGCGATCGCCGCCTCTGCGCTGACGCTGCCAGCCCTTGCCGATGCGGCGAGCTCCCCGCCGATCTACTTCTGGGGCAATGTCGCCGCCACGATCAGAGGGCCTGGGCAGCTCCCGCAGCCAGAGGTTCTACGCCCGGCGCTGATCTTCATGTTCGCCGACGGCTCCTGGGGTATCGAACATCTGCACTGGACCGATTGGGGCTCGAGCGTCGCCCATGCCAGCGGCATCAGCAGCGCCAGCAACGGCATCCCCAACATGGCTGAAGGGAAGCGGATCAAGAAACCCGCTGAAATCACGTTGTCGAGTCCCGGGCGCTTCTATGGCCACGAGGTCTACCGCTGCTTCAAGCTCACGGTGGCGGCTCCCGCAACCAGCGAGCATCTGTGCCTCAAAGATCAACACGGTTACTGGTTCCTGGAGGCGACAGTCGGCTGACCCTTGCTGAGCAATCCGACTCTCTCAAGGGAACCTAACCAATGCTCACACCTCTCGATCACGCCAAACAGTTGCCGAAAGCCATACGCTCGGTGTCCCGCACCGTTGGCGTGGCCGCCACCATCTTCGCGGTGTTTGCGACAGTGGCCAACGCGGCGTCGGTGACAGCGGTGAGCACCGCCAACTGGGGCACCTGCGGCGTGCTCGCGAGCGGCGAAGTGGAGTGCTGGGGCTCGCAACTGCTGGGGAGCACCATCTACGAGAGCTCGACGCCGGTGCTCGTGCCCGGGATCAGCAACGCCACCGCAGTCACAGGCTCCGAAGATCACCGCTGCGCGCTCCTCTCCAGCGGCGGCGTCGACTGCTGGGGCTTCAACGGGTTCGGCGAGCTCGGAAACGGAGTTACAACGCTCGAAGAAAACTGGAACCCGGTCGCGGTGAGCGGCCTGAGCAGCGCGACGGCGGTGAGCGCGGGGCTCGACGACACATGCGCGCTTACCAATAGCGGCACGGTCGAGTGCTGGGGTGCCAACAACTGGGGTCAGCTTGCAAAAAGCACGCCCTCCGAAAGCTCGCTGCCAGTCGTTGTGAGTGGGGTCAGCACCGCGATCGCGGTCAGCGTCGGCCAGTACTACGCGTGCGCGGTCCTCACCGGTGGCGCTGCCGAGTGCTGGGGAAGCGACCTTCACGGAGACCTCGGCGACGGCTCGGAAGCGAGCACCCCCACCCCAACCGCAGTCAGCGGCTTGAGCCACGCGGTGGCGATCAGTGCGAGCGGCGTCGGCGCGTTCACCTGTGCCCTGATCTCAAACGGCACGGTCGAGTGTTGGGGCACAGGCGACGATGGTCAGCTCGGGAACGGGAAAACCGAAACAGCCGCCCTGACGCCGGTCACGGTCAGCGGCATCAGCAACGCGGTCGCGATCAGCGCCGACTGGGATCGCGCGTGCGCGGTGCTCGCGACGGGCTCGATCGAGTGCTGGGGCAAGGGCGGCCCCGTCGGACTCTACACCGGCGTTCTCGGCAACGGAACGAGCGAAGGGAGCTCCACGCCCGTCCTCGTCAGCGGCCTGAGCACGGCGAGGTCTGTGAGCGTCGGCTTCGCGGACACGTGTGCAACGCTCGCCGACGGCAGCGCCTGGTGCTGGGGTGAAGGCGAAGTGGGCGGGCTCGGCGACGGCATGCTTCTCGGCAGTCTGGTACCGGTTCGCGTGAGCGAACCAAAAACGACGGCGCCGGAATCCGGTGGCCCCACCGAACCGGCGAAAGGTGGGGGGACTTCGACAGGGCAGAACGGCAGCGGAACCTCCACGAGCGGCGGCAATGGAACGTCGACGACAAGCGGTGGCTCCGCCCCAAAATCCAACCCAGTACAGAAGCCGATCTCGGCGGCTGCGGCGTTCAGCCTTCCGCCCGCGAAGCAATGCGTGAGCAGGCGCAAGTTCACGATCCACATGCGCACGCTGCCCGGAATCAAATGGGTCAGCGCGGTCATCAGGATCAACGGCAAGCGCGTGAGGACAGTGGGGCGCGCTCACATCACCGCGCTCGTGAACCTCGTGGGCCTGCCCAAGGGCACGTTCGTGCTCTCGATCACCGCCAAGGCGAGCAACGGACGGACGGTGACAGGGACACGGACCTACCACACGTGCGTTCCCAAAAGCAAAAGCAGCTATCCGGTGCCGCGGCTCTGACGATGCTCGTTTTGAAACGGATTCTTAGCGCATGCGCTCTCGGATCTCCTCAAGGCGTACCGACACGAGCTTCTCCACGAGCACCTTCGGAAGCGAACGGTCCACGTCGAAGTGCAGGGCGCTCTTCGTCTTTGTGTAGCCGCCCAGCTCGTCGCCAAGCTGCGTGAGCACCGAGCCGCTGAACGGCAGGTAGCTCAGGTGATCTCTGAATGCAGCGAAGCCCGCGAACGTCTTGCCGTCAACGCGGAAGGCGGGAACGCGGTAGGAGATCACCTGCTCCGCGTCCGGGACGATCTCCAGGATCGTCTCGCGCAGTGCCTGAAGCGTGCTGCGCTTCGGCTCCTGGACCGCTCGTAGGTACTCGTCTACATCCCCGGCAGACACGCACACCCTCCCCGTCAGCTCACACGGAGATCTCGCAGGCCACACCCGCGTCCAACCAGCGAATGCGATCGGCCAGCGGTGAGCCCTCGAGCGCCCGGCGGGCATCCTCCGGGCGTTGGCGAAAGTGCTTCCAGCCCTCATAGTGAATCGGCAAGATCGTGTTCGGATCGAGCAGGCCGCACAGCTCAGCCGCGTCCTCGCCCGTCATCGTGTAGCGCAGCGGTCCCGACACGGGGAAGCGCACCCCGCCCAGATGCACGATCGCCGTGCCCACATGCAGACGCTCAGCCACTTCGCGCACGCCCTCGTACAGCACCGTGTCGCCGGAGATCCACAACACCCCGTGCTCCTGGCCCTCCCAGCGCAGCGCGAAGCCGATCACATCACCCACGATCGGATGACTGCCCGGAGGTCCATGACGGCAGGGCGTCGCCGTGATCTCGATCGCTGGGCGGCCCGGCGCCTCCAGCGTCGTCGTCTGCCACGGCGCAAGGCCCGTGGCGCCTGCCTGCAGGCGGCGCGCACCAGCCTTCGTCGTCACGATCTGACCCATCCGCGGGAGCAGCGCCCGGCCCGCCGGATCGAGGTTGTCGCCGTGATGATCGTGGCTCAGCAGCACCGCGTCGATCTCGCCCAGCTGATCGAACGCCATCGCCGGGCCCTGCAGCTTGCGTGAGACCGTGCCCCAGCCGAAGAAATAGCGCTTGCCCGGAGGATCGAACGTCGGGTCCGTCAGCAGGCGCCACGAGCCGATCTCGATCAGCGCGGTGGGGCCACCTATGTAAGTGATGCCGATGTTCGACACTGCGATCCCATCCCCCTCCTCAGCGGTCGTTCCAGCCGGCTCCCGTACTGTCGTACTCCGCGACCCGCGCCTTCATCAACTTTCGCAGGAGCGAGGTCGGCAACTCGCGCTCATACGGGAGCTTGATGAAGCCCTCACCGGCGTCAAAACCTGCAGCTTCCACCGCAGCCTTCTGTGTTGCAAAGAACGGCGGAGGGAACCGCAGCGAGCAGTGATTCTTGAAGTTCTGGAGCATCCACAGGCTCGTTTTCTTCTCGCCGCGGACATACACCGGCAGGTTCCACTTCAGGACCTCCAGTGCCTCGGGGTCCGCGGCGACGCTCAGCGCTCTCAGCGCCTCCAGATGCGGTCGTTGGACGTCGTTCAGCTGCGCGAAGTAGTCATCCACGCTCACGCGTTTTGGCATTGGCATGGCGTCAGCGTATAGGCTTCACGAGCGCAATTCGACCGACTGGATAGATGCCCGCTCCGCATGAACTCGAAGTCAGAGTGGTGAGCCTTGAAGAGGCCGAGTACGGCACCGCCGAGTTCTGGGCGGGCGACAGGCTCTTCGGCTTCACACGGCTCGAGGACGGCCAGCTGGTTCTCAGGATCGAACCGCAGAGCGATGGCGACGCGGTCGTCGTCGGCGCCAAAAGCTTGGCAGAAGCGCTGGCGCGCGCCAAGCAGCTCCTCGAGCCCTCCTGATCTGTGGGCCTCAATGTGACTTGTTGGCGTGTCGGGGGGAACTGATGAAGCGCGTGATGATCACCACGATCGCGATGCTCGCGCTGGCGCTGCTGCCCACGATCGCTTACGGCACCAGCTCCCCGCCGCGGCCGAAGGTCGCTGAATTCTTCGTCGCCAGCGCGCCCGGGGTGGGCTGCTTCATGGTCGGTGAAGCAGGCGGCGGGACGGTCGGCTGTTACACCGAGAGCAGGAGCTTTCAGCAGAAAGCGATTTTGACCGCCTCCGGCGAAGTGCAGGTGTGCGCCCGACACGTCCATGCATTCGCCGACGCCTGCGAACTGGGCAATGCCGGGGAGGGCACCCCCACCTACAAGGTCGGCAA
>DATBZG010000062.1:0-5647 GCA_036513335.1 Solirubrobacteraceae bacterium | reverse complement strand
CAGCAGCAGGAAGACCTTTTCGGCGGTGCCGGAGAGGAAGATCGACGCCTGGCCGGCCGAGTTGCCGCCGCCGACCACCGCCACCGCCCCGCTCCCGCACATCCGCGCCTCGACCAGCGTCGCCGCGTAGAAGACCCCCGCCCCGTTCAGCTCCGTGCAGCCGTCGACCGGCAGCTGGCGGTAGTTGGCGCCGGTGGCGAGGACGACGGTGCGCGCCGCCAGTTCGTCGCCGCTGTCGAGCGCGACGACATAGCGGCCGTCTTCGTGGCGCAGGCTGAGGGCGCGCTCGGGGACTGCGGTCCGCAGGCCGAAGCGGCGCGCCTGGGCGATCGCCCGCTCGGCTAGCTCGGAGCCGGAGATCCCGGCAGGGAAGCCGAGGTAGTTCTCGATCCGCGACGAGGTGCCCGCCTGGCCGCCGAGCGCGGTCGAGTCGATCATCATCGTCGAGAGCCCCTCGGTCGCCGCGTACACGGCCGCGCCGAGACCGCCCGGGCCGCCGCCAACGATCAGCGTGTCCCAAGCGTTTTTCGCCGTCTTGTTCGGGGCGCGCAGGTTGAGGGCGGTCGCCGCCTCGAGGACCGTCGGCGAGCGCAGGATCTTGTCGCCGCCGATCAGCAGCGGCAGGTCGTCCTCGGCGAGCGGCCGACCGTCGGGCGTTGGCACCGCCAAGTCGGAGCCGTCGAGATCGATGAAGCGGTGCGACACCCGGTTGCGGGTGAGGAACTCGCGCAGCTCGCGCGTCCCCGGGTCGCCGCCGTGACCGATCAGCCGGGCACCGCTTTCGGCTTCGATGACGATCCCGCGCCGGCCGACCAGGGCGTTCATGATCATGTCGCCAAGCCGGGTGTCGTGGGAGATGACGGCGCGTAGCGCCTCGCGGCTAACGAAGATCGCCTCGCCCGCGGCCGCGACGCGCGCGGTCAGCAGCGTCGGTTCGAGAGTGATCAGGTTCAGCTCGCCTGCGAACTGGCGCGGGCCGTAGCCGACGATGACACGCTCACCGGGACTCCCGTAGGCGTCGATGATCTCGACGCAGCCACTAGCGACGACGACCAGGTCGAAGTCGAGGTCGCCCGGGGAGAAGAGGATCTGCCCGGCGCTCACCTGCTCGCGCCGCCCGGCGGCTTCCATCGTCGCCATCTGCGCCTCGGTCAGGCGCGGGAAGATGACGTCGCTCTCGCCGGCGACGGGCGGGCGGGCCGGCGCGGCGGCGGTCGGGTCGGTCTCGCTCATCGAGGCCACAACGTTAGCCGCCCGTCACCAACGCGGTGCGGCCGTCCAGGCCTAGGTCCATGGCTCGATCTGCTCTTCGATGGGGATGGCGGCTTGATGCCGCCGGACTCCCTCGCTACGAGGACGGACGTCGAAGCGTGGATGGCCGCCTTCACCACGCACCGCGGTCCTTCAGAACGACAAAACCCCCGGGATTACCGGGGGTTTTGTGTAAAGCGGATGAAGGGATTCGAACCCTCGACCTTCGCCATGGCAAGGCGACGCTCTAGCCAGCTGAGCTACATCCGCAAGGTCGGGCCATTCTAGCCGTCAGGCTGCGCGCGTGTGCAAAGCGGCCTTCAGACGGGACGACGAGCAAGGACCTGGTACACGGCGGTGATACCCGCCGTGAAGCCGTGGCCGGCGGCGCGCAGGTAAAGACGCCACACACGGGTGCGCTCGACGCCCGCCAGCTCCTGCGCCCTGTCGATGTGGTCGTCCAGGCGCCGTGCCCAGTGGCGCAGCGTTTCGGCGTAGTCCTCGCGAAAACCCTCCACGTGCTGCGTGCGAAAGCCCGCCCGCTCCAGCGAGAGCTGGATGCGCGACAGCGGCAGCGGCTCGCCGTCGGGAAACACGTAGCGCGTGGAGAACAGGTCCTCCAACGGCGTAGCTCCCGGGTCCAGCGCGGCGATCGCGTGGTTCAGAAGCGTGCCGCCCGGTTTGAGCAGGTCGAACAGCGTCTTCGCGTACAGGTCGATCTGTTTGTCGCCCACGTGCTCGGCCATGCCGATGCTCGCGATCGCGTCATAGGAGGACGGCGTCAGGCGCCGGTAGTCCTGTACACGTATCTCGACCTTGTCCGTCATCCCTGCCTGCTCGACCCGTTCGCGGGCCATCACCGCCTGGGGCTCAGACAGCGTGATGCCCGTCACCTCCACGCCGTACTCACGAGCAGCGTGGATCGCGAAGGCGCCCCAGCCGCAGCCCACGTCCAGCACCTTCATCCCCGGCTTCAGATCGAGCTTCGTCGCCACCAGGTCGAGCTTCGTGCGCTGTGCCTCCTCCAGCGTGGTCGCACCGCGCGAGAAGATCGCACAGCTGTAGGTCATCGACTCGTCCAGGAACAGGGAGAAGAACTCGTTGCCGACGTCGTAGTGGTAGCGAACCGCCGCGGCATCGCGCTCGGCGCTGTGCAGCGGGCCGCGCAGGATCAGCTCGATGCCAGGGCGCTTGGGCAGCCCGCCGGGCACGGCCGCGGCCACCAGTGCCAGCCCCAGACGGACGCGGTCGCTGACCGGTAGCTCGGGGGGCTCCCATTCGTCCACCACCAGGAAGGCGCCGTCGAGATCGTCCACCGCGAGTGAGCCATCGACGTAGGCGCGCCCGAGGCCGAGCGTCCCAGGCGCGCTCAGGAAGTGCGCGAGCGCTGTCGGCCGGCGCACGAAGAAGGTCGGCGCCTTGCCCTCGGTCGACGGGACCGAGTTCCCATCCCAGAAGCGCACGGTGAACGGGCGCGAAGGAAACACGCGCTGAAGTTCGTTGCCAAGTGGTCGGCTGGCGGTGATCAGTGCCACGGACTCCTACGATTGCACAAGAGCGCTAACCCTTGAAGGTCGATCGCCCGAGATCTCCGAACGGCTCGTCGCGCTCGCGCACCGCCTCGCGAAACCCTGACTGGGCAGCCAGCCGCTGGAAAGCGAAGCCCTCCGCCGTGTGACGCGCCACCCCGTCGAAGACAGTCCCCAGCAGCTGCGTCGCATGCAGGCCCTGAGCGTGGAGTGTCTGATTGACCAGGAGCTTCATCATCATCAGCTGGTTGACAGGAACGCGCGCGATTCGCTCAAGCAGGATCTCCGTGCGCGCGACGAGCTCCCCCTCGGGATGTGCCTCCAGCGCAAGACCCCACTCGACCGCCTCGCTCCCAGAGAGAGTGTCGCCCGTGAACAGCAGGCGCTTGGCGCGCTGCGCTCCCACCCGATGCGCCCACAGCGCCGTCGTCGGCGAGCCCCATACGCGCGCCGGCGGATAACCGATCTTCGCGTCCTCGGCGATCACCAGCAGATCCGAGCACAGCGCGATGTCCGTCCCGCCCGCCACGCAGAAGCCGTGCACCCTGCACACCACGGGCTTGCCGCAGTTGAACAGGCTCATGAACCCCTGGACGTTGCGGCTCATCATCGCGTAGTCCACCATCGGGTCCCACGTCCCCTCGGGGTCGTGGTTCGCAGCGATCGTCGCCGGCTCGAGCGGCGATCCGCTGGGCGCTCGAGCAGCCTCCCGCGAGCCCATCCCCTCGGCGCTCTCCACGAGGTCATACCCGCCGCAGAAGCCCGTGCCATTTCCGGCGAGCAGCAGCACATGGACGTGTGGGTCGAGATCCGCGCGCTCAACGCACGCGACCAGCTCCTCGATCATGCGGCGTGTGATCCCATTGCCGCGCTCCGGGCGGTCGAGCGTGATCCGCGCCACCCGATCTGTCACCTCATACGCGACAGCCGGCAGCTCGCTCATAGCGACCGCCGACATCCCTGCAGAAGGCCGGCCGAGCACCGGCGAGCGCAGCTGAAGCGCATCGCCGGGCACTCTATATCCAGTGTTCGCGCGCGTCCATACCGGCTCCCGCAGCGAACGACTGATCGGCTAGCCTGAGTGCATGCGATTTTTCGGCCGGGATCACACCACGATGGTCGAGCCGAGCGCAGCCCTTCCAGGACGCGCTCAGGAGTTGTCGGTTCCTGACCGGCACGAGGTGCTGGGCACGCCGCTGAAGGGACCGTTCCCCGACGGCGTGCGCACGGCGATCTTCGGCATGGGCTGCTTCTGGGGAGCTGAGCGCATCTTCTGGGAAGCGAACGGCGTCTACACGACGGCCGTCGGCTACGCGGGCGGGACCACGCCGAACCCAACCTACGAGGAGGTGTGCAGCGGGCGCACCGGTCATTCCGAGGTCGTGCTCGTCGCCTTCGAGGAGGCCAAGACGAGCTACCAGGAGATGCTGAAACTCTTCTGGGAGGGTCACGACCCGACACAGGGCATGCGCCAAGGCAACGACGTCGGTACCCAATACCGCTCGCTGATCCTCTGTGACGGCGACGCACAGCTCGCCGCCGCACAGGCCTCTGAGAGCGCCTATCAGCAGGTGCTCTCCGCGGCCGGCCACGGGACGATCACAACAGAGATCGCGCTGCTCGACCCGCAGCACCCCTTTTACTACGCCGAGGCCTACCACCAGCAGTATTTGGCCAAGAACCCCGGCGGGTACTGCGGACTCGGTGGCACCGGCGTGGCCTGCCCCGTCGGCATCGCCATCTGACGTCCCGCCAGCGGGCTGAGCGCTCGAATCGGTCGGCGTGCCGTTAAACATTGACGGCCCCGCCGAAGCGGGGCCGTCAACCGTCCTCAACCCCGAGGCGGGCGCGTCCGTGGGGAGGACGCGCCCGCTCTAGGAGAGAGCTTGTTCGCTACGACCCGGCTGGCGCCGGTGCCGGTGTCGGCTGCCACGCCGGCTGCGAGCCACCCAGCGTCGGCACGTCCGACGGGTAGACCTCGTTGCCGTGAATTGCGTGGTCGCCTATCTCCAGCTCCTCATCGGAAAGTCGCAACGGGATGAATATCCCGATGAACTTCAGGATGATGAACGTAGCCACTGCTGTATAGGCGATCACCCACACAGCGGTCTCAGCCTGCCAGCGCAACAGCGACCAGCCGCCGCCGAGGAGGAGGCCCTCCTTGCCCGGCAGGTTGCTTGCGCCGCCCACACCGATGTACTCGACGATCGATGGATCGGCGAGCAGCCCGACCATCAGACCACCGAACAGACCGGCGATACCGTGGGTATAGATCACCCCCAACGTATCGTCGACGCTGCGGAACATCGGCGCTCGGCTCAGGTAGCGGATCGCGAACCACACGATCGTCGCATCGACCACACCGACGATGATCGCCCCCCAGCCATTGATGAACCCTGCCGAGGGGGTGATACCCACCAGACCCGTGATCATTCCGTTGATCGCGCCGATCATGGACGGCTTGTCGCGGAAGATGTAGTCCCATGCGATCCAGACCATCATCGCGACCGCGGTCGCCAGGTTGGTGTTGATCACGGCCGCCGAGGCGTCAGCGCCGGCGTAGTAGGAGTCTCCTCCGTTGAACCCGTTCCAACCGAGCCACAGCAGACCGGCCCCGACCGCCAGCATCAGCAGGTTGTTCGGGGCGTCGACCTCTCGATCTCGTTGCAAGCGTGGTCCGATCACTGCCGCAAACACGAACCCGGACACACCTGCCGACAGGTGGATGACGTATCCACCCGAGTAGTCCAACGCGCCGTGAGCGGCGAAGTAGCCACCGCCCCAGATCAGGAACGCGTTGACCGCGTAGACGAACGTGATCCAAAGCGCCACATACGGGATCCACGCCTTGAAGTTGACGCGGCCCA
>DATBZG010000061.1:0-18152 GCA_036513335.1 Solirubrobacteraceae bacterium | reverse complement strand
CGCTCTCGATCAGCGAGAAGTCGCGCACGACCATCCACTCGAGGTTTGCCATGGCTTTACGCTGCATGCGGTTGTTGGCAGAGCCCACGGCGGGGTTCTGGCCCATCAGGAAGTAGCCCTTGCACTTGCCCTCGAGCTGGGCCATGACGGTGTCGTAGGTGCCATGTGCTCCGGTGATGCGTGGCAGGTAGTCGAAGCAGTAATCGTTCCCGGCACTGGCCGCCGGACCCCACCACGCCTTCAGCAGGCTCGTCATGTAGGAGCTCATGTTGCCCCAGTAGCCCTTCTCCGCAGAGTCGGCCTCGATGTACGCCTGCAGGTCTTCGTACTCGTGCGCGTGTGGCATCGGCAGGTAGCCGGGCAGCAGGTCGTACAGCGTCGGGATGTCGCTGGAGCCCTGGATGCTCGCGTGGCCGCGCATCGCCATGACCCCGCCGCCCGGGCGCCCGATGTTGCCGAGCAGCAGCTGCAGGATGCACGCGGTGCGGATGTACTGCGAGCCCACCGTGTGCTGAGTCCATCCGACCGCGTACACGAACGCGCTCGTGTGGTCGCGGTCGGAGTTCGCGCAGAGTGTCTCGCACACCTTCAGGAAGACGTCCTCCGGCACGCCGCACGTCTGGGCGACGATCTCGGGGCTGTAGCGCGAGTAGTGGCGCTTGAGGATCTGAAAGACGCAGCGGGGATCCTCGAGCGTCTCGTCGCGACGGGGCTCACCCTGGACGCTCGGACCGCCTGAGCCTGAGGACTCGCCGTGGGCGGACTCACGCATCGCCTGCCCGTTGCCGTGGGTTTCGCTGTAGCGGTCACGGTTGCCCGACGCGGCGGCCACGGGCGCACCCTCGTACTGCCAGCTCTCGTAGTCGTAGTGCCCGTCGACGGGATCGAAGCCCGAGAACACGCCGTCGAGGTCCTCGGTGTCGCGGAAGTCCTCGTCGATGATCGTGGAGGCGTTGGTGTAGGCGAGCACGTAGTCGCGGAACCAGCGTTCGTTCTCGAGGACGTAGTTGATCACCCCGCCGAGGAACGCGATGTCGGTGCCGGTGCGCAGCGGCACAAAGGTGTCCGCCATCGCGCTCGTGCGGCTGAAGTGCGGGTCCACGTGGATCACCGTCGCTCCGCGGGCCTTCGCCTCCATCACCCACTGGAAGGCAACGGGATGGGCCTCGGCCATGTTCGAGCCCTCGATCACGATGCAGTCGGAGTTCTGCAGGTCGCCGGGAAAGGTGGTCGCGCCGCCACGCCCGAAGGACGTGCCGAGCCCCACGACGGTCGAGCTGTGACACACGCGCGCCTGGTTCTCGACCTGCACGATCCCGAGCGCCGTCCACAGCTTCTTGATCAGGTAGTTCTCCTCGTTGTCCAGCGTCGCACCGCCGAGGCTTGCGATCCCCAGGCTGCGCCGCACGCGCGCGCCCTCGCTCTCCCATTCCCAGGTGTCGCGGCGCGTCTGCACGATTTTCTCGGCGACCATCTCCATCGCCGTGTCGAGGTCGAGCTGCTCCCAGTCGGTGGCGTTGGGTCGGCGGTAGAGAACGCTGTGCTCACGCGCGTCACCGGTTGTCAGCTGCAGCGTCGCCGACCCCTTCGGGCACAGGCGCCCGCGGCTGACCGGCGAGTCTGGATCACCCTCGATCTGGACGACCTTGCCGTGCTTGACGTACACGTTCTGAGCGCAGCCCACGGCGCAATAGGGGCAGACTGACTTGACGACCTGATCGGCTTCGGCGGCGCGATTGCCGAGGTTCTCGGTGTGGCGCGACTTCACCGCTTCCCCGCGCGCCAGCGAGTCGCCGCTCTGCAGCTGGCGAAGCAACGGCCACTCACGGATGGGGTTCCTCATCGCTTCACTTGGACCTTACCCCGTTGAGGGGGGTGGGAAAACGGTCCTTACCCGTGAGTGTGCCCTCGTCGCCCGCCCGAACGATCCCAGGCGATCGACACTGGATATGCTGCCTAGGCATTGCCCAGGCAAACGCCCTCAGACCTTTCGCTAGGCGACGCGGCGGCGGCGATCGGCGTGAGCGTCGACACGCTTCGACGCTGGGACCGGGCGGGCAAGCTGCGCACCCACCGCGACGATCGCAACCGACGGCGTGTCTCCGCCGAGGAGGTGCAGCGCCTGGCGAACCGCCCGCAGCGCCACCGCACGGGCACGCGCCACTCCGCGCGCAACCGCTTCGCGGGCGTCGTGCGCTCGGTTGAGGTCGACGGGGTGATGGCGCTCGTGGAGATTCAGGCGGGCCCGTTCATGGTGACCGCGGCAATCACACGGGACTCGGTCGAAGAGCTTGGACTCGCCGCCGGCGTGGAGGCGACGGCGACTGTCAAGGCGACATCGGTAATGGTCGAGCGAACTCCGGCGTGAACGGAGAGAAGGAGCAGGCATGACGACGGGCACAAGACGAAGTGAAGGGCGCAAAACGGTGAGGCGTACAGCGTCCGCTCTCGCCGCGATCGCAGCGCTGGCGATCGCCGCGAGCCTGATCGCGGTGGCCGCCAGCACGGCCGCGCCGACAGCGGGCATAGCTGCCTCGAAGGGCAAGGTGTCGGCGATCTTCGCCGGATCGCTTGTGGACATCATGGAAAAGGCGCTGGGCCCGGAATTCACCGCGGCGACGGGATACCCGTTCGAAGGCTTCGGAGGTGGCTCCAACGAAGACGCGGCCGCGATCAAGGGCAAGGTGCGCCAGGCCGACGTGTTCGTCAGCGCGTCCTCATCGGCGGATGAGGAACTCGAAGGGACCGCGAACGGCAATTGGGTGTCCTGGTACTCGACCTTCACCTCATCTGACCTCGTCCTCGGCTATGACCCGAAAACCAAGTTCGGTAGGCAGCTGGCGCACGGAAAGCCGTGGTACAAGGTCCTAACCGAGCCGGGCATTCTCGTCGGACGCACCGAACCGAAGGCCGACCCCAAGGGCAAACTGACCGTGGAAGCGGTCGACGCGGCGGCGAAGAAGCTGCATGACCCGGCACTCGCCAGGGCGTTGAAGCGCTTCGGGATCTTCGAAGAGACCTCGATGCTTGCGCGCCTGCAGGCGGGGCAGATCGACGCCGGCTTCTTCTACGTGGTGGAGGCAAAGACGGCGCACGTGCCGACGGTTCCGTTGACACCGGTCTACAAGTACGCCGACTACACGGTCACGCTCCTGAACAACGCCGAAAATCAGGAAGGCTCGGAAGCGCTCGTGTCCTTCCTGCTGAGCCCGAAGCGCAAGGCGGTCGAAAAGGAGTACGGCCTCGTGCCGATCAAGCCGGAGTTCTCCGGCGATGCCGCCGCCGTGCCGAGCGGCCTGCGCAGCATCGTGGGCGCGGGCTAGAAGATGCGCGCCCGGGTGAGCAGCCCGCTGCCCTGGCTGGGCGGGCTGCTCACTCTCTACCTGCTCGTCCCGATCGTCGCCTTCGTGGTGCGCCTCGCGGGCGGCGCACCCGCGTCCCCCGGGCTCGGCTCTGCGCTCGCGACGTCGCTGTTCACGGCGACGATCGCGACCGCGGTGATCATCGTGCTGGGGACGCCGCTGGCCTATCTGCTCGCGCGGCGGCGCGGCGGCGTCGGCCGCGTGCTTCTGGCCCTGGTGGCGCTGCCGCTGGCCCTCCCGACGCTGATGAGTGGCATCCTGCTGCTTTACGTCGTCGGCCCGTTCACGATCCCCGGCGAACTGTTCGGCGGCAAGCTGACGGACACGCGCGCTGGGATCGTGCTCGCCCAGATCTTCGTCGCGGCGCCGTTCCTGATCATCGCCGCGCGCGCGGCGTTCCTGGGCGTGGATCCAGCGCTGGAGGAGGTCGCCGCCACCCTCGGCCACGGGCGCGTCGCGCGTTTCGCGCGCGTGGCGGTGCCGGCGGCACTACCGGGCATCGCGGCCGGGATCCTGCTCACGTGGCTGCGTGCGTTCGCGGAGTTCGGCGCGACGGTGATCCTCGCCTACCACCCGTTCTCGCTGCCTGTGTTCACCTTCGTCCAGTTCGACGAGACCGGCCTGCCCGGCACGATGCTGCCGATCGCCGCGGCCCTGCTGGCGGCGCTGGTGGTCTTGGCGCTCGCACAGCTGCCGATCCCGAGACGGCGCCGGGGGGTGGTTCTCGCCGCGCCCTCCGTGCCCGTCATCCCCGACTCCCCGGCCGTGCTGGACTTCGCCTTCAGCAAGCGTCTGGGCTCGTTTGTGCTGGAGATCGCACACAGCGGGCGGAGTCCGCGGCTCGCGCTGCTCGGCCCCTCCGGGGCAGGAAAGACCCTGACGCTGCGCCTGCTGGCCGGGCTCGCCGTGGGTGAGGGGGGGCACCTGCGCGCTGGATCTCGCATTCTCGACGGGCTTGCCACGGAGCGCAGGCAGATCGCCTACGTACCGCAACAGCCGGCGCTGCTGCCGCGGCGGACCGTCTGGCAGCAGGTCACCTTCGGTGTGGGCGCCAAGCCGGATCTGGCGGCTTGGTGGCTCGAGCAGCTTGGCCTCCAGGGGCTCGAGGATCGCTACCCGGAGGAGCTCTCCGGCGGGCAGCAGCGGCGTGTGTCGCTGGCGCGGGCGCTTGCGGTCGAGCCGCGCGTGCTGCTGCTCGACGAGCCCTTCACCGGCCTCGATGCGCCGGTCGCCGATCGCCTGCGCCGCGAGCTGCGCCGCTTGCAGCGCGACACGGGTCTATGCAGCGTGATCGTCACGCATGACCCCGAGGAGGCAGCGCTGCTCGCCGATGAGATCATCGTGCTGGACCACGGACGCGTGTTGCAGTCCGGGCCGCGAGCGGAGGTGTTCCGCACTCCGGCGTCCGCTGACGTCGCCGGGCTCTTGGGGATCGCCAATGCCCGTCGTGGGGTCGCCGTGGCGGGCGGGGCGATCAGGAGCGAGGGGGCAGAGATCCAGACCTCGGTGAGGGGTCTGGGGGAGGGCAGCGAAGTCGTCTGGTGCGTGCGACCCGAGCGCATCTCGGTGGATGGCGCCGGGGGCTATGAGGCGACCGTGCTCGATGACATCGATCTAGGCTCCACGCGCGAGCTGACCGTGACGCTCGCAGGTGGCCTGGAGCTCGCGGTGCGCACATCCGTCACGGCCGAGCTGGCGATCGGTGAGCGCCTGCGCCTGGAGATCCCCCCGGAGGACGTGACCGTGTGGCCGGCGCCCGGACCGCAGAACCGCGAAGACGGCGCCGGCGATTCAGCGGTCCTGCGCGCTGGGTAGGGAGAATCGCATCCCATGTGCTTCTCACCCGAAGCAGACTTCACCGCGTCGGTGCTCGTCGGTGCCGTCGGCGTCGAGACCCTGCGACGCGTGCGCGCGAGACGCGAGCTGATCGTCGGTGCGCTGCCGCTGCTGTTCGCGCTGCACCAGTTCACCGAGGGGTTCGTCTGGCTGGGGCTGCGCGGCAAGGTCTCTGGTGGGCTGTCTCACACAGCAACAGACATCTATGTGATCTACGCGTACGCGGTATTGCCAGTGATCGTCCCGATCGGGCTCTATCTGATCGAGCCCAGCTCGAGGCACCGCCGCTGGGTGCTGCCTTTCATTGCGCTCGGGCTGCTCGTCGGCGGATACATGCTCTGGCAGGTCACGCAGTATCCGATCTATGCACAGGAGCAGTCTTCGTGCATCAACTACTCCACCAATACACCGCTGGGAACGCAGGCGGCGATTGGGTACGTGATCGCGACCTGCGTGCCGGCGCTGCTCTCCAGCCGGCGCTATCTGCAGTGGTTCGGCGTCGTGAACCTGGTCGGTGTCGCGATCGCGTTCAGCGTCAGAGAAGCGGAGTTCACGTCGGTGTGGTGTGTGTATGCGGCGCTCGTCAGCGTGCTCATCCTCGAGCACTTCCGTCGCCAGCGGCGGCTGGAGGCCGGCGTGTCGGGGGCTCGATCGGCAGCGACGGCGCAGTAGCACGCCAGGTGCACTCGTGCGCCTAGCATGCGTGGCCGTGACACTTCGCTCTCGACGCGCAGTCCTCGGGACGTTCGTACTGGTTGCCATAGCGGTCGCGCTCGCTGCGCTTGTCGCCCCTGGTTCTGGAGGGACGAGCGCAACCTGGCAGTTCGGTCCGTTTGCCGGTTATGTGTGGCGCGGCTCCGTCGCGTCAGTGCGTGCGTCCTGGACGGTGCCCAGTGTCATAGGCGGATCCTCGCCCAGCTCAGTCGCCGGGACGTGGATCGGAGCCACGGCGGCAAACGGATCGTTTATTCAGATCGGAACCAATGAGCGAGGCGCTCCACTGATTGAGACGGGCAAACGGGACAGGGGACGCTACGAAGCGTTCTGGAGTGACCCTAAGTGGGGCTTTCATCCGCTGTTCATCTTTCGCGTCAACCCTGGTGATGATGTCTCGGCAAGTCTCAGCCTGAAACACAAGCGATGGATGCTCGCAGTTGTGGATGCAACTTCAGGCGCGGTGGCTCACTTCTCCACAGGCGATGAGACGCACGCTTCGTTCAACGAGGCGGAGTGGATGCAAGAGGATGTGAAGGACGGCGCGACGGGCAAGCCGTTTCCCTACCCAAGCCTCACCACAGTTGGCTTTCGCCGACTGACAGTCAATTCAGAAATCCCCACCTATGCCAAGCTTTACTCGACCTGGATGTCCGTCAACGGGAGTAGCCTGGCGCCGACCCCGCCTCAGAGGGACTCATTCACGCTGCGCCGAGGGTCGGTCAGCGTGGCCGGCGCACAGTACCTGCGCATCGCCACGCCTGAGGACGCTGCCACTGAGATGTTCGTCGCCAAAGCGGCTCGATGGACGCCGAAGACGCCTTACTCACAGGTCGAATTGGCGAGCTCGATGTTCGTAGCGGCGTTGCGTAGGAATACCCAAGCGTTTTCGAGCGATCGGTGGCCGACACCGGTACGACCTCTAGTTCGCTCGTTGACGGCCGATAGCCGAGTACTTCTCGAAGCCTCACGGCCCCCCGCGATCCTATCCTCGGCTGAACTTGCCACCTGGAGGTCACGATGGGCGCACGACGCGGAGGCGCTGGGTAATGTCGCTCACATTGTGAAACGCGGCCTCGATCTGCCGGAGATCAGACCCGTCACATGAGCTTGCACACGACGCGCGCTCAACCCCCGATATAGGACATCTCGATGCGCTTCGCGCGGGGCTGTCTGTGCTGCTCCTCGCGGGCGTGGCGCAGAGCGCGCAGCTCCGAGTAGCGGTCCGAGCGCCCGCCCCAGACATCCGCCAGGCGCTGCGCGAGCTCCGCATCCCCGGCGCCAGAGCGCAACAACGCGCGCAGGTCGGCTCCGTGATCTGCGAACAGGCACGTGTAGAGCGTCCCGTCCGCGGACAGGCGCGCCCGCGTGCAGCCGCCGCAGAAAGGCTGGCTGACCGAGTGAATCACGCCGATCTCACCGGCTCCGTCGCTGTAGGCCCAACGCGTGGCGACTTCGCCCTCGTGACTGGGAGCGAGTCGCTCCAGCGACCAGCGACTTTCGATGCACGCCAGCAGCTCGCTCGCGGGGACGACCTCGGCGATGTTCCAGCCGTTGCTCTCGCCGACGTCCATGTACTCGATGAAGCGCAGCGTCTCCGGACGTCCGCGGAAGTAGTCGGCCATGTCGAGCACGCAGTGGTCGTTGACGCCGCGCCTGACGACCATGTTGACCTTCACAGGCGACAGCCCCGCGTGGTGAGCGGCGTCGATCCCTGCGAGCACGCGGGCGAGCGGGTATCGCGAGTCGCTCATCGAGTGAAACGCCTTTTCCTCGAGCGCGTCGAGACTGACCGTCACGCGGTCGAGGCCGGCCTGCGCGAGTGTTTGGGCGTGCGCTGCCAGCGCTGTGCCGTTGGTGGTGAGCGCGATGTCCTCGATGCCGCGCACCTGCGCGAGCATTTCCACCAGGCTCGCAAGCTCGCGCCGCAGCAGGGGCTCGCCTCCGGTCAGGCGAACCTTGCGCACGCCGTGCTGGACGCCGGCGCGGGCGACGCGCACGATCTCCTCGAAGGAGAGCAGCTCGGAGCGGTCCATGAAGCGAAAGTCGCTGCCGAAGACCTCGCGCGGCATGCAGTAAGGGCAGCGTAGGTTGCAGCGGTCGGTGACCGAGATGCGCAGGTCGCGCAGCGGACGCTGCAGCAGATCGACCGTTGCGGGCACGAGGACCACGATACCCCGGGCGCCTCGCGGCTACGCTCGTGCGAGCCATGTCCTCCTCGCAGCTGATCGAGATCGACGCGGCGCGCGAGCTCGTGCTCGCATGCGCCGAGCGTCTGGGCAGCGAGCAAGTGGCTCTGCATGCGGCGCTGGGGCGGGTGCTGGCGGCGGACGTCGCCAGTCCGCAGGCGGTCCCGCCGTTTGACAACTCTGCGATGGACGGGTTCGCGGTGCGCAGCGCGGACGTGCGCGAGGCGGAGCCGCATGCTCCGGTGAGCCTTCGGATCGTCGACGAGTCGCGCGCAGGCCATCCGGCTCAGCGGGAGCTGGAACGGGGTGAGGCGATTGCGATCTCGACCGGCGCGGCGATGCCCCAGGGCGCGGATGCGGTGGTGCCTGTGGAGCGGACGGTTGCAAGCAGCGATGGCGTGGAGGTTCTGGTGGCGGTGGCAACGGGAAACGACGTCAGGCACGCGGGCGACGATCTGCGCTCGGGTGAGCTGGTGATCGAGGCAGGCAGTGCGATTGGCGCTGCGCAGCTGGGTGCGCTCGCGTCCGTGGGGGCGGCTGAGGTGGAGTGCGTGAGACGTCCGCGCGTGTCGCTGGTGGTGACCGGCGATGAGCTGCTCGAGCCGGGTGAGAGTCCGCGCGCCGGGGCGATCTATGACTCCAACGCCTTCTCAGTCGGCGCGCTCGCGCAGCGCTGCGGTGCGGTGCTCACGCGTCCGGCGACGGTCGCCGATGACCCAACAGCCACGCGCCACGCGCTCGAGCGCGCGCTGGAGGGGACCGACGTGCTGGTCGTGTGCGGAGGCATGTCGGTGGGGGCGCACGATCACGTCCGGCAGAGCCTCGCGGCGCTGGGGGTGCGCGAGCGCTTCTGGGGGATCGCGCTGAAGCCGGGAAAGCCGACGTCGTTCGGGACGCATGCGGCGTCTCTGGTGTTCGGGCTGCCCGGAAACCCAGTCTCGGCGATGGTCACGTTTGCGCTGCTCGTCGCCCCGGCGCTGCGTGCCCTGCAAGGAGAGACGGCGGCTTCGCGGCGCACCTACGCGACGCTCGCCGAGGACTACGAGAAGGCGGCGGATCGCGCGCACGCGGTGCGGGCTCGCCTGCTCCTGACCCCGAATGGCTGGCAGGCGCAGCTCACAGGCGATCAGCGATCGCACATCCTGGGCTCGATGCTCGGCGCCGACGCGCTCGCCCTGATTCCCACGAGCGTCACGGCGGTCCGGGCCGGGGAGCGCGTGGAGGTGCTGTTGCTGGAAGGCGCCTACCCGACGCTTCGCTAGCCTGCGAGCAGATGACGCGAGATGAGTGGATCGGTGCTTTCGCCGAGCAGGTTGGCGTGGAGCGGCCGTCGACGGAGGAGATTCGAGAGCTGCTGGAGCTCGCGGGCACGGCGGCACACGCCTCGGAACGGACGGCTGCGCCGTTGGCTTGCTGGATTGCCGGCCGCGCCGACCTGTCGCTGACGGAGCTGCGCGCGGTGGCAGAGCGCATCGGCGCGGCGGGCTGACCACAGCGCTCAGTCCTGTGCGGTTGTTGCGACGGCGCTGCCGGGCTCGGTTTGGCTCAGGAGCGCGATGAGCCCTGCGATGCCGATCAGCGCGGCAAAGGCAAGCAGCGTCGCGTCCGTTCCGAAGGCTCGCTGGAAGAGCCCGGCGCCGGCCGCGCCCACGGCGGTCACCGCGGAGTGCGAGCTGCTGGCGGTGGAGAAGATCTGAGCGCGCAGGTGCGGTGGTGCAAGGCGCTGGCGGATCGAGATTAGTCCCACCAGGCCCGGGCCGTCGAGCACCCCCGTCAGGAAGATCAGGGTGAGCGCCACCGCCAAGCTGCCGGTGAGTGGCCAGAGCACAGCGGACGCTGCCATCACGAGGAAGTAGCCGCCGATTAGAAATCGCGGCTGCGCCGCCGCCGGACGCCCGGTCAGGAGGAAGCCGCCGAGCATCGAGCCCGCCGACACGGCCGCCCACATGTAGCCGGCCACGTGCGCGCCGGCGCCCAGTGCGAGGGCGTATGCGGGGAACCCGACGTTGAGGGTGCTCCAGGCAAGCACGTAGAAGGCGTCGATCGTGATGTTCCACCGCAGCGGTGCGATTTGCCACGTCGCACGAAGCCCCTGCGCGACGGTGTTCAGCATCCCCGCGGGAGCGTTCTCGGCGTGCCGCGGGCGCAGCTCGAAGGTCTCGTCGAATGCGATCAGAACGGCTAGCGCGACGCCGGTGGCGATCTGCACCTCGATCGCCACCGGGGGGCCCCCAGTCGCCGCAAGCAAGCCGGCCAGCGCCGGGCCGACGACGAACGCCACGTTGATGCTCGCCCCTTCGAACGCATTGGCGGCATCCAGCAGGTCGGGGCCGGCCACCTCCGGCAGGACAGCCGAGAACGCGCCCGAGGACAGCGGAGACGTGGCGCCATAGAGCAGCGCGACGATCGGGAGCAGCCAGTTCGGCGCGTGTCCCGCCAGGATCAGGATCGCCGCCAGGGCAAGCGCGGTCAGCACGCGATCCAGTACGAGCAGCCGCCGGCGGCTCACGGTCACGTCGAGCCAGCCTCCGAGAAACGGACCGGTGATGGCCGCAGGCAGCGATGCCGCGGCCACGACGATGCCCGCGAGCGCCAGGTCGTGCGTGCGCTCGAGGATCAACAGCACACCCGAGACGGTGAACATCGTGCCGGTCGCGCGAGCCCCGGCGACCGTCGCGAAATAGCGCACGAAGCCCGGCCGTCGCAGCAGCTGGAAGACCTGCGAGCGCTCCATCGGGCCATCCTTGCAGTACCGGTAATTTCACCGGGGGCGGCAGGGGCCCGAGTGAACGGCATTGGGCTAGCCGGGTGCTCTCGCGAGCCAGTCCTCCGCGCGCGCCAGGTCGCCGGCGTCGTTGACGTTGAAGCACAGGCGCTCGGGCCTGCCGAACGGGGAGAGATCCAGCTCGCCGATGATGCGTGGCTCGAGCGCTGCGATCGCGGCACGCAGCGAGCGCTCTGCGGCGAGCGCCTCCCGCAATTGAGGCAGATCGCGAGGCAGGCATCGGGCCAGCAGCGGCTGCAGTTGGCCGTCCACCTCGGCCACCGCGGGACCATCGAGCTCGGCGAGCCAGCGCAGCAGGGGACCCGTGAGGAACGGCATGTCACACGCGAGCAACACGACGGCGGGAGCAGGCGAGCGCTCGGTGGCGTACTCCAGCGCGGCAATCACCCCGCAAAGCGGATGGCGCGGTTGCTCGGGCTCCTGCAGCACCGTCTCGGAGAGCTCAGGCAGGCGCGTTCCCTGCTTGGCGACGACGACCGCCTCGAGTCCGGCGTCGTGGGCGGCGACCAGCGGGTGGCGGATCAGCGCTCGCCCGCCGAGCGCGACGGTTGGCTTGGCGCCGCCGAGACGTTCGCCACGTCCCCCGGCGAGCACGGCGACGATCGCTTCGGGCTCGGTCACGGCGTGAGTGTGGCACTACAGTGGCGAGGCGATGGTGACGCGGGCATGATCATCCACGTGCGTCTGTTCGCGATGCTGCGCGAACGCGCGGGAGCCGGCACGCTCGAGCTGGAGCTCGGCGACGGCGCGACGGTGGCCGACGCGATACGCGCTCTCTCCGAGCGTGAGCCGTTGGGGACGTTGCTGGAGCGGATGCCGGTGCGGATGGCGGTCAATCGCGACTACGCCTCCGCGGAGACGGTCCTCTCGGCGCAGGACGAGCTGGCGCTGATCCCGCCGGTGAGTGGGGGCTCTCCGGAGCTCGAAGCCCGTGCGCGGCTCCGTCCGGTGCACGTGCGGATGAGCAGCGAGCCCCTGTCGCTGGATCGCCTTTCCCGCGCGGTCGCTGACAGCCGCGCCGGGGCGCTGGTGATCTTCCAGGGCGTGACGCGGGAGGTCGAGCGCCTGGACTACGAGGCCTACATGGAGATGGCACAGGAGCGCATGGAAGCAATCTTGCGCGACTGCATCGCCGCACACGGCCTGTGCGCGGCGGCGGCGGAGCACCGCGTGGAGAGCGTGGCGCTGGGTGAGCCGAGCGTGATCGTGGCAGTCTCCGCACCGCATCGCGACGAAGCGTTCGCCGGGGCGCGCGAAGCGATCGACCGGATCAAGGCCGAGGCGCCGATCTGGAAGCGCGAGCACGAGTCCGGGCTCCCCGGGCGTTGGGTGGCCGGAAGCGAGCCGCCGTCGTGAGCGAGCAGCGGCTGACCCACCTGGACGAGGCCGGGCACGCGCGGATGGTGGACGTGGGCGCGAAGGAGATCGGCGAGCGCATGGCGCGGGCCCGCGCCCGGGTGCGGATGTCGCCGCGCACGGCGCTGGCGGTGCAGCAGGGAGACGGTCCGAAGGGCGAGGTGCTGTCGGTCGCGCGGCTGGCGGGAGTGCAGGCGGCGAAGCTGACGGGTCAGCTGATCCCGCTGGCTCACCCGCTGGGGCTGACTTTCGTGGACGTGCGGGCGAGCGTGGATGTCGAGCGGGGCTTGGTGGAGCTGACGAGCGAGGCACGCACGGTTGCGCGCACGGGCGTTGAGATGGAGGCGATGACGGCGTGCGCTGTGGCGGCGTTGACGGTGTACGACATGGTCAAGGGCGTCGAGCGCGGGGTGGAGATCGAGCAGGTCGTCCTGCTGGAGAAGCACGGTGGGCGCAATGACTATGTTCGCGCGGGTGACTGAGCGCGTGTGGCGGGCGGCGATCATCACGATCAGCACCTCCAAGGCGGCCGGCGAAGGCGAGGATCAGAGCGGGCCGAAGCTGGCCGAGGTGGCCGAGCAGCTCGGCGCTGAGATCGTCGGCCGGGACGTGATCGCGGACGAGCGCGAGACGATCGAAGCGCGTCTGCGCCACTGGGCGCTGAGCGAGCGCTGCGAGCTGGTGCTGACCAGCGGCGGCACGGGCGTATCGCCGAGCGATGTCACACCGGAGGCGACGCTGGCGGTGATCGACCGTGAGATCCCCGGTATCGCGGAGGCGATGCGCGAGGCCTCACGCGCACACACGCCCAACTGGATGCTGTCCCGGGCGGTGGCGGGCGTCTGCGGGTCGAGTCTCGTGATCAACTTCCCGGGCAGCCCGCGCAGCATCGAGCAGACCGCGCAGGGGTTGCTGCCGGCGGTCGAGCACGCGCTGGCGCTGATCTCGGGTGCCGGCGCGCGGCACGACGCCAGACCCACGTAGTGCGGCGGCGCGCTGCGCGCCACAATCAGCAGCATGAGCGGCGCAGAGATCGGTCTCCTCCTATCGGTGTTCCTCGCCTGCGCGGTGGAGGCTGTGGAGGCGCTGACGATCGTGCTGGCGGTGGGCACGACGCGCAGCTGGTCCTCGTCGCTGACGGGGGTGGGTGCGGCGGCGCTGGCGCTGGCGGCGATCGTGGCGGCGCTGGGCTCTGCGGTCACCGCGCTGCCGATCGGAGTGCTCCGCGTGGTCGTGGGCGGTCTGCTGCTGACGTTCGGGCTGCAGTGGCTGCGCAAGGCGATCCTGCGGGGGGCGGGTGTGAAGGCGCTCCACGACGAGCTTGGTATCTACGAGGCCGAGGCGGAGGCGGCGCTTGCGGCGAGCCGACGTGGGGACGGTTTTGATGGTTATGCGTTCGCAGTGGCCTTCAAGGGCGTGCTGCTCGAGGGACTCGAGGTGGTATTCATCGTGCTCACTTTCGGCGCGAACCAGCACCATGTCCGTCCCGCCGCTGCCGCCGCCGGGGTGGCGGTGGCGCTGGTGATCCTCGCCGGGGTTGCGGCAAGGGCGCCTCTCGCCCGGGTCCCCGAGAACACGATGAAGTTCGCGGTGGGCGTGATGCTCACCTCGTTCGGGATGTTCTGGGGGGCGGAGGGCGCAGGAGCCCACTGGCCCGGCGGCGATGCGGCGCTGCTGGCGATCGTGCCGCTGCTGGCCCTCGCGGCGCTGGGCACGGTGAGCCTCCTGCGCGCCTCAGCCGCGCGTTCGGAGCCGGTCGTCCAGGCGTCGAGTGGCCGGTGAGCGCGTGAGCGGCTTGAGCTCGTTGTTGGCGGGTGTGTGGGAGTTCGTGGTGGGCGATGACTGGCGCATGGCCGCGGGCGTGGTCTTGGCGCTGGGCGCCACGGCGCTCCTCGCGAGCGCGGGTGTTGCGGCCTGGTGGGTGACGCCGCTGGCGGTGCTGGCGCTGCTCGGCCTGTCGCTGCGTCGCGCGGGCGGTGGTTAGTCGAGCTCGAGGTCCAGCGCCGGCTCGGGGTGCAGTTGCGGCGCGACCACCGCGTCCCGTTTGACGTCGACGCGGGTTGCGGCGAGATAGGCGATGAAGCCGACCATTACGACCGCGAACCCCAGGGCGACGGGCCCCTGACCGAGATTGAGGCCGCCGAGGTGGCGGGTGGCGTCCAGCCAGTCGGCGAACGAGGCCCCGAGCGGCCTGGTGATGATGTAGGCGAACCAGAACGCCAGGATCGAGTTCAGCCCGAGCCACCGGTGGGCGACGGCGGGGAGGGCGATGATCGACGCGAACATGATCCCCGAGGCGAGGTAGCCAATGTGGAAACTCGTGGCCGTCATGTCGCCTGCTGCGGTTCCAAGCGCGAACGTGGCGAGTACGGTGGCCCAGTAGTACTGCTCGCGCCGGCGCGTGTAGATGCTGTGGATGGAGAGCGTTTTCTCGCTCCTGTACCAGGCGACGAACACCGCCGTCAGGACGACGAGGTAGAAGCTCGTGGAAACGGTGTAGGGGATGCCGAAGCCGACGTGCAGTGCGTCGGCGGCGGAGGTGCCGAAGACGGCGACCATCACGACCACGAGCCAGTAGTTCCACGCGTTGTAGCTTGGCTGCTTGAACTGCAGTTTGAGCGCGATCACGAGCCCGATCAGCATCAGCGGCACGGCGATCGCAGGGCCGAGTGCGGAGTTCATGAAGTCCGAGGTCGCCTCGCCCATTGCGGTAGTGAGAATCTTCGTGACCCAGAAGAAGATCGTGATCTCGGGGACCTTCGTGAGCGCCTGCCGCGCGGGGCGCGCTGCCGGCTGGCCGTTGGTGGCAATCCCTTGCTGTGACATGCGCTGCTCCCGAGTAAAAGTGACGTCTGTTACGGAGTCGCACGTGCGACTCCTACGGGAGTTAACGGGAGTTCATGTGGCGTGTCTAAAGGGTGAGAGAACTCTCATCCAGGCGCCTGAATGGCGAGGGCTCAGCGACGAATCGCGCGGGCGGCGAGAGGGCTTGGCCCGAGATGCGCGCCGTCGGAGAGCGTCGCCGCGAGCGAGATGGCCGCCGCGAGCAGCTCGTCGAGCGCCTGCGCGCCGCGCTCGCTGGGTGTGCCGTCTTGGAAGTCCGCGCCGGTGAGGTAGACCGACACGGGGAGCACGAGCGCACCGAAGAATGACAGCACGTCGCGCAGGTGACGGTCGGCACCGAGGAAGTGGTGATCGCTGCCTCCCATCGCCGCGAGCCCTGCAACCTTGCCCTCGAGCGCCTGAACGGGAAGCTGATCAAAGACGTTCTTCAGGGCCGCAGTCATCGATCCTCGGTACACAGGGGTCGCGAACAGCAAGGCGTCGGCGGCGGTGACGGATGCGATCACCTCGGCGGTGTCATCGTCGAGCTCTCCAGGGTCGCGTCCGTCCGCGAAGGCGAGGTCTCGGTCGGCGAGATCGATCAGCTCGATGTCTGCGTTCCAGTCCAGATCGGCTCTCGAGATCGCGTCCTCGAGCGCTCGGCGAAGCCGCCCGGGAGGAGTGACGCTGCCGAGCACCACGAGCAGTCGCACGTGCTCCCGGGCGGCGCGCAGCCGCTCAGCGCCCACGCGCTCCTCCCACCGTCTCGAGCTGGGCGCCCGCAAATGGAACGCTCGTCTCATCAAAGCCGTTTTGCCGCTGGCCGTGCGCGGCCGGATACGACCACAGCCCGCGCTCGCTGAGGATCGGCAGCACGCCCTCGCCGAACCAATAGGCCTCCTCCAGGTGCGGGTAGCCGGAGAGCACGAACTCGCTGATCCCGAGTGCGGCGTACTCGGCGATGCGCTCGGCGACTTCCTCGTGGCTGCCGACGAGCGCGGTGCCCGCGCCGCCGCGTGCCAGGCCGACGCCTGCCCAAAGGTTGGGGGCTACCTCCAGGCTCGATGCGGAGCCGTTGTGCAGGGCCATCATGCGCCGCTGGCCCTCGGACTCGCTGCGCGCAAGCCGCTCCTGTACGCGCGCGATCGTCGCCGGGTGGATGCCCTCCAGCAGCCGCTCGGCCTCGCTCCAGGCCTCCTCGGCGCTGTCGCGGCAGACCACGTGCAGGCGGATTCCCAGGCGCAGGCTGCGTCCCTCTGCGCCGGCGAGCGCGGTGAGCGTCTCGAGCTTCTCGCGCAGGAGCGCGGGCGGCTCGCCCCAGCTCAGGTAGACGTCCACGTAGCGCGCGGCTACGGCGAGCGCGGCGGCAGAGGAGCCGCCGAAGTAGATCGGTGGCGAGGAGGGGGGAAGCTGCTCGAGCTGGGCCGCCTCGACGCTCAGGTGCTGCCCGTCGAAGTCGAGCGTCTCACCGCGCCAGAGATCGAGCACGACCCGCAGGAACTCGGCTGTGCGCTCGTAGCGCCCGGTCTTCTCGAGCGCGTCACCCAGCGCGCGCTGTTCCTCGGCGTCGCCGCCGGTGACGACGTTCAGCAGCAGTCGCCCGCCGCTGTGACGCTGGAAGGTGGCTGCCATCTGGGCGGCCAGCGTGGGGCTGACGAGGCCGGGGCGAAAGGCGATCATGAACCTCAGCCGCTCGGTTCGCTGCGAGAGCATCGCGGTCGTCACCCACGCGTCGTCGCACCAGAGCCCGGTCGGGGTGAGCGCGCCCTCGAAGCCGAGTTCCTCGGCGGCGAGCGCGACCTGGGTGAGATAGCCGAGCGACGCAGGCCGCGGGCGTCCAGCCACGCCGAGCGGCCTCGCTTCCTCGATCAGCCGCCGCCCGTCCCCCTGGGTGGGCAGGAACCAGTGGAAGGAGAGCTCGGTCATACCTGTCCGTGCTGCGGCGGATAGATGCCGTTCAGCTCGTAGCGGCCGATGTGCTGGAGCTTCCAGCGAACGGGGTCGTGGAGCGTGTGCGTGCGCGCGTTGCGCCAATGCCGGTGCAGGTTCAGGTCGTTGGCCGCCGAGCGCGTTCCGGCGAGCTCGAACAGCGCGCTCGTGGTCTCCACCGAGACGCGGTCGGCGAACGCCTTGGCGGTGGCAACCGCGATCGAGGCACTCGCCGAGCCCGCATCGTCGACCCCTGCGGCTTCGACGGCGTCGATCGTGCGCCCGGCCTCGCCGAGCAGCGCCCACGCCGCGCGCACGCCGATCGCGAGCTCGCCCACACGCTGGATCAGCAGCGGATCTTCGCTCGCGCGCTCCACGTCGGCCTCGAACCACGGACGGCTGGAGCTGCGCACGAACTCGAGAGCGTCCTCGAGCGCTCCCTGCGCGATGCCGACATCGATCGCTGTGTGCAGCAGTTGTGCGCGCGCGCCGTAGACCTGCGGCCGTTCGAACATTCGATGGTGTGCGATCACCATCTCGCCGGGAACGACGACCTGCTCTAGCTTGACGGTGCCGCTGGCAGTCGTACGCTGCCCCATGCCCGACCAGTCGTCGATCACGCTCACCCCCTGCGCCTCTCGGGGGACGATCGCGACGCGAGTGCGGCCATCCTCGTCCTTGGCGAGCACCGTCAGCCAGTGCGCGAGCAGCGACCCGGTGCAATAGAACTTCTCTCCGTCCAGCACGAAGTCGCCCCTCGGGCGCCGGCGCAGCGTCGTGCGGATGTCGGCGACGGTCTTCGAGCCGGCCTCCGACTGAGCGTTCGCGACGCGCCTGCCGTCGAGCACCTCGCCGAACAGCAGCTCCTGTTGTGCGTCGGTACCGACCTGACGCGCGAGCTCGAGGTAGACGAACTGGCTCTGCGGGATCTGCGCGACGTTCGGGTCGGCGCTCGCGAGCAGTGCCACCACGTGGACCAGCGTCTCCACGCGGACACCTGCTCCGCCGAAGCGGCGAGGAACGGTGATCGCGAGCAGCCCCTCTCGAGAGAGCCGCTCGACCTCAGCACGCGGGAGCGCCCGCTCCCGATCGCGTCCCGCGGCTCCAGCCGCGAGCGTCTCGCGCAGTGCGCGGGAGCGAGCGATGGCCTCCTCGTCG
>DATBZG010000060.1:0-29036 GCA_036513335.1 Solirubrobacteraceae bacterium | reverse complement strand
CATCCTGCTCGGCTCTGAGGGCATCCTCGGCATGATCACCCAAGCCTGGATGCGCGTGCAACCGCGACCGGCGCACCGCGCCTCGCGTGCCGTGCGCTTCGACGCGTTCGTGCGCGGAGCGGGCGCGGTCAGGGAGCTCTCGCAGTCGGGGCTGCACCCGGCCAACTGTCGTCTGGTAGACGAGCTGGAGGCGAGGCAGACGGGCGTGGGGGATGGCAGGCAGGCGGTGCTCGTGTTGGGCTTCGAGTCGACCGATCACGATGTCGACTCCCAGCTCGCCAGGGCGCTGGAGATCTGCGCGGACCACGGTGGAGCGGCGGATGATCCAGATGGGCACGGCGGCTCGGTTTCGGCTTGGCGGGAGGCGTTTCTGGCGATGCCATACCTGCGCGACGTGCTGCTGCAGTGCGGCGTCATGAGCGACACGTTCGAGACGGCGATCACGTGGGAGCGCTTCCCCACGTTCCACGCGGCGGTGCTCGGCGCGACGCGCGAAGCGCTCGGAGAGCCGTGCCGTGTGTCGTGCCGCTTCACCCATGTCTACCCCGACGGTCCTGCGCCCTACTACACGGTCCTCGCACCGACCCGCCGTGGAGACGAGATCGCACAGTGGCACGAGATGAAGCAGGCGGCGAGCGCGGCGATCATCGCGGCAGGTGGAACAATCACCCACCATCACGCGGTAGGCCGTGATCACCGGCCCTGGTATGACGAGCAGCGGCCCGACCTGTTCGCCGATGCGCTATGCGCGGTCAAGCGCACGCTGGACCCGCGGGGGATGCTCAACCCCGGCGTGCTCGTGTAGTTGTTGCGAGCACTCAGTGGTGGTGTTTCTTGAGGTACTTCAGCAGCTGCTTGGCCGCCTCTTCCCCAGTTTCGAGTGCACCGTCGAGGAAGCCGATGTTTTCGATCGAGGTGTGCTCGCCAGCGAATAGATATGGACGCTGGGGGGCCTGCGCGATCTTGCCGTAGGTCGTGTACTGCCCGACGCGGTAGTAGGAATATGCGCCTTTCACCCAGGGATCGAGTGCCCAGTGGTCCTCGTAGGAGCGCCCGGCGTAGACATCTTTGGTCCCGGGGTAGACGCGATCGAGTTCGCCGAGCGCCCACTTCACGTCGGCGTGCGGCGTGGGCCCGTGGGCAGCGCCAGTCAGCCCGTAGAGTCCGAAGCTCGCTCCGGGGAAGCACGCGAACAACGCGGGGGATGCGTCGGGGCCGAGCTGCACGCTGCCGTCCCACCCGCACGCCAGGCCGTCCCATTCGCCATAGGTCGCACCCGCGTAGCCGAGCGCCGGCCACGTCTTGCGCGTGAGTTCCAACTGGACCTTCGCATCCGTGCCCATGCCCATCGTGTCGATCACCTTCACCTTCGCTTCCGAGAGACCCGACTGGCTGAGATCCACGTTTCGCAGCGTGCTGAAGGGAAGTGCGAACACGGCGAAGTCCGCCACCACGTCGGTGAGTGCTCCTCCCACGTCGAACGTCAGGGTGACGGTGCCTTCGCTGTTGGCTTTGACCGCGACGAGCACATGTGACTGTTGCACCGTTCCCGGCGGGAGCTGCTCGATCATCCCCGTGACCAGTTGATCGTTGCCACCGACGATGTGCCAACGCTCGTCGTCGCCGCCGAGCGGCTCCACGGAGGAGCGCGGGTTTTTCGCGAGCAGCGAGATCAGGTTCAGGGCCGACTGGTCGGAGGGGTCGCCGCCCCATTCGGCCACCACATTCGACATCATCAGCTTCCCGAAGCGGGAGTTGGAGCCGATCTCCGTGCTGTCCAACCATTCCGGCACGGACATCGAGTCCAAACGCAACCGTCCTTCCGGGTGTTTTTCTTCGCGGATCGCGTCCTTGAAGATTCGATACGCCGCGTCCTCCCAGTAGGCGTTTGCTTCAGGGAGCGTGTAGACACCGCTGCTGTCGAAGAAGACTTCGTCACCTTCGAAGAGATTTCCGCCGTTTATGTCTTCTTCGTCCAGACCGAGCTGTTTTGCAAGGGAACGCACTGAGACCTGGTCGGAGTTGATGAAATATCCGCCGTGCTCTGCGATCAGACCGTTGGTGAAGTAGTCGCGCAGCGTCCAGCACCGGCCCCCGATGCGTTCGCTGTTGGCCTCATAGACGGTCGAGACGACCGGGCCTGACGGAGAGCCCGTGTAGAGCAGGTGCGCACAGCGCAGTCCAGCCAGGCCACCGCCGACGATCGCGATCCGCGGCTGCTCGGGAGGACTCCGTAGCGCGTGGGCGACGCTCGTCGACGGCCGCGCGGCGAGCGCTGCTGCGGCAGCGGCGCCGGCCCCCGCTGCGAGGAACTCGCGTCGCGTTTGCAAACCGCTCCGCTCCGCGCGTGCCTCGCGCATGCGACCGGCGAGCTCGTCCACCGGTACCCCGGTGCTCTCTGACTCGGAATGCAGCTCGAACAGCCTGCGCATCGACCTCATGCCTGCGCCCCTCGGGCGCCGACCCGATCCGCCCCCCAAGCCGTCCGTGCTCATGCTGACATCATAACCCCACGGCCTGTCCGCGATGTCAGTATTGCGGCCAAGGGTGGCTCGGTTCGACCACGTCGACGCACTGTGGGAAATGTGTAACTCCGGGACGATCCTCGCTGTTGCGGGCGACTTTTACATCCACTCGTGCCCGAGGGTGTGAAATCTGTGCGCTCGGCGGCCACGGCACTTGGACAGCTGGCCAAGTTAATTTCGTCCTCTGCGGAGCGGGCATAGACCGAAGTTGTGCCATAGAGGAGCACTCGCGCAGGGGACCTTCGACTTACCGGATTGCCCACCGTCGCTAGGCTCGACGCATGCGCTCCGGGGAGCTTGGGTTCTGGTGGCGCTCGATCGGCGGCCCACCGCCGCGACGCCCGTCACTGGCGGGATCGGCGCAGGCTGATGTGGCGATCGTGGGCGCGGGCTTCACCGGTCTGTGGACCGCCTACTACCTCAAGCGCGCGCAGCCGCACCTCCGGATCGTGGTGCTCGAGCGCGAGACAGCGGGGTTCGGTGCGTCCGGGCGTAACGGTGGCTGGGTGTCTGGGTTCTTCTCGGGCCCCGGGCGCGTGTACGCGCGCCGTGGCGGCAACGCGGGCGTGCGACGACTGCGCCGCGCGATGATCGACACCGTCGGCGAGATCGTGGACGTCTTGAACGAGCACGCGATCGACGCCGACCTCGTGCACAACGGGCAACTGAGCGTCGCCGTCAACAGCGCCCAATTGCAGCGCCTGCGTGAGGAGATCGCGGCGGCGCGCGTGGAGGGGTTGGATGAGGGGGATCTGCGCGAGCTGAGCTCCTCGGAGCTCTCCGCGCGCGTGTCGGTCGACGGCGCGTTGGGGGCCAGCTTCTCTCCGCATGTCGCCCGTGCCCACCCGGCCAAGCTGCTGCTGGGGCTCGCACGCGTGGTCGAGGAGATGGGCGTGGAGATCTATGAGTCCACCTTCGTCCGCGAGATACGCCCGCGGGAAGCGATCGCCGATGCGGGAGTCGTGCACGCTCCCTGGGTGGTGCGCGCCACGGAGGGCTATACCTCCTCGCTGCGCGGGCTGCGCCGGATGCTGGTACCGATGAACAGCTCGATGGTGGTCACCGAGCCGCTTGATCCGAGCGTCTGGGAGCAGATCGGCTGGCAGTCGAGCGAGCTGCTGAGCGATGCGGCCCACGTGTATGTCTATCTGCAACGCACTGCCGATGGGCGGATCGCGATCGGCGGGCGTGGAGTCCCCTACCGCTATGGGTCCCGCGACGACGGCACCGGTGCGACGGCGGCGAGCACCGTGCGCAGCCTTCACCACCAGCTCGCGGCGATGTTCCCTGCGCTGCGCGGGATCGGGCTCGAGCACGCGTGGTCGGGTGTGCTGGGCGTGCCGCGCGACTGGTGTGTGTCTGTCGATGCCGACCCATCCAGCGGCCTGGCATGGGCCGGTGGCTATGTGGGCGAGGGGGTGGCAGCGGCGAACCTCGCAGCGCGAACGCTGCGCGACCTGATCCTCGGCGCGCCGACGGAGCTGACCTCGCTTCCATGGGTCGGGCGGCGACCGCGGCGCTGGGAGCCCGAGCCACTGCGCTGGGCTGCGATCCATGGCGTGTACGCGCTTTACCGCCAGGCCGACCGCCTCGAGCGCGACGGCGCGCGGCCCTCTCGCCTCGGGTCGCTCGTCGACACGCTATCGGGAAGGCACTAGCCGACCCGAGCGCCTACTTCAGCGACGTGTAGCTGTAGTCCCACTGGCCGCTGTTCCAAAGCTGGCCCACCCCTTCGACCTGTGAGCCCTCGATCCAGGCAGGCTTGTCCCAATCGACGGGGACCGCGGTCGCCCGTTCGACGAGCTGGTCGTCGATCTTCCCCCATGCGACGTTGCGGGCCTGCTGACCCTGCACTTCTTCAGCGGCGTTCATCTCAGCGTTGATCTGCGGGATGTTCGTCTGGCTCCAGTTGACGCTTCCTTCGGGCGTGATGTATTTGCCGTTGAAAGTGATGTTCAGGATCGTCTGAGCGTCGCCGAAGTCCGCCGCCCATTCGACGTTGGGGCACACGGTCGTCTCTTCTTTGGGCACGCCACAGTACTTCGAGTACATGGCGGCCTTTTCGACGAGCGCCAGCTTCGTCGGGAAGCCGAGCGTCTTCAACGTCTGGTTGACGAGTTCCGCGCGCTCGCGGTTCGGCGAGCCTGTGGCACCGACGATCGTCACGAGCTTGCCGCCGGTGTATTTGCCGCTGGGGTAGCCGGCTTCCTTGATGTAGCGTTCGGCGAGCGTCATGTCGCCTTCGGGGTGTTCGTCGAAAGCGAACTTTGCCCCCGTCGGCCCCTTCACTCCGCCGGCCTGTTCGAAGCCGGGGATCGTCGGATAGATGAAGTGGGTGGCGTTGTAGGTGACGAGCGAGCCGCCGGCGAGCTTGTTCATGCCGACCCGATTGAGCGCCGCAAAGAACGCCTTGCGCAGGTCTTCGTTGGTGAACGGACCGACGGCGTTGTTGACGCCGATGTAGTGCTCGCCGCCGCCCGGCGAGATCTCGAGCTGGCTCTTGTAGCGTTCGTAGGCGTCCGTGAGAGCGCCGGGGGGCAGTTCGCCACCGCTGCTGTCCACGAGGTTCGTGCCCTTCAGCGTCTCTTCCGCGAGGATCGAGCCGTCACCGCCGATCTTGATCGCGATCTCGTTCAGGCAAGCCGGGCGGAAGTCGCTGCTCGCACTCCAGTTGGGGTTGCGTACCATCGTGACCGCCTTGCCGCGAACGTAGCCGATACCTTGCACGACGCCCTTGGCGTTGTTCTTGAGCATGTAGGGGCCGGTGGCAACCTGGTTGTTTTCGTATTGAGACGGTGTTTGTCTATCGAGCGGTTCTGCGTACTGCTTGGGAACGGGTGCCGTGAGTGGCAACACGAGCGCGTCCGCGACCAGCTGCGCGAGCGGCCGGGTGAGTTTGAACTCGATCGCGTACTTGTTCGGCGTGAGGATGCCGGCAATCGGCCCCCCGTCGGCCTTCGGTGCGCCTTCGATCGACTGGAAGTAAGCCTGGAAGTAGGGGTTGGCGACGTTCGGATTGGCACCGCGCTCGATCGCGTAGGCGACGTCTTCCGACGTCACTTCACTATTGACGGGTGGGCTGAAGCGGATGCCGTGCTTGATCTTGACGGTCACCTCGCGTCCGCCGTCGGAGATCACCGGAGGGCCTTCCGCGGTGTCCGGTGTGACTTCAAAGGATGTGTTGGGCTTGTTCGAGTACAGCGGCCGCTGCGTCGCGAACACGACCGAGTATTCCGGCACGCCGTAGGCGATGCCTGGGTCGAGGTGTTCGAATTCACCTTCCTGCAGGACATCGAGGGTGCCGCCGCGGCGGGCGCACGTGAGCTTCTCCGTGGTTGGGCTTTTCAGTCCCGAGGCGCTGGGCGCCGAGGACCCAGTGCTGCTGGAGCCGCACGCCGACACCAGAAGCGCACACGAGAGCGCAACCAGCACCGCACCGATTCCTCTTAGTCCTCGCACTCGAACCCCTTTTCGTTTGCTCATCGCGGACAGCTTCTCTCGATCTGACCCATCGGCTTCTAGGGAGCCGGCACGGTCGCGGTTATGCGCTTGCCGTCGAACCTCGCACGGATGTGCGCTACATCGGATGCTCCTCCCGCGGTGGTCCAACTCGCGCTCGCCTGGCCTTCGATCCCTTCACCGCTGACGGTGAGTGTCGCCTTGACTAGGCTCCCATCGGATTCCTGCGGAGCGGGCCGCAGCACGGACACGCCTGAAACGGGCACACCCGGGATCAGCTGGTCGGCCTTGTAGGTGACCTCGGCGCCGTCTTCCCCTTCCGTCACCTTGCCGCCGTTCAGCCCATGGTCAGTCACGCCATCGATGTTCGCCAGGCGCATGATCCCGTCGCCGGCTGTCTGCACGGCTGCGGCGAGCAGCCTGAGCTCCGTCGGCGTGCTCTTCCCACCTATGCGTGTCGCGGGCGGCTCTTCTTCAAGGCTCTGCGCGTACACGCCGACGGCGTGGATCGGTGGTTCCTGAGCGCAGCTCGCGTCGATCGAGCCGAGTGAATCTGGCGCTTGGACGAACGTACGTACGAGCGAGTCTCCGCAGGGCGTGTCCGCCTCACCGACGACATGCGTGGCGTTCGCGAGTTCGATGTAGCGGCTGTTGCCTCCCAGGAACTTGATCACTTCGGCGACTTCGGCGGGCGGCGTCCAGATGTCCATTTCGCCGCCGAGCACCAACACCGGCAGGTCGGCGGGCAGCTCGGGGCCGGGGTGTTCGAAGGGCGGCTCGTTGATCGTGGGGGTCGGCCAGTCGAGGCATGCCGAGTAGGAGTTGGTGTTCTGATCCTGGGCAAGCCACTCTTCTGTCGTGAATGGAGCAAAGGCGTTGGCGGGCGCTTCGGAGATGACGCGTTCGTATTCGCTTCTTCGCTGCGAGGACGAGCCGCTCAGCTTGTACAGCGGCGGGTAGTCGGTGCAGGTCACATCGGTGTAGAGGCCGACCGAATAGACCTTCACGGATTCGCCGAAGTAGTCCTCGTCGAGGACGATCCGCTGCTCGTAGAGGCGAAGCAACGGCGCACTGTAGCCTTTGAGCGCAGCACGAGCCGCCGCGTCGACATCCCCGTAGATGACCTTGTCGCCGGCGGCGTCGTTGAGGAGATCGACGAGGCCGACGACGTTCATCGTCACCGTTGTGGGGCGGCCCTTGGCGCCCGGCACCGTGCCGGAGATCGGGTCGGCACGAAGCATCGCGGCCAGTTCACCGATCGTGGCCCACGGCTTCTGGTGCTCGTTCTCGGTACAGGGACTCCAGCGTTCGCAGACGTTGTCGAGGTGGCGGATGAGTTCGTCGTGATCGGTGTAGGGAAGGGTTTCTTCGGCTTCGCCACCGTATGTCGAGTCGAGTGTCAGCGACCGCAACATCTGCGGGAAGCGTGCGGCGAAGACCTGCGCGAAATACGAGCCGTAGGAGTCTCCGTATAGATCGACGGGGCCGACGCCGAGCGTTTCGATGACCTGGGCCATGTCGGCTGCGGCCGCGGCGGTGCTGAACAGGTCGGCCGCGTGGATGGGCGCGCCGTGGGGACCGTGCCAATGACCGTTGAGGGAGCTCGCGCATTCCGCGGCGGCCTGCTCGTAGGCTTCGCTCGCGGTGGGGCCTTCGAAGTCCTGCAGACCCGGGCAGTTGATCACCGCGGAGGTTCCGGTGCCGCGATTGTCGACAGCGAGCATGTTCCAGCGCTCCAGCAGCGGTCCGTACATCGGCGCGTAGCCTTCGTCGACGGACCCGATCGACGGGTATCCCGGGCCGCCCTCGACGGGCACGACGGTGCCGAGCGCGGCCGAGTCCTTTCCGTCGTCGGCCGGATACCACTCGAAGGAGATGCTGATTTGCGGGCGCTGGTAGACGCCGCGATCGAGCGGGACATCGATCTTTCCGCAGTAGCCGACGACAGGCGATTCCTGACAAAGGCTCAGAGTCTGCGTACCGAGCTGAACCTGGGCTGGCACGGATGCGCGGGCGAGCGCGGGTGCGATGCCGAGCATCACGGTGACGAGGACCGCAGCAGACAGATGTAGACGCGGTCGTTTCACAATGTCGCGGCCACTGTACACGACAAAGATCGCCCTCGATGAGGCTCGATGAAGGGCCGCTTCCGCTGTCCCAAATGGGTTAGACACCTGCCCAAGCCGGACCGTACAAGACGTGAGAGTCACGTTTGACATCACGTCGCGCGCCCACACGAGTCACTCGCGAACGACCGCGCACGAGGCGTCGCGCGCGACGCGACCGGTACGACATACTCAGCTGGCCGATGGCCACCGAATCCTTGGAGGATCTCCAGATAGTCGACTTCTCGCGTGTCCTCGCGGGACCGCTGGCGACGATGGTCCTGGCGGACCTCGGTGCACATGTGACCAAGATCGAGCGACCTGGCGTTGGAGACGAGACCCGCGGTTGGGGGCCCCCGTACGACGCGGCAGGCATGTCCACCTACTTCCAGTCGGTCAACCGCAACAAGCAGAGCATCGCTCTCGACCTGCACGACGAAGTGGATCTCGAGCTCGCGCGCGAGCTCATCCTGGACGCGGACGTGCTCGTTGAGAACTTTCGCCCCGGCCTGATGGAGAGTGTCGGCTTGGGCTATGACGCCCTGCGCAGCGCCCGCCCGGGTCTCGTGTATTGCTCGATCACCGGCTTTGGCGCGGAGACGGCGAATGCGGCGGCGCTACCCGGCTATGACCTGCTGGTGCAGGCACTGGGCGGCCTGATGAGCATCACCGGCGACCCTGAGGGCGAGCCGCACAAGGTTGGCGTGGCGCTCGTGGATGTGATCTGCGGACTGTTCGCGAGCGTGGGGATCCTGGCCGCGCTGCGCCATCGAGAGCGCGCCGGAGAAGGCCAGCGCGTCGAGGTCAACCTGCTCTCGTCGCTGCTTGCGGCACTGGTCAACCAGGGCTCGGCGTACACCCTGGCCGGCGAGGCCGCTGGGCGAATGGGCAACGCGCATCCAAGCATCGCGCCATACGAACTGCTGCACACCGCCGAGGGCGAGCTCGTGCTGGCAGTCGGCAACGACCGCCAGTTCCGTGCGCTGACCGTGGCGCTGGACTGCGCGGAGCTCGCCGACGACAAGCGGTTCTCCACGAACTCGGCCCGGGTGGCCAACCGCCTGCAGCTGCGCTCTGAGCTGGAGAGCCGCCTGCGCAGGACCTCAGCCGCGCAATGGGCTTTGGAGCTCTCCGCTGTGCGCGTGCCGGCGGGAGAGGTCAACGACATCGCCGGGGCGTTCGCCCTCGCGGAGGCCCTCGGTCTCGAGCCGATCGTCGCCGCGCCCGCGGCGAACGGCCGGCTGTCGCGGCTGACGCGCAACCCGATCCGCATGTCGGCCACGCCACCGAGCTACAGGTCCGCTGCGCCGGAGATGCCACGGGGGCGAGACGGTCCGACCTAGGCGTTGCGCAGCCTGGATTGTGGTTGCTTAGGTCGGCAAGTCCTTGCCGGTCCGCTCCGCCACCATGTACTCGGCGTACCAATCCGGCCAGTCAGGATCCTCGTGGCCCGTGCGTTCCTCGTGCGCACCGTGCGCGGAGGAGGCGCGGCGAAGCGCTCTCGCCAGGTCGTCCGCCGACTCGAAGGAAGTCGCAGCCGAGTCGACCCGGCCGGGCAGGCGCGTCGTCACCTCCTGAACCAGCCAGCTGTTGCCATCGGGATCGCTGAACGAGACGAACGAGCCGTAGCTGCTGTCATTGTCCGCGTGGCCGTTGACGCGACCGTCCGCGCCCGGCTTGAACCGCGAGCCTCGCGTCCCTTCGTGGAAGACCTCGCTGACCTCGACACCCGAGCCTGTGAGATCGTCGCGCGCGGCGTCGATGTCGGAGGAGACGAGGTAAAAGCCCTCGGCCGAACCGGGCGTAGCCGACGTGAGGTTCTTGCCAAATTGGATCGAGCAGCCGGAGCCGGGGGGCGTGAACTGGACCAGGCGGAAGTCCTCACCGGATGCGATGTCGGCATCGAGCCTCCAGCCAAGGCCGCCGTAGAACTCCTTCGCCCTATCGACGTCCGAGACGGGTATGACCACCACCTCGAGATTCAGGTCTATGTTCTTTACGCCCGCGGCCTCGCCGCCGTCGCCGCTACGAACTTCAGTCGCGCTCATCGCATGCCTCCCTAGTTTTCGACGTGCCTCATCTTCGCGCACAGCGACTGCTTCGCGCCAGGGGACGCACTGGTGGGAACCCTGGCTTGTTCAACCGCCACCGAGCGAGCGGGGTCTCGCTCCCGTTCGCGCAGCTACGCCTGTACGGCATCCTGTTCGTAGCGGCGTTTCAGGTTCGCCTTGTCAAACTTGCCGATGGGCGTGCGCGGAAGCTCTCGCTCGAAGTGAATCACCTTCGGCACCTTGTACCCCGGGAGCTCCTTGCGACAGTACGCACGCAGCACGTCCTCTGTGAGCGCCGCGCCCGGCTGTATGACGACGGCGCCGTGGACGGCTTCGATCCAACGCGGGTCAGATACTCCGAAGACAGCGGCCTCGAGCACGTCCGGATGGGTGTAGATGACCTCCTCGACTTCTTTGGGGTAGACGTTGTAGCCGCCGGACTTCACCATGTCCTTGCGCCTGTCCACGATGTAGAGGAAACCGTCCTGGTCGAGCTGGCCGATGTCGCCGGTCAGGAACCAGGAGTTGCGAAACGCCTGCTCGGACTCCTCGGGCCGATTGAGGTAGCCGACGGTGATCTGTGGCCCCCGCAGCGCTATCTCGCCGGGCCTCGAGCCGTCGGTCACCTCGCCCTCCTCGCCCAGAATCGCGAGCTCGACGAAGCGTCCCGCTCGACCGCCTGAGCGCAGCCGGCTGTCGTTGAGATCCTCCGGGAGCAGGTAGGAGACCGGTCCGGAGGTCTCAGTGAGGCCGTAGATGTTGCCGACAATCGGGCCGAGGATCGAATGTGCGCGCCGATACATCTCCGGTGGCATGGGCGAGCCCGCCACGGTGACGAGGCGCAGGCTCGAAAGATCGCCATCTGGCCGTGCCGCGATCGCCTCGAGCAAATCGCCCAGCATCGTAGGGATCATGTTCAGGGTCGTGATCCGTTCGCGTTCAACTGCCTCAACCACCGCGGCCGGGTCCCAGCCCTGATGCAGATAGGCGGTGCCGCCGGCAAGCAGCACGGACGCCGTCGAAAACCAAGAGACGTGCGACATCGGCAGCACCACGAGATGACGGTCGTCCTCGTTCAGCCGGAATTCCTCGACGGTCGTCAGCAGCGACACCGCCCAGCTCTGCTGCGTATGCAGCGCTGCCTTGGACAGCCCAGTCGTCCCGCCCGTGTACATGACCGAGAAGATGTCCAGCGGTTGCGGGTGTACATCGAGGACGGCGTCGCTCACCCTTGCCGTCAAGGCCGACACCGAGAGCTCGCTCTCCTCGTCCGTATCGCTGATCAGCCACCGCACGCTGGGCAGACGGCCGCGTGTAGCCTCGACCGTCTGACGGGCGCCCACCCCATAGAGGAGCGCTACCGCTTCGGCGTCGTTGACCTCGTAGATGAACTCGGCCTCTGAAAGTCGTTCAGAGAGCGGTACCGCAACGATGCCACTCCGTGCGCAGGCGAGATAGCACTCCACGATCCGCGCTCCGTTCGGGAGCGCAAACGCGAAGCGTTCGCCGCGCTTGACGCCCAGGTCAAGCAGTGCCCGCGCGAGGCGATCCGCACGGCTTGAGAGCTCCTGATAGCTCACCTGCCCCTCGGCGGTTTCGAGCGCTCGACGCTGGCCACGCGAGGCCAAGACGCTCATCGTGTCGGCCATCGTGAACTCTGTCCCCGGCGCGTCAGCCATGCCTGGTTCCTCAGCTCGCGGCTGCCAGGGCGTGAACTCCGGCCTGGCTCGGCGGCACCACGCCCGCGGCAACGATGCTCTGGTGGTTCCACGTGACCACGCGCTTGTCGATCCGCCAGCCCTGCGGATACTCGCTCAGTTCGTCGAGGTAGCCCACCGACATGACGTAGTCCGCCGGTCGCATGTTCCCCTTGTTGGCCGTTTCGCGCGTCCATACCCACGCTGTGACTTGCGATTTCACCACGGCGTGGTCCCCGTCGCGTTCGATCACGATGTTCGTCATCGTGTGCGCGCTGGCGGCCATGTTCACGGAGACACTGTTTTCAAACCAATCGTGGAGCGCCTCGCTGCCTTGGACAGGGCCCTCGCCATGGTCATCGATCCCGTCGGGGGCGTAGATCTCAGCGACCATCTTGTCCCATTCCTTGTTGTCGAGGTAGTAGCAATACCTGTGGATGACCTCGGTGATCGCTTTGCTCGCGACGAGATCGCGAACGTCGTCATCGGTGGACATGAGCGCTCCTTTGCGGTTGGGTCGACGGTCGGCTTTCTGCCAGCTTTGGGCGCAGCTCCCCGGCGATGACCGCCAGCTGCGCCTCGTCGTCGTTGATCGGGGTGAAGAGATATCCGTCGATCCGCTCGAGGCCTTCGGTTTGGGTCCAAATGCGTTCCGCAATCTCATCGGGGCTCCCGATGAGATAGGTGGCACAGGCCTCCTCGTAGGATCCGGGAAAGAACAGAGCGAGGCCCGCTTCGCACGCACGGCGCTCGGCGGCGTTGCGAACGATCGCGATCCAGTGCGCGAAGATGATCTCGATGCTCTCTGGCTCGCGCCCGGACTCAGATGCAGCTTCGGCGATCATCTGCCATCCCTGGGACAGCTGCCCGCTGTCCAGTTGGCGCTTGTGGCCCGCCGAGTAGGTCAAGGGCACCCAGCCATCGGCGATCCTGCCGATCCGCGCGAGGGCGCGGGCCTGGGCTCCACCGATGCTTCCCGCCCACGTGACCGCGTCATCGGGAACGAAGGAGCCCAGCCAGATCGGCGGCCCCGGGCGTTGTGCGGGTTGTGGCGTCACGCGGACCTCATCCAGGTCCCAGAACTCGCCGTGCTCAGTGACCGTCTCGCCTGCCCAGAGCCGCTTGAGGAACCGAAGCCCCTCCTCCATCTGCGCGCCGCGCCTGCGCCGGTCCACGCCAAACATCTGGAGCTCCGGGTGGCTCCACCCTGAGCCTGCTCCGAGGATCAGGCGGCCCCCTGTGACGATGTCGAGGCTCGCGGTGATCTTCGCCAACGACGCGGGATGGCGAAACGGAACGACAGCCACGAGAGGGGCGAGACGCAACCGAGTCGTCCGAGCCCCCACAGCCGTCAGCATCACGAATGGGTCCAGCATCGCCGCGTCGTACACGGCCATCCCCTCTTTGCTGTGGGCCTCGGCCAGAAGGCGATCCCCGACGAAGAGAACGTCGAACCCCAACTCCTCCGCCTTTACCGCCCACTCGAGGATGTCGCGCGCCTGCGCCACCGGATCCTCCCCTATCCAGCCCGCAGGGCGCACGCCAAAAAACGGGGCCCCAGACATTCCCTCTCCCAATCTTCGCTATTCCGAGCATCTTAGCCCAGGAGATCGCGGCGGCGCTCTGGCGGACAGGCGTCGAGCGCAACAAACGCAGGGGCGGCACGACGCGACATACCCTCGTCCGCGAAGCTTCGGCCGAGAAAGCCAGGCGCCGCACCGTAGTGCAGCGCGTGGCCCCGAAGTGCCCGCCTTCGCCGCAGCGGGGCTCGGTGATATCGAATGACAGGGGCAACAGGTTCTCGTGCTCGCCTAGGGCCTCGGTGACGTTAGTCTCCTGCAGGCCGTGGCGAGCACTGAGTGACCTAGATGGTGCGCTCGTCAATCTGCAGGCGTCGCGTCGTACTGCTCGTCGGTGACGTGCTCGCCCCAAGTGACCTGGGTGCCGGACTCGTCGGACTCCTGCATGGCGGTATGCACCATGAAGCGGTTGGGCGCGGCACCATGCCAGTGGTTCTCCCCGGGCTCGAAGAAGACGCTGTCGCCGGGACGAATGGTCTCGATTGGACCGCCCTCACGCTGGCACAGACCCACGCCCTCAGTCACGAGGATCGTCTGGCCGAGGGGATGGGTGTGCCAAGTGGTGCGGGCACCGGGCGCAAAGTGGACCGCGGCGGCAGCGAGGTGTGATGGTGCGCTCGGTCCCGGGATCATGTCGATGTAGACATCGCCGGTAAACCAATCGGCCGGACCCTTCATGGTGTCCGTGGTGCTGTGGGTGATCTTCATGTCGCTGCTCCTTGCCGGTTTTGAGAGTGATATGGACCGATTGTGTCCATTGCTAGATCCAGCTAACCCTGCGAAACTTGGCTCTGCAGAGCCGATCGCGGCATCGTGCTGACTTGGTGCTGCGAACGCCTCGATCTGCCCACTGGGGTCTCGGTCGAATGTATGCATGCGCGGCTCAGGTCCTTCAGGGGGACTTCGACGCGGCGTCCGGGGGTCGCCCACCGCTGACGCCGCCTGCGGGCACAGCCGCAAGTCCGGCGGAAAGCACGGTATCCCGAGATCGCAGACAGGCACTACGCCACCAACCGAGCGGACACTAAATCAGCCCCCGAGGCCACCCTCGCATACAACTCGGTCACGAGATTTGCGACTTTCCTAACATTCACTTTCTTAGCAATAGTCGAACTGGCAAGTTTCTTGGCAGCATGCATAACATGGGAGCTTTCTGCCGATAGCGGCACATGCTCGGCTCACCACGCTACCTAAGGACGCCTCGTTCACTAGTCAGGTGGGTGCCTTTCTCGCCAGAAATATCAAAGAAGGTGCTGCTCGTCCTCACGCTCTCCGCGGTTGGCTTTGCAGGAGGCAAGATGATTACTCCCTACATGGTGTCAGGATCTCGTCTCCCCACACCACCTAATTATTCACCGGCCCCCGCGACAGGCGACGGGAACCTGGCGACATCGGAGTTGCCCAAGGTCATGCCGCGTTATCCCTCGCCCGTCATACGAGCCTATCTCGCCTTCTACTTTATTCACCAGTCCTGGTATCGCAGCATCGGCTATCTAGAGGCCACTGGCCCGGTAACTAACGTGATCGCACGACTAACCCCCGCCATGGCAGGAAAAGTAACGGCGTACACGATTTGCAAGGCGATCCTCGACTCACATTACGCCTCACGAGTCCTCGTTACCTATTCAGGGTCTCGCCACGCGCAGTGTAGACAGCCCTTGCAGAGACGATAGCAATGCCTGCAGCAAAGACCTCTACGTGGAACTGGACTGCGATATCTGTTTTGCTTGGCGCACTGTCAATAGCTGGTAGCTCAATCTTTAGCGGGCTCCAGATTCACGCCGCTGAGCAGGCCGAGCGGAGCTCAAGGGTCACCTCCGAACTCGCGGTTTTGACGCAATTGCAGGGCACATTTAGTCACGCATATTACAGCCGCGTGCCCTACGAAAAGCAATATGTCGAACTCAAAGGTGGACAACGAGACGGTGTTTCGGTAGCTGCCGAGCAGGCCGTCGGCAAGGAGGCATCCGTGATGGACTTCTTCGCCTGGCTGTTTGATCACGGACATGTGAGGGCACCTGGAGCGGTCCGCCTATGGGGCCCAACGATGATATGTGAGTACCAGAACGCATTTGCGCCTGTCTTTCGGGAACCAGCGGTAGATCTTCCGAATTTGGTTGAATTTATCCAACGGTACGGACGAGCACTTGAACACTTCGAGAGCTGCTGAGGGATTTAGCCCGATGCCATTGAATTCGGCCATCACCGCCATCTAGCGTCAAGGCTAAACCTCTGCGGGACTGGACGTTTCGACCTTCGCCAAAATAGTAGAGACGCTGGCGAGAATCGAACCCACGCAACGTTCCCGGCGTGCATGAGTCGCGGGAGCAATACCGGTCAGCGGCCAGCCTCTGCGGCCGGATCGACGATAACTACACCTGCCGCATCGAAGTCGCGTCGGTTGAGGGTCACGACCGCCAGATCGTGCGCCAGCGCGGTTCCAGCGATGAGGCTGTCCTTAATCGGCATCGCCCGCCCTTCCGCGCGCAGCGTCGCGAGCAGCTCGGCCCAACGCAGACCAGTCGCAGACTCCCATGGGATGCACTGCAACCTCTGCACGCCATCCTCGAACCAGCGCTCCAGCCGGCTTCGGCGACGACCGCGCGGGAGCAGCAGAATGCCGAAACGGATCTCACCCAGGATGATCGGATCGACAGCGACCTCGGGCTCGTTATGCCCAAGCCACTCGACAACACGCTCGTCCGGGGCGGGCTTGGTCGCCTCCGAGAGGACGTTCGCGTCAACTAGAAAGCGCGCCATTCGATCAGCTAGAGCGAGTCGGTTGACTCCGACTCAATCTCCACGAACCAACCGTCCTCCGGACACGACCGCAGCCAATCGACCAAGCCACGGTTCGGGGGCGGCGCCAGACGGGTCAGCCGGTACTCATCAGGGCCAACGCGATCGACCTCGAACTCCTCCCCCGCCTTGATGTCGTCCGCAACACGAAGCTCTGCTGGGAGAACGATCTGGCCCTTTGTCGAGATGGTGGTACGCATAAGGGTAAGATAGCATCTTACTAATCCCAGGCCTGTGCGTGTCGCGGCGAGCAAGCAGGCGCATTGAGGACCTGGCTGAACTGCCTCGAGGGCCTGATGGCTGGCGAGGCGGTCGCATGGTCGCCCGTGATCTGATGGAGGCGGAGATCTCCGCCGAGATCGAGCGTGACGGTCCGTCGTTTCCGGACATTCGCAGAATGAACACCGAGATCCACGAAGGCATGCTCATCACAAGAGCCGCCACACCGCCGGCCAGCGCGTCCTCGACGCCACCGGCAACCTGAAGACCGTCCAGAAGCTGCTCGGCCACGCCTCGATCCAGACGACCGGCGACATCTACGCCGACTGGGACATCGACCAGTTCGCCGCCACGATGGCCGACGTGCTCGCCGCAGACGAGGACGACGAAACGGCCGATTCGCCATCGTTCCCCCCGTCCCCGCCGCAAGAACAGCCGATTTGCAGGGAGACGAGGAATCAGTGGAGACGGTGGGAATCGAACCCACGTCCGTAATCGCGTAAGAGTGGCTTCTACGAGCGTAGCCGGCCCTCTGATCTCATCCTCCACTCGCCTGGCCGGCGGGGTTGTGGGGGACCAGCCTCCTTGAGATTCCCCGGATTGGCGAAGGCGGACCGCGCCGGGTGAGCCTGCTTTCTGATCCCGGCCTTCCCCGCCGCAGGCAAGCGGGGCCCGAGACCTCACTCGCCTAGTTTGTGCTAGGCAGCGAGGGCGTACTCGTGAGAGTCCGCACTTATGTTTTTCCCGGGTGTTTTACGAGGCCGCCCGGGACCTCGACTCGCCACCACCCCCACGAGCCGACCACGTCGAAGCCTGTCGTCCCCGGGGATGTACTGCCGTTCCAGTGTACCGACCACGAAGGCCTGGCCTGGAACGAAAAGAGACGCGGTCCCAAGCCACTTTGAGGAACCCACGCCGGTCCGGCCCGAAGACCTTTCCTTGTGGGTGGCGCGGCCTCACACCTCAGTGGCCTCGCTCTTTGCGGCTTGGTTCCGCGTCTGAATTCAACCTAGCCAGGGCCACGGCGATGTGCAACCCCGCCGCGGCGATGATCCCGCACATTCCAGAAAAAACGTCCGGCGGCAACCCGTTAGGCGAGGCTTAGGACTGCTGCCACAATGTAGGCATGGAGAATTCCGAGTTTTCGCTGGCCACATCGCCGCCGATCGCACCGGCGCCGGTGTCGCCGGGCGGCTACCCGAGCCACGCTCCCGGGCCGGGTGGCGAGAACCCATTCGGTGAGCAGCCACGCGGGAAGCAGCCTGCGCGCAGTCTGCGCAACCGCATCGGCAGCGGACTGGCGGCGCTGGGCGCGCTGATCGCGAAGTTCTTCGCGGTGATCAAAGGCGGGCTGCTGCTGATCCCGAAAGCGAAACTGCTCCTGACCCTGGGCACGGCGCTGGTGTCGGTGGTGCTGTACTCGCTGGTCTTCGGCTGGTGGTTCGCGGTGGGGTTCGTGGTGCTGCTGTTCGTGCACGAGATGGGTCACGTGATCCAGTTGCGCCGCGAGGGGATCAAGGCGACGGCGCCGGTGTTCGTGCCGTTTCTCGGCGCGGTCGTGGGCATGAAGCAGATGCCCGGCGACGCTCTGGCTGAGGCGCGCGTGGGCCTCGCCGGCCCGATCCTGGGCACTGCGGGCGCGGCGGTGTGCTTTGCGATCGCGGAAGCCACGGGCAGCTCGATGCTGCGGGCACTTGCGTACGTCGGCTTTCTGATCAACCTCATCAACCTGGTGCCGCTGACGCCGTTCGACGGCGGGCGGGCAATGGCGGCGATGGCGCCGGTGATGTGGTTTATCGGGCTTGGCGTGATGGTCTTCCTGCTGCTGGTCACGCACAACTCGTTCCTGCTGATCTTCGTGCTGTTCGGCGGATATGACACCTACCGGCGCTGGAAGCTCAGGAAAACGGGCTCACCGCAACAGGCTGCGTACTACCGCGTGGCCCCTCACGCGCGTGTGCTCGTGGGCATTGTGTATGTGGGCCTGATCGTGGCCCTGGTGCTGGGGATGCTGGACGCAGAGGTCCTGCATTACGCCGGGCACACGTTCCACGTGGCCTAGACGGCCGATAGCGCGCCGTCTGTCAGCGCCTGGCTTCGCGAATCCCCCGTTCCATGTCGCGCTTGCTGTCCTTCTCGCGCAGCGTCTGGCGCTTGTCGTAGAGGTCCTTGCCGCGCGCTAGCGCGATCTCGACCTTGGCGTGGGCGCCGGAGAAGTAGATGCGCGTGGGCACCAGCGTGAGACCTCGTTCGGCGGCGCGCGCGGCGATGCGGTCGATCTCACGGCGGTGCAGCAGCAGCTTGCGCGGGCGCTCGGGATCGTGGTTTTCGCGCGAGGCGGGACCGTAGGGCGGGATGTGTACGGAGTACAGCCACAGCTCGCCGTTCTGGACGGCTGCGTAGCCGTCCTTCAGCTGCGCGCCGGAGGTCCGCAGCGCCTTCACCTCGGTGCCCTCGAGCACGATCCCGCACTCCAGGCGCTCGAGCAGCTCGTAGCGATAGGAGGCGTAGCGGTTGGACGCAACGTCCCCCGCCCCCACCTTGCGCTTGCCCTTGCCCTTTGCCACGGTGATCCGAGCCTAGCGGTCGAGTTTGATGGGCTCCGCCCTGACGGGCTCCGCTGCGGGGTTCGTAGTTCCCGTCAGCCGGCCGGCGTCAGGTCCACGCGGCCACGGATCGAGTCCACGCGATTGACGCGCACCTCGACGGTCTCGCCAAGGCGCAGCGTGGCGCCGGTGCGTTCGCCCTGCAGGATCGTGCCCTGCTCGTTGAGCTCCCACCACTCGCGCCCGCCATCGCGCTCCGCGCGTGCCTGGCGGCCGCCACCCCCACCCCGCTGCGGGCCGACATCGCGTGCACGCCTGCGCGCGTCACGGCCGGTCTCGGCGCCGGCGTTCGCGGCTGCGCCGGCGACGGGCGCCCTCAGCAGGCGCACGGGGAGCATGCCCTCGAACGACGCGGCGTCCAGAGCGCCGGGCGCCCCCTCCGCCACGTCGCTGCGACCGTCCGCTCCCATGGCAGCGTCGGCCTGCACCCCAAAGGCGATGAACGCGCCGGCTGAGATCAACCCGGTGATCTCGCCGGCAAACAGCTGCTCGTGGCCCTGCTGGTAGAGCAGCCTCTCGAGCGCGAAGCAGCGCGCGACGTCGTCGGCGTCGCGCTCGACGATCATCGCGTCGCGCTCGCGCTCTGATGTCCACGCCCCCAGCTCGACGAGCTCTCCGGCGCGGGGCGCACGCTCGCCGCCGCCGACCGCTGACAGCAGCGCGCGGTGGCAGACGATGTCGGGGTAGCGGCGGATGGGCGAGGTGAAGTGGCAGTAGTTGGCCGAGCGCAGTCCCGCGTGGCCGATGTTCTTGGGCGAGTAGTAGGCCTGCTTGAGCGAGCGCAGCACGAGCGAGCTGAGCGCCTGGCGCCCATGGCCGGTTTGACGCACGTGCTGCTCGACGCGCCTAGACATCTCCGCAAGCAGCTCTGCCGCCTGCGTGGAGGACATGTGCTCCGGCAGTGGCGGCGTGGGCACCTCCAACGAGGCGAGCTGATCGGCGAGGCGCTCGACGCGCTCGGGGTCGGGGCGCTCGTGGACGCGGTATAGACAGGGCACCGAGCGCTGGAAGAGCAGCGTGGCGACGGCTTCGTTGGCGGCGATCATGAGGTGCTCGATCAGCCGGTGGGACTCGGTCTGCACGCGCCCGAGGATGCCCACGACGTTGCCGCGCTCGTCGAACTGGAACTCAGGCTCCTCCGATTCCACCACCAGTGCCCCCGCATGCTCGCGCTCGCGCTGCAGCTCGGCGGCAGCATGGCGGGCAGCGCGCAGCGGCTCACCCCACGGCTCGGCGGCGGACTCGGTGCCGGCGAAGATGCGATCGACCTGCTCGTAGTCCAGGCGTGCGTCGGAGCGGATCAGCGAGCGGTAGAAGGCGGCACGGGCGACGATCGAGCCGTGCAGCTCCATCTCCACGGTGACGGCCGCGCGATCCACGCCCGGGCGCAGCGAGCAGGCGTCGCTGGAGAGCACATGCGGGAGCATCGGCTCGACCGCGCCGGGCACGTACACGCTGGTGGCCCGCCTGTGCGCCTCGCGGTCGAGCAGCGATCCCTCGGCGACGTGCGCGGCGACGTCGGCGATGTGCACCCAAACCCGGATCCCTGCCGACCCCGTCGCACCGTCCGCGTCGATCGGCTCCGCGGAGACAGCGTCGTCGAAGTCGCGGGCGCTCGAGGGGTCGATCGTGAACGTGGGCAGCGAGCGCAGGTCGCGGCGATCCTCGCCGGGGGAGTCGCTGACGCGCTGCGCTGCAGCGGCGGCCTCGCTCTCGACGTTGGCGTGAAAGCCGCGCGCGAGGCCGCGGTCGAGCATCAGCGCCTCAATCACATCCCGAGCGACGTCGGGGCGCCCGAGCGCGCGCAGCACGCGCACGCTCGCGCCGGAACCGCGCCCGGCGCGCTGCGCGAGCACCAGCTCGCCGGCTGACACCTTGACGCTGCCGCCGCGACCGGAGCGCGCGGGTGCGAGCGTAAGCCGGGAGCCCGATCCTCCACGCGCGGGCCTGCTCGCTTGATCGCGTGGCGGAAACAGCGGCTCGGCTGTGAGGAAGCGACCGCTGCGCTGCACGACCACCACGAATGCGTCTGCGGGTGCGGGACCATGCTGTGTGGTACGCCTCTGCGAGGCGCCCTCGGCACTGCGTGTGCTGCGCCCCCGCGGGCTGGGGCGGCTCACTTCACTTTGGCTGCGAGCGTGCTCAGCGCGACTTCCAGGCCGCGGTTGGTGTCCACCGCGTTGCTCGGCACGCGCACTTCCGGGATCACGCCGGCCCCTTGTTTGACGCCGCCGCCGCCGAGGTTGCGCCCGTTTGGCGTGAAGTACTCACCGACGGTGATGTCCAGTGCGCCGCCGTTGGAGAGCGCCTGCTCCTCCTGGAAGACGCCCTTGCCGAACGTGTGCGTGCCGACGACGGTCGCGCGATGGTGGTCCTGCAGTGCGGCGGTGACGATCTCCGAGGAGGACGCAGTGTCGGCGTCGACGAGCACGACCATCGGGATCGAGGAGGAGATCGAGTCGCCCGTGGCCACGAGCACCTGCGTGGGTACCTCGCGCCCGCGGGTGGTGACGATCGTCTGGCCCTTGGGGATGAAGATGCTGGCGATCAGCTGCGCTTCCTCTACGAGCCCGCCGCCGTTGTCGCGCAGGTCGAACACGAGGCCGCGCGCGCCTGCCTGCAGCTCGTGCTCGACGGCCTGGCGCACTTCGGAGTGCGAGCCGACGCTGAAGCTGGCGAGCGCGACGACGCCGAGCTTCACGCCGTGGAAGGTCTTGGTGGCGGATTCCACGACCGGCTCGGAGACGACCGCACGGGTGATCTTCACTTCGTGCAGGCTCGGACGTTTGGCATTGGCAGCGGCGGGCTGCTGGATCCCCAGCTGCACGTCGGTTCCGGGCAGTCCCCTGATCAGCGACGTAGCGGCGTCAGCGGAGAGGGGGGCGAGCTTGCGGCCGTTGACGGCGACGATCACCTCACCGGCCTTCAGACCGGCACGGGCCGCCGGCGAGGAGTTGAACACGCGCTCGATCAGCAGCCCGTGCTCGACCAGCTGCGTGCCCACGGCCACGCCGATGCCCGTGAAGTGCGGCGGCGCGGTGAATTCGTGGTATTCGCTCGGCGTGAGGTAATGCGAGAAGCGGTCGCCGAGGCTGGCGACGAGTCCTGAGATCGACGCGTCGTCGAGCTTGCTCGTGGGGATCGGGCGGTAGTAGTCATCGGCGATCCGCTGGATCGCTTCGTCGACGACGGCTGTCTTGGGGCTGGATACGAACGCGCTGCGCAGGAAACCGGGCAGGTCTTCGGGGTGCCCGCCGAACCACAGGCCGAGCGCGAGCAGACCGAGCACCGCGAGGACGAGCGCGAGCGCGAGCGGTTGGCGGCTTGAGGTGCGCATGAGCCCGGCGCAAGCGTAGTGCAGGCGTGCGCGAGCGCCCGCCGGTCGCAACCCGCCCCGCGGCGAGGAACGTTCTAGGGTGAGGCCATGACCAACGTTATTACGAGCACTGTGGAGTCCAACGGGCTGCCGATCCATCGAATCGAGCTGCCCGGCACACGCGCGCTGACCGTCCTCGTGGCGTTTGACGCGGGCGCGCGCAACGAGCGCCCGGAGGAGAACGGGATGGCGCACTTCCTGGAGCACCTGGTGTTCAAGGGCGGTGAGCTGTACCCCACGTACAAGCACGTCAACGAGACGGCGGAGCGACTGGGCGGGGTCCTGAACGCGTACACCAGTCACGACCTGGTGGCCTTTCACATCACCGTCCGTGCGGAGAGCGCCCCGCAGGCGATCGACCTCCTGACCGACTTCGTGGGACGCCCGCGGCTGGACGCCGAGGAGCTGGACCGCGAGCGCGGCGTCGTGATCCAGGAGATCAACCGCGCCTACGACCAGCCCTCCACGGTGGCGGAGTACCTGATCGACCGCGCGGCGTTCGGAGATCACCCGCTGGGACGCACGGTGCTGGGGCCGGAGGAGAACCTCCGCAGCTTCACGCGCGAGGGCATCGTGGCCTTCCGCGAGCGTCGCTGGGCCGGCTCGCGCGGCGGCGCGTTCCTGGCGGGCAACCTCGAGCACCTCCCCTCCGAGGATGAGCTGCAGGAGCTTTTCGCGCGCTTCCCCGCCCTACCGGAACCCGAACCATACGTGCCGGCGCCTGAGTTCGCGCCGCAGACGCTGGTGGAGGAGCGCGACACCAACCAGTCGCACCTGCGCATGATCTACCGCCCCGACGTGGGCGTCAGAGACCTGCGCGACCGCGCCGCGCTGTCGATCTACTCGACGCTGCTGGGCGGCTCGATGGGCTCGCGACTGTTCGAGGAGATCCGCGAGAAGCGCGGACTGTGCTACTCGGTCTACGCGATCGACCACACCTTCGCCGACGTGCCGGTCCTGCAGCTGGGCTCGGGCCTGGAGTCGGCGAAGTGCATCGAGGCCTACACGCGCATGCGTGAGATCGTGGATGAGCTGCGCGACGATGGCCCCACCGAGGAGGAGGTCCAACGCGCACGCGCATATACGGCCGGCCGATTGGTGTTGGGATTCGAGAACACCAATGCGGTCGCGCGCTTCGCGGCCAACCAGCGCATCGTGTTCGGCAAGTACATCGACCCGGACGAGGCGATCGCGGCGCTCGACGCGGTCACCTTCGATCAGGTCCGCGAGGTGGCAGCCAGCGTGGCGGACGAGCTGGCGGTGGCGTGCGTGGGACCCCACGCAGCCGAGGAGTTCTGAGCCTCAACCTCCCGCTGGCAGATTCGCCGCGACCTCACGCTCGATCTGCCGCTCCTCGCCCAGCACGAACGGAACCACGGCTAGCGCCGCCGCGGTGAGGGCAGCGGCGATCCAGAAGGCGAGATGGTAGCCGCTGGTGAGCGACGCGGCGGTGGCATGGCCCTGCGCGATCAGACGGCTGCTGCGCGCCGTGGAGAGCGTTGCGAGCACCGCCAGACCAAGCGCGCCGCCGACCTGTGCGGTGGTGTTGACCAGCCCGGAGGCCAGGCCCGCGTCCTGCGGCTGGGCGCCGGACATGGCGACGTTCATCAGGGCGGGGAAGCACACGCCGGCGCCTAGACCCAGCAACAGCATCGAGGGCAGCACGTGCGCGAGGTAGCTGCCGCGAACGGGCGCCTGAGTGAGGAGGACGAGGGCGAGCATGATCAGAACGAGGCCTGGCGCGAGCAGGTTGCGCGCGCCGAAGCGCGTGATCAGCCGCTCTGAGTAGCGGATCGAGAGCGTGCCCATCGTGACCGAGACCGGTAGGAACGCGAGCCCGATCTCCAGGGCGTCGTAGCCGAGCACGCGCCGCAGGTACAGCGCGCCGAGAAAGAACACGCCAAACATGCCCGCGACAGACAGCACCTGGATGACGTTCGCGGAGGCGACGTTGCGCGAGCGGAAGATGCGCAGCGGCACGAGCGGCTTGCGCGCCGTCGACTCGCGCGCGAGGAAGCCGAGCAGCAGCGCGAGCGAGACGCCGCCGAGCGCCAGCGTGCGCCCGGCGCCCCAGCCGTCTTCGGCTGCGGGCTTGACGATCGTGTAGACGCCGAGCATCAGCGCCGCGGTGATCAGCACCGCGCCGGGCACGTCTGCGCCCTCGTGCAGGCCGATGCCGGCGTCGTGCTCGAGCAGGCGCGCGGCGAACACGGCGGTGGCGATACCGATGGGGATGTTCACGAAGAAGATCCAGTGCCAGTCGATCGACTGCGTGATCACGCCTCCGGCGAGCAGCCCCACGGAACCACCGGCGGAGGCGACGAACGCGTACACGCCGATCGCCTTGGCCTGCTCGCGCGGCTCGGGGAACATCGTCACGATCATGCCCAGGATCACCGCCGAGGTCATCGCGCCGCCGATGCCTTGCACGAAGCGCGCGACGATCAGCGCGGACTGGCTGTCGGCGAGGCCGCACGCGAGCGAGGCCGTCGTGAACAGGCCGATGCCGGCGAGGAAGACCCGCCGGCGCCCGATCAGATCGCCGAACCGACCGGCCAGCAGCAGCAGGCCACCGAAGGAGATCAGGTAGGCGTTGACGACCCATGCGAGGCTCGACGTGGAGAAGCGCAGGTCGCTCTGGATGGACGGCAGCGCGACGTTGACGACCGTCACGTCGAGCACGATCATCAGCATCCCCACGCACAGGACGTACAGCGCGACCCATCGCCGCTCGTCGGCGGCCGCCCCGCTCACAGGCCCGTTCCGGCGCTCTCGAGGAGATAGTCGCCGAGCGCGCCGATCATCGCGTTGGTGCCGTGCTCGCGCTGCTCGGGCGTGTCGTGCCCGTCGAGATACACGCCGTGCTCGGTAAGCGTCAGGCGAGAGCCCTCGCCGTGCGTCTCGATCTCAACGGTGGCCAGCGACACGGAGATGCGCACGTCGTTGTGATGCATGTCGTAGGCGTGGATGATCCGCTTGCCGGGGACGATGTCCTGGTAGACGGAGTCGAAGCTGAACCTCGACTCGTCGCCGGCCTGGACGACCATGTGCTCGCGTCCGCCGACGCGGAACTCCAGCGAGTACTCGCCCTTCTCTGCGGGGCCGAACCACTTCGCCTTGGCGGCGGGATCGGCCCACGCGTCGAACACCCGCTGCGGGGAGGCCTCATATGTCCGCTCGATCACGAACGTGGAGTGTGTCGTCGACCGCTCGCCTGCGGCCTGGTCGATGCTGCTCACTGGTCTCTCCCTTGCATTGGTTGATTGGTTTGATCCTGATCCTCGGCGAGATACGCGCCGAGCTGGTCGAAGCTCTGCTCCCAGAAGGTGCGTCGATCGGCGATCCATCGCTCGGCGAGGCGCAGCGCAGCCGGCTCGACCGTGCACGTGCGCACCCGGCCGAGCTTCTGCGAGCGCACCAGCCCGCTGGCCTCGAGCACATGCAGATGCTGGACGACAGCCGGCAGCGACATCGCCAGCGGTCGCGCGAGCTCGCTCACGGAAGCGGGCCCACGCGTGAGGCGATCGACCATCGCCCGCCGGCTGGCATCACCCAGCGCCTGGAACAGCAGGTCGATCTCTCGCTCGGCGGGCTCGTATTGCTTAAGCACTCACTTAACTATTAGCACACGCCCGCGAATGCCGCGCCGCGAGCGCAGCCTCCAAGCGACGAGCCCTATGATCGGATGTGGCCGGAGGCAGCGCAGCGCGCGGCGCCCCGGCCCGCGCACACACGTACGGGCCAGGGCAGGCAGCTACAGCAGCTTCGCGGCTAGATCCCCGCTCCGTATTTGCTGCAGGTGGCAGCGAACGACGGGTTGGGGCTGGCGCTGAGCTGGTTCAGCACGTTCTGCATCACCGGCGAGTCCTCGAACATCCCGATGTGAGCCACGGGGTCTTTCGGGCACTGGTTCTGGATCGTGATGTTGGTCACGTTCGACCCGCTGAGGAACGCGTTGGTGTAGGGCGTGACGACCTCGTCGTGCGTCGTCTCGATCACCACGTAACGCGGACCGGACACGGTGTCGCCGCCTTCGAACGTCTTCTTCTCGAACGCCGAGCCGACCTCCTGTTCCGCCAGCGACGGCGCACCGATCGCTTCGATGAACGTGTTCACGAGAAGCGTCGCAAACGGGAAGTTTTCGATCAACTTCGTGATGCCGTCGAGCGTCGTGCCGTGGTTGCTGGGGGCGAGCCCGATGAACGTGTTCACTTTGGATGCGCCACCCAGGTACTTGAGGTAGTAGTTGGGCATCATCCCTCCCTGCGAGTGACCGACGAGATCGACCTGTGAGGCTTTCGTCTGCGAGATCACTTTGTTGACGAACGTCTTCAGTTCTTCCGCGGACTGGGTGATGTGGCCGAGCGCGTCGACGTTGCCGAACAGCCCCGAGAGGATCGTCTCGCCGTAGTTGAACGCATACACGCAGTAGCCCGCGTTGGCGAGCAGCGGCGCGAGCGTCACCCAGTTGGACCCCTCGTCGGCGAACGTGGCGTGTACGAGCACCACCGGGTAGGGGTGCGCGGCGCTGGGTTTGCAGCCGTTGTTGCCGCCGCTCAGCGCGGTCGGGTCCCACGTCTCGTTCCAAGCGCCTTCCACCAGCGCTGCGCTTTCGTAGGGCACGTACAAGCTCGCGCTCGCGCCTGCGGGCGCGGCGATCAAGGCGACTCCCATCGCGGCCATCACCGCGATCACGACCAGGCCTCTGCTCTTCAGCATGACTTTCCTCTTTCCCTCAACCAGTTTGACCGCCGGGAAGCCCCGGCGGCTCAGCTCCGAGCTCTCCCCTCGGCACGAACAGCTTCAGCGCCAACGTAATCCAGCAGGGCGCAGCATGTCAACAGTTGGCTCTGTCTCAGAGGCCCTTACCTGCGCACATCCGTGCCGGCGAGCGCGATCAGACGCCGAGCGCGCGCAGTCGCGCGACGGCCGGGTCCTCGACGCCGACGATCTGAGCGATCCACGCGAGCGCATCCTGCACGTTCATCTCCCCCATCTCGAGCATCTCCTCGATGTCTGCCCAATCCTTGGTGCGGCTGATCAGAGACTTGAAGACGGCGAGCGTCGTGCACCCGACTACGGGAATCGAGATCCCGGCGAACGGGACCATGCGCACTCCCCGTTCGACCTGCTGGTGAAACGGGTGAGCGTTGAGGAAGACGTCCACGGGGGTGTCCTCCCACCACAGCCGCACCTGCCCTTCGGTTTCCGCGCTCGACAGCTCCTCAGCGCTCCTGGCGACCCCCTCGGGAAGCGCTGCGAGGACCTCGCCGGCACGTTGCGGCGCGACGAACACGTTGACGTCCAGATCGCGGGTACCACGCGGCTCGTGGGTGCAGTAGGCAAGCGCGATCGCACCACCGAAGGCGTGACGCAGGCCGACGGCGTTCAGCGCAGCGTGGATCGCCAGCAGCCGTTCGGCGAGGACGCTCATGCAGCAGGCCGAGCGAGCGACGGGTAGGTGAGCGGCCCGCGCGGGCGTTGCGGGAGCAGCTCGGCCAGATCTAGCACCTGCTCGAGAATCGCACCTGCCCGATCGACGTCGAGCCTGCGGAGCCGCTGGTCCGCCACGGTCAGTGGTTCAGTGGCGCCGGCGTCGCGTACGATGTCCACTGGCTCAGCCCAGAGCGACCATGCGGTCGATGGGCACGCGCGCCCGCTCGGCGATCTCCCGTGGCACCTTCACCTCGTGCTTCATGTCGCGCAGCGCGTCACGCAGCTTCGGCAGCGTGATCATCTTCATGTACTTGCACGACGCCTCGGCATTGGCGGGGATGAACTCGACATCCGGCGCGGCCATCTGCAGCGGGTAGAGCATGCCGATCTCCGTCGCCACCACCGCCTCGCGCCGTGGCCGGTCCGTGTCATGCTCGGCGTCGTCCTCAGCGCGCTGCGCGTACTTCAGCATGCCGCCCGTGGAGAGCATGTGCACGCCCTCGGCTGAGACGTCGCCGGCGGCCACGTACTCCATGATGCTGGTCGTGCAGCCACACTCCGGGTGGATCAGGAAGTCCGCGCCCGGGTGCGCCGCGCGTGTGGCGGCGATGTCCGCGGGGCGGATCCCCGCATGTACGTGGCACTCGCCGTCCCAGACGTGCATGCGCTTGCCGAGCTCCTTCTCGACGTAGGCGCCGAGCCACATGTCTGGGCCGAAGAGGATCTCAGTGTCGGGACCGTGAGTCTCATAGATGTGGCGCACCACGTCCACCGCGTTGGCGGATGTGCAGCAGTAGTCCGTCAGCGCCTTGACCTCCGCGGTGGTGTTCACGTACATCACCACCACCCCATCCGGGTAGCCCGCCTTCCACTCGGCCAGCTGGTCGAAGTCGATCGAGTCCGCCAGCGAGCAGCCCGCGTCGAGGTCGGGGATCAGGACCGTCTTCTCCGGGCACAGAATCGATGCGGTCTCGGCCATGAAGTGCACGCCGCAGAACACGATCGTCTCCGCGTCCGCAGCGGCCGCCTGGCGCGAGAGGCCGAGCGAGTCCCCAACGTAGTCAGCCACGTCCTGGACCTCTGGCACCTGGTAATTGTGCGCGAGGATCACCGCCCCTCGCTCGGCCGCCAGCGCGCGTACCTGCGCCTTCAGCTCCGCGACCTCGCCCGGTGTGAGCGCCGG
>DATBZG010000059.1:0-14281 GCA_036513335.1 Solirubrobacteraceae bacterium | reverse complement strand
GCCGCCGATAACGCCTCCGGCGTCGTCTACGGGATCATCGTCATCGGCGCGCTGCTCGCCGCCGAGAGCGGACAGCACGAGACATACCTCGACACCGTCCTATCCACCGTCATCGCCGCAGCGCTCTACTGGCTCGCGCACGCCTACTCCCACATGCTCGGCGCTCGTCTCGAGCGCCAGGAGCGCCTCAGCGCCACCGGCCTCGCGCAGGCGATCGCCACCGACTGGGCGATCATGTGCGGCGCCGCGCTGCCGCTGCTCGCGCTGCTGATCGCCTGGGTTGCCTCGGCGCCGCTGCACAGCGCCGTCACCGCCGCCCTCTGGACTGCGATCGCGAGCCTCGTCGCGTTTGAGCTATTCGCAGGCATCCGCGCTCAGGACACGCCGCGCGAGCTTGCGCTCGACGTGGCAGTCGGCGCCGCCATGGGAGTCGGAATCCTGCTGCTGAAGATCGTCCTCCACTAGCTCGCGCTCGCCCGACTTGCGGGCCGGCGCAGGACCGCGCCGAAGGCTCCTCCACGCCGTTCCGGCACACCGCGACAGTTCGGTGTAGACAAAAGATCGCTGACATGGAATGATCCCCGTTGCCATACCAGATGACAGGGGTCAACTGGTCGGAAAGACAGTCGGAGAGAGGAATATGGCACCGAGGGGAACATCGTCGTTGTCGGCGCACGGGCGCGCGAAGCGCCCCAAGAAGGGGGCCCGCGAATCGTCCACACCGATCGCCCCCTTGTACAAGCGCCTGCCGCATGGGCCACACCGGATGGACCGCAACCAGGTCGTGATGCACCAGCGCAGGCGCATCCACGGAGCGCTCATCGAAGCGATCGCTGAGAACGGCTACGAGGACACGAGCATCAAGCAGATCGTCGGTCTCGCAGGCGTCTCCCGGCGCGCCTTCTACGAACAGTTCGCGAACAAGGAAGAGTGCTTCCTCGCCACCTTCGACCTGATCGTGCGCCGCGACCTCAAGTTGATCAAACAGGTCTACCTCGCCTCCGACGGACCCCTGGAAGAGCGCGCACGAGCTGTCTTCCAGCGCTTCGCCAAGAGCACCGCCGAGGAACCCAACGCCACCACGCTCGTCGTCGTCGAGGCGCAGCGCGCCGGGCGCGCGGGGGCGATGCGCCTGCGCCGCGCAACCGGCGCATGCGAGCAGATGCTCGCGCACAGCTTCGCCCAAGCGCCAGACTCAAAGGCGCTGCCGATGCCGATCATCAGGGGCATCGCCGGCGGCCTGCACGGCACCGCCGCTTCGTTCCTCAGCGAGGAGCACCGAACGCGGGTGGACCTCGCCGAGGAGCTGCTCAACTGGACGCTGCTGTTCCAGACCCCCGAGGCCGACCTGCTCAGCGAACGTATGGCCGCCCGCCTGAGCACGCGCATGCGCGAGATCTCAGCAACCTACGGCCATGGTCTCAACGGTGCCGAACCGCCGCCTCGCGACGAGCGCGCGCGCCTCTTGCAGGGCATCCTGCGGCTCGTCACGCGCGAGGAATTCCGTAACCTCAGCGCGCCACAGATCGCCGAGGAGGCGAACGTCCCAGTCGAGGTCTTCTGCGAGCTCTTCGACGGCAAGGACGGTAAGGAGCGGTGCTTCCTCGAGGCACTCGAGAACATCTCAGACCAGCTGCTCAAGATCACCGCCGACCCCGAACTCGTCGGCGGGGACTGGCCGCGCGCCGTGCGCCGCGTGCTCGGCGAGCTGATGCGCTACCTCGCAGAGCACCCGCTGCATGCGCGCACGCTCGCCCAGGAGGCGTTCTTCTCCGGCAGCCAAGCGCTCGAGCGCACCGTCGAGCTCTCCAGCGCGATCGCCACGCTGCTCACCGAGGGCGCGCCCAACAAGCCGCACGGCGCGCTCACCGCCGACGCCGTCGCGGGCGCCATCTGGCACACGATCCGCTGTCAGGCCTCAGCCGGGCGCATCCAGCTGCTCGCCGCGCTCTCCGACCACGTCGCCTATGTCGTGCTCGCGCCGTTCATCGGCGCGCACGCGGCCGTCGAGATTGTGACCGAGGACAGTCCGCGCTAGCGACGCCTGCGCCCGATGCGCTCGGCGAAGTGCGTGAACACGACCCCCACCAGCAGCGAGATCACGATCACGATGATCAGCGGCGCATGACCTGAGCCCACGATCCAGTCGACCTTCACCTGGTTCAGGTTCAGCACCGCAAACGCAATCGCCAGCGCCGCCAGCAGGATCGGGAAGACTGCCTTGACGCGCTCGGAGGTCTTGCGCCGTTCGCGTGGTTTGTGCTTGCCCGAAGGCGGGGTTGGAATCTGTGCTGATGGAGCGGACATTCGGCTGTGTATTGATCGTACCCCCTTGCGGGCGCGTCCTCGCAGATGTTCTGCTTTAAAAGTTCTGTATAGCTGTATAGCTATGGCTATACAGCTATTTCTCCGCCGGTACGGACGTCGGGTTCCTGGTGGCGGTCTGGGTGTATGCGGCGCGCCGCCTGCTCACGCGATCGGAAAATCGAAGTACGTGTCGGGGTAAGGCTCGTCTCTCAGCGTGTAGTGCCACCACTCGCGCTCGTATGAGCTGAAGCCACAGGCCTCCATGATCGCGCGCAGCGATTGGCGGTTGCGCGCCTCAACACGCGTGACCCCCTCCGCGCCGTGATGCGAGATCGCATCCATCAGGTCGTGCTCGCCGCCCATGCCAGCGCGTTCGCCGCTCGCCAGGTGGAAGAGCGTCAGGTCGACGGCACTGCCTCGGCTGTGGCCCGAGCTGGCTGCCACGTACCCCTTCTCGAACATGTCAGCCCTGCGGATATTGGGATAGTGGCGTGGCTTCGTGCGGCCGTCCTCCGGCTCCTGCGACCAGCGCACGAAGGCATCAACGGCGCGTTGCGGGCGATAGCCGTCCCAAAGGAGCAGGCCGAAGCCTCGGGAGGCGGCCTCTGCTCGCGCTCTGTCCAAGGCTGCGCACAACGGTCTCGTGCCGACGATGCGATTTGCCACATATCCGTCCACGGGCTTGCCCGTGAAGTTGTCCCACGTCGCGTACTTGGCATCCCAGTGGATTGCCTTCACGTACTCATCGACGAAGACGAGCTGGTCGTTCATCGTCGGCTTTCTGCCAGTGCCGAGGCCACCAACCGGTCGATCACCTCGGCGCGCGAGACTCCCGCAGCCTGCATCATCCTCGGGTAGCGGCTGTAGGAGGTCATGCCGGGCAAGGTGTTCACCTCGTTGAGCACGACATCCCCGTCCTGCGTGAGGAACATGTCCACGCGTGCGAGTCCGCTGCATCCCAACACGCGATATACGGCCTTTGCGGTCTCCTCGACGAACGAGCGCGACTCCGCGGAGATGTCCGCGGGAACGATCACCTCTGAGTTATCAGAACCGCGTTCAGGGTCGCTCTCCTGATGGATCCTGAAGAAGCCGTGGGAAAGGGAGATCTGGTCCAGCGCGCCTGCGACGACGTTCTGGCCGCTGCCCAGAAGCGCACACCCGACCTCGCTGCCGAGGACGGCCTCCTCGATCAGCACCTTGGAGTCGAACTGTCTTGCCGCCTGCAGCGCGCGCGGCAGCTCGTCTTTCCCGCGCACCTTGCTCACGCCGAAGGAGGAGCCCGAACGGGCCGGCTTCACGAACACGGGATAGCTCAGCCGGGCGGCATCGACTTCTTCCTCCGCGGTGACCGTGAAGAACTTCGGCGTGGCGATCCCCGCGTCCCCGGCGACGATGTAGGCGAGGGACTTGTCCATGCACAGAGCCGAGCTCTGGATGTTGCAGCCGACGTAGGGGATGCCGGCGAGCTCGGCCAGGCCCTGGATCGCGCCGTCCTCGCCGAGCGTTCCGTGCAGGACGGGAAACACCAGATCCAAGCCAATCGTCTCGTAGCGCTCCCGCTCCAGAACGAGCAGCCCGCGGACGCGTCTGTCCGGTGAGAGAACGGCCGGGCGAGTGCAGCCGTCTTCCCAACCTGGACGGGGAGCATCGCAGAGCTTCCAGGCGCCGCTCTTCGTGATCCCGATGTAGAACGGCTCGTACTTGTCTTGATCGAGGTGCCCGGCGAGCTCCTGCGCTGATTTGACGGAGATCGGATGCTCCTCTGAGCACCCTCCGAACACGACGCCGATCTTCAGCCTAGCCATGCCGGCGCCCGCTTTCGAAGCGCACGCAGCTGACGATCGTGCTCTCGGCCATGTCGCGCAGGGCGTGGTCTGTGTAGTAGGCGGTGTGCGGGCTGATGAGCACGCTCGGCAGCGCTTGCAGGCGCAGCAGGAGCGCGTGGTCAATCGCCTTGCGCGAGCAGTCCGCGTAGAAGATGCCCTCTTCGCCCTCGAGCACATCCAGCGCCGCGCCGCCCAATCTGCCGCTTTCCACGGCGCGCACGAGCGCGTCGGTGTCGAGCAGCGCGCCGCGGCCGGTGTTGATTATGTATGCGCCGTGCTTCATCTGCTCGATGCGTCGCCGGTCGAGCAGATGGTGCGTGTCTGCGCTCAGCGGGGTGTGGAGCGTTATGACATCGCTCTCACGTACCAGCTCATCGAGTGAGACCCACTCGCCGGCGCGCCCGGGAAGACGGTCATGGGCCAGGACGCGGCAGCCAAATCCACGCAGCCGCTTCGTCACCGCCGTTCCGATGCGTCCGGTGCCGATCACGCCGATCGTCAGATCGCGCAGCTCCTTCCCGCGGACGGCAGGGAGCCTGTAGTCATGGACCTCTGCGCGACTGACGATGGACTTGGCGCCACGCACAGCCATCAACATCAGCATCAGCGTGTAGTCAGCCACGCTGTCTGGCGAATACGGCACGGTTGCAACGGAGATGCCGACGCGCTCGGCATATCTCACATCGAGATGGTCGCTGCCGATGCTCCTCGTGGTGATGTGCGTTACGCCCGCGTGGCTGAGCGCGAGCAGGGTGGAATTTGCGATCTGGCTCTTGTGGCCCACGCTGATGCAGCGATTGCCGCGCGCCAGCACGACGTTGCCTTCAGATACCGCCGCCCCGGTGATCGTTGGCACGACGCCGAAGCGAGGCGCGATCGCTTCGAACAGGACGGCCTCGTCGCGCCCGCACCCGTAGATCGTGATGCCCATCGCCGCGGCAGGAAATGAGGAGGAGCAGGCCGGCGGCGAGGCGGTGCCGTCGGCCGTTGGTGCTTGCGTGCTGTAGGTCATGCCGCCATTGAACGCAACGCGATGTTGCCCGCACGTATGGGAGTTTCGATATGCAGGCGATATGCATCCGCCGGCAGGACCAATCCCACTCGCTCGGCGCCGGGGTGCCCCCCTCGCTCAGTTCAGCGAGACGGGCGCTGCGGCAGGGATCAGCACGGTGACGCGGAGCCCGCCGGCGGGCCGCGGGGACAGGATGAGGGTGCCGTCGTGTGCTTGGGCGATGCTTTTGACGATCGCCAGGCCGAGACCCACGCCTGCGCGGTCGGGGCGTATGCGTTTGGTGGCGCGCTGAAACGGCTCGGCAAGCGTGGCAACCAACTCCGGGGGCAGGTGCTCGCCGGTGTTCTCGACGATGAGCTCCACGCTCTCGGAGTGAGCGCCGGTCGAGACCCATACGGTGCCCTGCTCAGACAGGTTGTGGACGATCGCGTTGTGCACCAGGTTCGTTGTCAGCTGGAGCAGAAGCGCGTGCGAGCCGATCGTGGGCGTCTCCTCGCCGGTGGTCTCGATCGTGACGCCGCGCGCTTCTGCCAGCGGGAGGAGCGTTTCGGTGGCTTCTTCTGCCATCAGGGACAGCTCGACATGTTCTCGGGTGAAGGACCGCTGGTCGGCGCGGCTGAGCAACAGCAGGGCTTCGGTGAGGTCGATCGCTCGGGTGTTGACCTCGTGGAGGCGGTCGACGAGCTCGCCGCCCGCGTGACTGGGATCGTTGCGCGCTACGTCCAGGAGCGTCTGGGTGACCGCCAGCGGCGTGCGCAGCTCGTGGGAGGCGTTGGCTGCGAATCGCTGCTGTTCGGCGACGTGTGCCTCGAGCCGCGCGAGCAGGCCGTCGATCGTGTCCGCGAGATCCTTCAGCTCGTCGCGGGGCCCTGAGAGCGCGAGGCGCTCGTTCAGGTTGCGCTCGGAGATCTGCCGGGTGCTCGCCGTCATCGCCCGCAGCGGGCGCAGGACCCGGCCCGCGACCAGCCAACCGAGGACGATCGAGACCGCCGTCATGATCGCGAGCACGATCACGGACCGCAGGAGCCCATGGTGCAGAGCGTCAGTCGAACGGCGGATGAGCTCGGCGTACCTGAGTTCGGTGGCGGCGTCCTGGGCGGCGGTCCCGTGCGTGGGCCCGTTCGCGACGATCAGGTTGACACCGGAGGCGCGGCGAAAGATCAGGTAGGTGGTCGCGAGCAGCACCACCCCGGAAACGACAAACAGGCCGCCATAGAGCAGGGTCAGGCGCAGGCGCACGGTCCGCGATGACAGGTGGAGCATCCGACGAGGGGCAAGCGCGGTGAGCGAGGGTCGCGCGATCCGCAGAAAGCCAGAGGCTCTATCCACGCTCGTCTCGCTCACACCCGGTGCCTGCAGGAGCGTCGATGCGGTACCCCACGCCGGCCACAGTGGCGATGATCCCGGGGGCACCCAGACGTTTGCGCAGCGCGGAGATCGTGATGCGCACGGCGTTGGTGAACGGGTCTGCGTTCTCATCCCACGCTCGCGCCAAGAGCTCCTCGGCGCTGACGACACCGCCTTCGGCAGCGACGAGAACTTCGAGCACGGCAAACTGCTTGCGGGTGAGCGCGACGTAGCGGTCGTCGCGGTAGACCTCGCGCCGGAACGGATCCAGCCGCAGGCCTGCAATCTCTCGCACGGGTGGCCTGCTGTGGACACTTCTACGGCCGAGCGCTCTGAGACGGAGCACGAGCTCCCGGAGCTCGAACGGCTTCGTGAGGTAGTCATCGGCGCCCAGCTCGAACCCGGAGGCCTTGTCGTCGAGACGGTCGGCAGCGGTGAGCATCAGGATCGGCATGCCGCTGCCGGAGGCCACGATGCGCTTGGCGATCTCGTCTCCAGAAGGCCCGGGGATGTCCCGGTCAAGGACCGCGATGTCATAGGCGTTGACGCTCAGCAGCCCCAGAGCGGTCTCGCCGTCGGCAGCGATATCCGTGGCGATCGCCTCCAGACGTAGGCCATCGCGGATGGCCTCTGCCATATAGGGCTCGTCCTCGACGATCAACACACGCATGCTTCCGATGCTCCCACCCGGAACATATTGTCGGCGTATGGGAAACCGTGCTGCAAGCGCACTGGCGTGTGGCGCGGGCGGCGCTGAATACCATGGCCGGGATGCCTCGCAAACTCATCGCAGCGCTGAGCACCCTCATCCTGGGCGCCGGTGCGGGAGCCGCGCTCGGCGGCTGCGGCAGCTCGCAGACGAAAACCGAAACCGTCGCGGAAACGCCCACCGCCTCGGAGAGCGCCACCACCTCCAGCACGCAGACGCACGCGACCACCACTGCCAAAGCGCCCGCCACGACCAGCACCGCGACGACGAGCACCCCCAACAGCACCGCCGGTGGCGCGGAAGCGCCAGCGACCACGCGCACGGCTACCGAGCCCGCGTTCACACACGAAGAAAGCCAGTCCGAAGCGGCCAAAGAAGCCGTCTCCGTGCTCGAATCCCGGGGCTACACGCCCACCGAAACGGCCCTCTACCACCCCAGCCAAACGCTGCGTGTGCTGATCGGAACGCGCGCCGGCTCAAGCGACGGCTTCGGCCAGCAGGCGTTCTTCTTCATCGACGGTCGCTACATCGGCACCGACACCAAGGAACCCAGCGCCACCGTCAAAGTGCTCTCCCAGAGCGACACCGAAGTCACGCTCGGCTACCCCCTCTACCGCCCCGGCGACGCCCTCGCCAACCCCACCGGCGGGCAGGCCACCATCCACTTCCAGCTCAACGACGGCAAACTCACTCCCAGCGGGCGCATCCCTCCGGCCAACTCGTCCACCGGGGTGAGTCGCAACTGAGAGGCCTGACCGCGAAGGGTCATTAAGTTGCCTGCTCAAATAGTGGTCTATATGTAGTGCAGTAGCAGTTATAGTGCGCTGTGTATGGATCATAAAGTCAACAAACGAAGCACCCCGATCCCGATTCGCCGCGCCCAACGAAACTTGGCGGACAGCGTCGCCACGTGGCGCAAGCTCCGCGGTCTGACGCAGGCTCAGTTGGCCGATCGCGCCGACGTCTCGCGAGGAGTGATCCATCGCATCGAGGCTGCCGACGGCGGCGTGAGCGTCGAGAACCTCTTGCGGATCTTGCGGGCGCTGGGCATTCAGGACGTTCTGACCGAGGCGTTGGACCCCCTCGCCAGCGACATCGGCCGGCTACGATCTGGCCAAGCTCTGCCCAGCCGCGTGCGACCGAAGAGCCTGACGGGCGATGGTTGATCAGCCGATCGAGGTGGATGTGCAGATCGCCGGGCTGGACGTCTCCGCCGGGCGACTCTGGACGCACCGGCACGGCCAGAGCGAATCCGCCACGTTCAGCTATCGAGACGAGTACCTGGAGCGCGCCGATTCCTACGAGCTCGATCCCGGGCTTGCGCTCTGGGAGGGTCAGCATCACACGGCCGTTGGCCAGTCGCTGTTCGGCGCGATGTCCGACTCCGCGCCAGACGGATGGGGACGACGGCTCGTTCGACGTGCCGAGGCGCAGCGCGCCCGCGACGCCGGAACGCAACGGCGCACACTCACCGAGGTGGACTTCCTGCTCGGCGCACGGGACGACCTGCGACAGGGCGCGCTGCGATTTCGCGCGCACGACAGCGGCCGATATCTCGCCGCAGACACCGAGGGCGTGCCCCACCTGGTGGGCCTATCACGCCTGCTGAACGCCGCCGAAGAGCTCGAACGCGACGAACCGACCGGCGAGGATCTGCGCCTACTCCTCCACGGCGGCAGCTCACTCGGCGGCGCGCGACCCAAGGCGCACGTGCTCGACAGCACGGGGCATGTCGGGATCGCCAAGTTCCCCTCCTCCCAAACCGACACTTGGGACGTGATCCGCTGGGAGTCTGTCGCGCTCACGCTCGCGGCGAACGCCGGAATCACCGTCCCTGAACACGAGCTGCACGTCATCGACAGCCGGCCTGTATTGGTCGTGCGTCGGTTCGACCGCGGTCCCGGGAGGCGCCTCGGCTACCTCAGCGCGATGTCGATGCTGCAAGCCAAAGACGGAGAGCAGGCCAGCTATCTGGAAATCGGTCAGGCGATCGAGGAACGTTCTCCCGACGCTGCAGCTGACTTGAGTGAGCTCTGGCGGCGGATCGTGTTCACAGTGTTGATCTCCAACACAGACGACCATCTGCGCAACCACGGCTTTCTCCGAGCGAGCACCGCGGGTTGGTCACTCTCGCCGGCTTTCGACTTGAACCCGAACCCCGAAGGCACGAACAACCAGCTGGCAACGGCGATCGACGAGACCAACGCAAAGGCGAGCCTCGCCACAGCCCTCGAGGTCGCCGATTCGTTCAGGGTCTCAGACGAGCATGCGCGCGAAATCGTGACCGAGGTGTCGGATGCGACTACGCGCTGGCGAGATGTCGCACGTGCAGCCGGCCTTGGCGAGCGACAGCTCGAGCAGCTGGAGCCGGCATTCGAGCATGAGCAGAGCGCCGCAGCACGCGAGCTCGTATCGTGATCGCATGAGCCAATCCGCGCTTCGCCGGATGGCCTGGACCGGTCGTCGTGTCTGAGCTCCAGCCCGGGATCGAGGCCTCGCAAGAGTTCGAGGTCGCCGGCATGCTGCTCACCGACGTCGGCGGCACACTCGGGTTCTCCGTGCTCTCCACGCCCGGCATGATCGGGATGATGGAGCGCACCGCCGCGATGCTCGTCTACCCGCTGCTCGAGGACGGCCGCGCGACCGTCGGCTTCGAAGTGTGCGTGAAGCACGTCGCCGGCGCCGCCGAGGGATCCACATGTGTCGCGCATGCCCGCCTCGAGGAGATCCTCGAAGGACGCAAGCTGCGCTTTGCCGTAGAGGTAACTGCCGAGGACGGCCGCACGATCGGTATCGGCACACACGAGCGCCGGGTGATCGACAACGGCAAGCTCCCGCCGGGCTGAGCGCCGCTGAGAGCGCTCCGGCTGGCGTCGGAGAACTCAGACGCCGTACGCGACGGCCGCCACGTGAGCCGGCCGCGCCTCGCCCCGCTCGACGTATTCACTCAGAATCGGCCAAGGCCCCAGGAGACTGCGAACGGCAGCGCTGCCGAGCACGCCGACGCACACGATGTCCGCCACGGTGAACTGATCGCCCAACAGCCACGTCTTCCCCTCGAGCGCCGCCGCGATCGCCTCCGCAGCCTCGGCGAAGCGTCCCGCCCCTGGGCTGTCGCTCACCCCATCGCGAGTGTCTGCGATCCACCGGTACAACCACGCCTCGAGCTCCGTCATGCCGAACATCACCCACTGGTACACGAGCGCTCGCGCCGACGATCCCACCGGCGGGATCAGGCCCGACTCCGGGTAAAGGTCGGCAAGCTGCATGCAGATCGCCGCGGACTCAAACATCATCGTGCCGTCGTCGAGCTCGAACGCCGGCACCCGGCCCAGCGGGTGACGCGCCCGATGCTCCGGAGCTCGCCGTCCCTCAGGAGTCACGCGCGTGGACTCGAACGGCGCACCGATCTCGTGCAGCGTCCACAGGACCCGGTTGGACCGCGTGCGCGGCATGTAGAACAAATGCTCCACGTGGCTCTTCCTCTCAACCGACTGCCGGAGACTGAGCCGCCACTGTAGAGCCATCCGCCGGTCCGGGCCGCGCGCACGGCACAAAAGATCCGTTCGCCGCTGCCGATAGCCTGCCGCGATGATCTCCCTCCCCCGGTTTCTGGGGGTGACGGCGGCGCTTGTGAGTGCTGTCGTCCTCGGTGCTGCGCTGCTGACCGCGACCGCGTACGCCGAAGGCAGCCCGTCGATCGGCCTCTCGGCGGCAGCGTCCGCGAGCGTTCTCTACGGCTCCAACGCCACCGTCACGCTCACCGCGTCCAATCCCGGCGCGCAGCCCTACGGCTACAACCTCAGCTATCGCGCCGTGCTGCCCGAAAACATCAGCTACGTCGCGGGCAGCGCCCACACCTCAGCCGGAGCCGTCGAACCGCAAACGATCGCCAACGAGCCGGAAAAAGGCAAGACCACGCTGATCTGGTCGAACGTGTCCGATCTCTCCCCCGGTTCCAGCAACGCCCTCAGCTTTGAAGTCAAACACAACACCTCGCACTTCACGATCGGGGGGAAATTCACCGTCGAAGCCGGCGCCTACGTCGCAGAACAGGCGCGCTACCTGCCCAAGTTCAGCGCCGCCGGCGCTCCCGAAGGCCCGTCCTCGACCTCCTTCACCGGCTTCGCCGTCGCATCCGCGACGACCACGATCACCGCCTTGAAGATCACGCAGGCCGAGGAATCGCCCCAGGGGCAGATCCTCCGCGGCGTGCACGACCACCAGGTCACCTACAAGATCACCGTCTCGAACACCAACGTCAACGCCACAGGCAAAGTCGTGGTCGAAGACTGGCTTCCCGCCAACCTGGAGTACCTCGGCTGCGGCGGCGCCGGTGCCGACCACACAACCGACGCACCGACCAACCCCGGCAGCGCGGAAGAGTACCCGGGGTCAGGGCCGATCCTCGTCGCCGCGCTCGGCGGCTGCCTCACCCCCACCGGCGTGGAAACGCTCACGACCGACCCGGACGGCGCGGAAGAAGCTCCTGACGCGCTCTACACGCACGTCAGCTGGAGCCTCGGCACGCTCGCCGCCGGGGAAACGCGCACATTCGAATTCCGCGCGGCCGTGCCGCTGCGCGAAAACACAGCAACGTGGACGGCCAAAGAACCGACTGTCTCGAGCGGCGAACAGGCGGCCAACCTGAACAACAACTCCGGTCCCGAGACGACCGACGGCGAGTCCGTCCTCACCTATGCCAAGGCAAGCGGCGAATACGACGAAACGACCCCCGTCTCCGCCGCCGGGCATCTCACGCGCGTCGCCAAGGACCTCACGATCGAAAAGAGCGCGAGCTCGAAAACGCTCGCCGAGGGCCAGGTCACGCTGTGGACGCTCACGCTGCACTCCTCCGAGTACCGCTACAACACCGCCGCCGTCGTCACCGACACGGTGCCCAACGGGCTGTGCCCGCTGAGCTCGGAAAACCTCACCAAAAGCAGCGAATGCGAACCGGACACCGCGCCGTCCTCGCCCTACGCAAGCGCCGTCGAAGAAGCCAACGGCACCTGGAAGCTCGTCTGGGATGAAGCCGGCGACAAAGCGCTTGCGAACATCGCCCCCAACGCATCGAGCACGATCACCTACGACACCAAGACCCGCACCCACTACCAGCACGAACACGTTCAGGCGGGACCGATCCTCGCGGATGACACCGTCACCAACAACGTGCTCGCCGAAGCGACTACCAATGTCGTCTGCGACGACGACACCGACTGCTCGAGCAAAGGCGAAGCGCCGATCAACCACGAACGACCGCTCCACGAACCGCTCTCCGCATCCTCGAGCGCCTCGCAGACCTCCGAAGGGCCGACGATCACCAAGGAAGTCGCCAAGTCGGGGACCGGCTGCCTGGGTGATGAATACACGACCTCAGCGCCCGTGTTTCACCCCGGCGACCTGATCTGCTGGCGGCTGACCGCTGCGTTCCCGGCGACGATCGACACCAAAGGGCTGAACGTCACCGACTTCCTGCCCGTCAACGACACCTTCGACGAAGCCTTCCAAGAAGACGGCGAAAAAGGCCAGGCGCGCGCGTCCGGCGACACGCTGCCGGGCACCACGTTCGACCACGCCGAAGCGAGCTCCAGCGAACCGGGCGGGACGATCGCGTGGAAACTGCCTGAAGAAGGCTATGTGAACAACGAACGACAGCGCTTCGAACGCGTCTACGCGACGATCGCGAAACTGCCCAAGGAAGCGACGCTCGACGAGCTACAGGGCAACCTCATGAAGTTCGCGAACGTCAACACCCCCGGGACGTCCTTCTCCTACCGCTCAGAAGCCGACTACAAACTCCAGTTCCCGCAGCTGAACATCGCCAAGCAGATCGTCGAAATCAACAAAAAAACGGTCACGCCGACGAGCACCGCGACGATCAAGGCCGACGACGAAGCGACGTTCGCGCTCAGCGTCAGCAACGCGGGGCAGCTGGAAGCCGACGGCGTCGAGGTGTGGGACGAGCTCCCGGACGGTCTCACGTGCGCAGACATCAGCGCGATCTCCGCCAAAGGCGCATGCGTCTCCGGGCGGATCGAATGGGGAGAAACCAGCCTCGGCGAGGAAGAAGTGACGGTCGCGCGCGAAGGCGCCGCGGTCCTTCACTTCACCGTGCGCGTCCCCGCCACGATCGACCCCGACGACACGCTCGAAGACCACACGGGCGTCGTCAAGTACGAAAGCGCGACCAACGTCGGCGGGCAGTATCTCTACGTGCCCGCGGAAAACATCGACGCGCTGCGCGACGGCGAAGCCAACGTGCCCGCGGCCAACGCGCACGCGGCGTTGGAGACCGAAAACGTCAAACTCGAAAAGACGCACACGAGCTCGGTGATCGAACCGGGGAACACCGCAACGCAGGCCACGATCGGCGAGCAGGTCACCTTCGAAGTCTCCGTCACGATCCCCGCCGGCACCACGCTCAGCGGCATCGCACGCTTGACCGACCCCGCTCTGCCCAACACGCAGCTGACGCTCCAGGCGGGGTCCGTCGAAGCGCTCGTGAACGGGAAAGCGGCGCCCGGGAGCTTCAAAGCCGAAGAATCGAGCGGTAGCCCGATCGTGGTCTTCCCCGAAGGCTACGCGGCGCCACTGGAAGAAAGCGTCAAGGTCACGATGCGCTTCGTCACGACCGTCGCCAACGTCGCCGCGAACGCGCGCGGGAAAAGCATCGCCAACACGGGCAAGCTGACCTGGACCGATCCCATCACCGGCGCACAGGCCCGTGAAGCCGGCGACGCGGTTCCCGTCGTCGAGCCGTCGATCACGCTCAGCGAGACGAACAACGCGGGCGGCAAAGCCGCGCACGGCGGGCAGCTCGTGGAATACAAGCTCAAGGTCAAGGACGCGGAAGGCGCGAGCTCAGCGTTCGACACAAGCGTGATCGACACCGTTCCCGCGGGCTTGACCGTGTCCAACGCCGAAGGCAAAGCATACGCGGAAGGCGAAGCGATCGAATCCGGCGGCGTGTGGGATGAAAAAACGCGCACGATCACGTGGAGCGTGAGCCCGCTGGAAGCCGGCCACGAATCGGCGCTCGTGTACTTCGCCACGGTCAATGAAAAACCGGTCTCC
>DATBZG010000058.1:0-29817 GCA_036513335.1 Solirubrobacteraceae bacterium | reverse complement strand
GATGAGACGGCTGAGGAGTTCGGCAAGATCCAGGCGAAGATCGAAGCGGCCGACGCGTGGAACCTCGAGACGCAGCTCGAATACGCGATGGACGCTCTGCGCCTGCCGCCCCCGGACGCCGACGTGAGCACGCTCTCCGGCGGGGAGCGTCGCCGCGTGGCGCTGTGCCGCCTGTTGCTGCGCGCGCCGGACCTGCTGCTGCTGGACGAGCCCACGAACCATCTCGACGCCGAGTCGGTGGCGTGGCTGGAGCAGCACCTATCCGAGTACAAGGGCGCAATCGTGGCGGTCACCCACGACCGCTACTTCCTCGACAACGTCGCCGGCTGGATCCTCGAGCTCGACCGTGGCAAGGGCATCCCATATCAGGGCAACTACTCCAGCTGGCTCGAGCAGAAGCAGACGCGGCTGGCCCAGGAAGATCGCTCGGAGAAGGGTCGCCAGCGGACGATCGCGGCAGAGCTCGAATGGGTGCGCACGAACCCAAAGGGCAAACGCACGAAGTCCAAGGCGCGTCTGGCCCGCTACGAGGAGCTGATCGCCGAAGACAGCAACATCAAGCTCGACGAGGTCCAGATCCACATTCCGCCGGGGCCGCGTCTGGGCGGCAAGGTTCTGACCGCGAGCGATCTGTCGAAGGGCTTCGGCGACCGGCTGCTGATCGAGTCGCTGTCGTTCGACCTGCCCCGGGCAGGCATCGTCGGCGTGATCGGCGCCAACGGCGCCGGTAAGACAACGCTGTTCCGAATGATCACCGGCGAGGAGAGCCCCGACAGCGGCAAGCTGGAGGTCGGGGAGACCGTCCAGCTCGCCTATGTGGATCAGTCGCGCGACTCGCTGAACCCCGAGAAGACCGTCTGGGAGGAGATCTCAGAAGGCTACGAGCACATCAAAGTCGGCGATCGCGAGGTCAACTCGCGTCAGTACACCGCCGGCTTCAACTTCAAGGGCTCATCCCAGCAGGCTCGCATCGGCAAGCTCTCCGGCGGCGAGCGCAACCGCGTGCACCTGGCGAAGCTGCTGCGCAGCGGCGGCAACCTGCTGCTCCTGGACGAGCCCACGAACGACCTCGACGTGGACACGCTGCGCGCGCTGGAGGACGCCCTGCTGGCGTTCCCCGGGTGCGCGATCGTGATCTCCCACGACCGCTGGTTCCTGGACCGGGTGGCGACGCACGTGCTCGCCTTCGAGGGCGACTCGCAGGTGACGTGGTTCGAGGGCAACTTCGAGGCCTACGAGGAGCATCGCCACGCGGTGCTCGGCGCTGCGGCGGACCGCCCGCATCGCATCACCTACAAGCGGCTCGTGCGTGGCTGACCCGTCATCAGGCGGCTCCTCGCTCGCGGATCAGCCGGCCGCGTCGCAGACGAAGTTCGACCGTGACACGGCCGTGTGGCGCATCAAGGACGCGCACAGCACGCAGAGCGGTCCGCTTCAGGCGCTGTTCGGCGCGCAGATCGCACCCGACTGGCGCGCCGGGCGTGGACCGCACGGCGGCTATCTCGCGGCGATCCTGCTGCGCACGCTGATCGAGTCGGTGGCCGACGCGGCCCGCGCGCCGCGCTCGCTCACGATCCACTACGCGCGGGCGCCGGAGCCCGGTCCGGTCCAGATCTCAACGACGATCGAGCGTCAGGGGCGTTCGCTGAGCACGCTCTCCGCGCGCATGCACCAGGGCGAGGAGCTGATCGCGCTCGTCCTCGGGGCCTTCTCTGTCCCATGGGGCGGACCGGAGATCTCCCGCGTGCAGATGCCCTCCGTGGAGCCCGCCGATCCCTCGCGCGAAGGGGTCAAGCTGATCGAGCACGGCGGCCCCGAATTCGCGCGCCACCTCGTACTGCAGCCGCGCATCGAGGGGGAGCTGTTCGGGCAGGGCGAGCAGCCGATGGAGGTGCGCGCCTGGATGGGGCTGGCCGAGCCACGGCCGGTCGACGCGCTCTCGCTCGCGTTCTTCGCCGACGCGCTGATCCCCGCGCCCTACATGCGCCTGCCCGAGCCTGCGGCGGTGCCGACGGTCGACCTGACCGTCCACTTCCAGGAGCACATGCCGCGCAAGCGCGACGGCGGATCCTCCCCGGAGGCCGACCCGCGCGAGCTGTGCCTGGCGCAGACACGCACGGAGCTGATCCACGACGGCTTCTTCGTAGAGGACGGGATCATCTGGGCGTCCGACGGCACGCTGCTCGCGCAGTCGCGGCAACTCGCGATCGTGATCCCGTTCTCCAAGCGGTAGTGTTTCGCAGCGAATGTCCGACTTCACGGCGAAGCGCATCGGTGAGATGGAGGCCGCCTACGGTGGCGGTTTCGTGAAGGCACGCGCCGAGCTGGGCGTGACCGCGTTCGGGTTCCAGGTGATCCAGCTGCCGCCTGACTACGGCGACTACCCCGAGCACGACCACGCGGAGAGCGGCCAGGAGGAGGTCTTCCTGCCGATCGGCGGCTCCGGCTGGATGGAAATCGACGGCGAGCGTGTGAATCTCGATCAGGAGACGTTCGTACGCGTCGGGCCCGAGCCCAGGCGCAAGCTGTACGCGGGGTCGGACGGACTGCGGATCCTCGTGATCGGCGGCTGCCCCGGCGAGCCCTACAAGCTCGTGCCCAGCACCGAACTGGAGTCGGTCGCCTAAGCGCCTACAGCGATGCCGCTCGCTACGTTCACCTTCGGCGATGCATTGCTCTCGATCCTGGAGCTCGCGCTCCTGTTCCTGTGGATCTGGATTGCGGTGGGCGTCGTGTTCGACATCTTCCGCAGCCACGACCTCTCCAACTGGGGCAAGGCGCTGTGGATGCTGTTCATCATCGTCTTCCCGCTGATCGGGGTGCTGGGCTACCTGCTCATCCGTGGCCACACGATGCACGAACACCAGGCGCGCGACCGCGCACAGTTCGACGCGTTCCGCCATTTCTCCGAAGGCGGCAGCTCGGGCGCGATCGCCGATGAGCTGCACAAGCTCGCCGACCTCCGCGACCGCGGCGTGCTCACCGACGAGGAGTTCGAGCGCGCGAAGGCCAAGCTCCTCGCCTAGCTGGGTCGCGCGAACGAGCTGTCGCTCGTCAGGCGCATTGCGGCGGCTGCGATCAGCCTGGCAGCGGCGTGAACGTCGTCGAGCTGAACCAACTCGACGGGTGAGTGCATGTAGCGGATGGGGATCGACACGAGCCCCGTGGGCACGCCGCCGCGGCTGAGGTGCACGGCGTCGGCGTCGGTGCCGGTGGCCCGCCCCGAAGCCTCAACGGTGAAGGGGATCTTCTCGGCCGTGCCTGCGTCGAACAGCAGCTCGAAGACGGCGTTGTTGAGCGTCGAGCCGCGCGTGATCACAGGCCCCGAGCCGAGCTCGTGCTTGCCCGCCTCCTTGACGTCGATGCCGGGCGCGTCGGTGGCGTGGGTGACGTCGACGACAATCGCAACGTCGGGCTCGAGCGAGAAGGCGCTGGTGCGCGAGCCGCCGAACGTCGTCTCCTCCTGCGCCGCGGCCACGGCCGCGACCTCCCACTGCGCGCCGCCCGCCTCGGCGACCAGCCGGGCTGCCTCGAGCGCCACGAACGATCCCAGGCGGTTGTCGAGCGCGCGCGAGACGAGCCGTCCGTTGGGCAGCTCCACGGGCTGGGCGTCGATCACGGCGACGTCGCCGATGCGCACCAGCTCTCGTGCCTGCTTACCATCGCTCGCGCCGATGTCGATGTGCAGGTCACGGATCTCGGCCACCTTCTTGCGCTCCTCGTCGCGCAGCAGGTGGATCGGCTTCTTGCCCACGACACCGATCACCGGCCCTTTGCTCGTATCGAGCACGACGCGCTGGCCGACGAGGATCTGGGCATCCCATCCGCCGACTTCGCGGAACCACAGGTAGCCCTCGTCGTCGATGTGCGTGACGATCAGCCCGATCTCATCGATGTGCCCCATCACGAGCAGCCGCCGTGGCGCGTGCTCGTAGCCGTGAGCCGGCTCCACGAGCGCCAACGGCGTGCCGACGATATCGGTGCTGACCTGCGCGAACTTCCCGGCCGCCTCGCGCCAGACCCGCGCGGGCGCCGTCTCATAGCCCGAGGGCCCGCGCGCGGCGAGCAGCTCGCTCAGCAGCGTCGGCACGCCGTCGCCGCCAGATCCCTGCGTGGTGTCTGTCGTCTGATCGCTCATCGTGCGAGCAGCCCGCGCAGGACGTACTGGAGGATGCCGCCGTGGCGGAAGTAGTCCGCCTCGCGCGGCGTGTCGATCCGCACTCGCGCATCGAAGCTCACCGGCTCGCCGTCGGCGCGCTCGGCGGTGACATGCACCTCGCTCGGCGCGCCACCGCCGCCGGCCATCGCCTCGGCGAGGCCAACGATGGAGAAGGTCTCCTCACCGGTCAGCCCCAGGGACTTGGCGCTCTCGCCCGGTGGGAACTGCAACGGCAGCACGCCCATGCCGACCAGGTTGGAGCGGTGGATGCGCTCGAAGCTCTCTGCGATCGCGGCCCGTACTCCCAGCAGCTTGGTGCCCTTGGCGGCCCAATCGCGCGAGGAGCCCGATCCGTACTCCTTGCCGGCGAGCACGACGAGGTCGATCCCCTCCTCGATGTAGCGCATGGCCGCGTCGTAGATCGACATCTGCGCGTGCGAGCCGTCCGCCAGGTACCGCGTGAAGCCGCCTTCCGGCAGTGACGGGTCGTCGGGGCCGCCGAGCATGTTGCGCAGGCGGATGTTGGCGAAGGTGCCGCGCATCATCACCTCGTGGTTGCCGCGACGTGCACCGTAGGAGTTGAAGTCCCGCGGCTCAACGCCCTGTTCCTGTAGGTATGTCCCGGCAGGACCGTCGCGCTTGATCGAGCCGGCGGGCGAGATGTGGTCGGTGGTGACGCTGTCGCCGAGCAGCGCCAGCACGCGCGCGCCGCGGATGTCGCGAACCTCCTGTGGCTCTGCGGGCATCCCCTGGAAGTAGGGGGGCAGGCGCACGTAGGTCGAGTGCTCCTCCCAGGCGAAGCGCTCGCCCTCGGGCACCGACAGGCCGTTCCAGCGCTCGTCCCCGGCGAACACCTCACCGTAGCTCTTGCGGAACATGTCCGCGCGCACTGCTTCGCCGATCGTCTCGGCGACCTCCTGCTCGGACGGCCAGATGTCGTGCAGGTAGACGTCCGCCCCGCTCTCGTCCTGGCCGAGCGGCTCACCGACGATGTCGGTGTCCATCGTGCCGGCCAGCGCGTAGGCAACGCACAGCGGCGGCGAGGCGAGGTAGTTCATCTTCACGTCGGGGTTGATGCGACCCTCGAAGTTACGGTTGCCGGAGAGCACAGATACGACCGCGAGGTCGCCCTCCTCGACGGCAGCTGAGATCTCCTCGGGCAGCGGGCCGGAGTTGCCGATGCAGGTCGTGCAGCCATAGCCGACGAGGTTGAATCCGAGGCCTTCCAGGGACTCGGTCAGCCCGGCGCGGTCGAGGTATTCCGTGACGACCTTCGAGCCGGGCGCGAGCGAGGTCTTGACCCACGGCTTCGAGCGCAGGCCGCGGGCGAGCGCGTTGCGCGCGAGGATGCCCGCGCCGATCATGACCGACGGGTTGGAGGTGTTGGTGCAGCTGGTGATAGCCGCGATCACCACGTGACCGTGGTCGAGCTGGAAGCTCTCGCCGTCCAATGTCACGGTCCTGGACGTGCCGTTGTGGGGGAGCGTGGCCGTGCCGACCGGCTGCGCCGCGGGATGGGACTCGCCCGCGCTGGATCCGGGCGAGACGTCGGCGGGCGGGTCGGACGCCGGGTAGGACTCAGCGACGGCCTCGTCGATCGCGTCACGCTGCTCGCCGTTGGTGGGGACGTAGTCCCGGAGCGCGTGTGCGAACGAGCGCTTGGCGTCGCTCAACGACACACGGTCCTGGGGACGCTTGGGCCCCGCCAGGCTCGGCTCGACGGTAGCGAGGTCGAGCTCGATCGTGTCCGAGAAGGTGGGTTCCTCTGAGTCCTCGTCGTGCCACAGACCCTGCTCCTTGGCGTAGGCCTCGACGAGCGCGATCTGCTCCGCGGGGCGACCTGAGAGCTCCAGGTACTTGAGCGTCTCCGTGTCGATCGGGAAGATTGCGCAGGTGGAGCCGAACTCGGGCGACATGTTGCCGATCGTGGCCCGGTCGGCGATCGGCAGGCCGATCAGGCCTGCGCCGTAGAACTCGACGAACTTCCCCACCACGCCGCGCTCGCGAAGCATCTGCGTGACCGTCAGCACGAGGTCCGTGGCGGTGGTGCCCGCGGGCAGCTCGCCGTGCAACCGGAAGCCGAGCACCTGAGGGATCAGCATCGACATCGGCTGGCCGAGCATCGCCGCCTCGGCCTCGATGCCGCCGACTCCCCAGCCGAGCACGCCGAGCCCGTTGACCATCGTCGTGTGCGAGTCGGTGCCGACGAGCGTGTCCGGGTATGCCTGGCCGGTCTTCTCATTGGGAAAGACGACACGGGCCAGGTACTCGAGGTTGACCTGGTGGACGATGCCCGTGTCGGGCGGTACGACGGCGAAGTCGTCGAAGGCGCCCTGGCCCCAGCGCAGGAAGGCATAGCGCTCCTGGTTTCGCTCGAACTCGCGCTCCGCGTTGAAACGGAAGGAGTCGCGCGTGCCGAACGCGTCGACCTGCACGGAGTGGTCGATCACGAGCTCCGCCGGCGCGAGTGGGTTGATCGCGGCGGGGTCGCCACCCATGTCGGCCATGGCGTCGCGCATCGCCGCGAGGTCAACGACGGCGGGCACACCGGTGAAGTCCTGCATCAGCACGCGAGCGGGCGTGAACGCGATCTCCTTGCTCGGCTGCGCCTTGGCGTCCCAGCTGGCGAGCGCTTCGATGTCGGCGGCGGACACGGAGCCGCTGCCCTCGGTGCGCAGCAGGTTCTCCAGGAGGACCTTCAGCGAGAACGGTAGCCGCGCCACGTCGAAGCGCTGCTGGAGCGCGTCGAGACGAAAGATCTCATACGTGCGCCCGCCGACCGCGAGCGTGTCCTTCGCGCCAAAGCTGTTCTCCAACATGGTCATCTCCCGTGCGTACGCGGGTCTACAGGGACTCTGCGCAGTCTCGCAGAGTCGCGGCGGCGAGCCCGCGCACCCGCAGGTTGCCCTCGGCGCTCAGCGCGCCGGCTCCCGCTACGGGGTCGATGCGGACGCGCGCGTGACGCGGCCCTTGCCCTGGCGCTTGGAGCGCAGCAGCGCGATGTCGCACGCTTCCAGCAACTCGTCGGTGCCCATCGGCGCCTGCCACTGAGACACGCCGATCGAGGCGGATACGCCGGCCCCGTCGGGCGTGGGTATCCCCCGCAGACGCTCCAGCGCCCGCCCGGCGGCGGCGGCGGCGCTCCCCAGCGCGGCGTTGGGGAGGATCACGACGAACTCGTCGCCGCCGTAGCGCGCGACGCGATCGAACGCGCGGAACTCCCCCACGAGCGCATGCACGACCGCACGCAGCATCGCGTCGCCGGCCTGGTGGCCGTGGATGTCGTTGACGCTCTTGAAGTCATCAAGATCGATCAGCAAGCAGGAGAGCGCCCCGCCGGCGCGCGCCGCGCGCCCGATCTCCTCATCCAGGCGACGGCGCATCGCACGGTGGTTCATGCAGCCGGTTACAGCGTCGGTTCCTGCCTCAGCGCGGGCACGCGTGAGCGCGAGCGCAGTCGCGGCCTGGTCGACGAGCGCGACGGCGAGCTCGACAGCAGAAGGCACGAACGGCTCGGTGTCCCTGCGCACGAGCACCACGACCGCCTCGGTCTCGCCGCGCTCCACGAGCGGCAACAACAGCGCGCTGCTCACGGGCCCCGTGGCCGCCAGCCGCGGCACGCTGGCGGTGAGCTCGTCGGCATCGCCGGCGAGGAAGCTCCTGCGCGTGCTCGCCACCCAGCTCACGCCCGGCGGGCGTTCGGAGCGCGCCAGCAGATAGCTGAGCCGTCCACTGCCATCGGACATGTACACGGTCACGAGCTCCTGCCCGTCCTCGCCGTCGGCGAGCAGATGGTGGACGTGCACCTCCTCGGCGCCGAGGACCGACAGCAGCTCGGTGGCGAGCGCGCGAAAGATCGTGTCGGCGTCGCTGGCGCCGTCGGCCAGCGAGGTCAGACGGCGAATGCCCGCCAGCAGACGGTCCACGCCTGCCGGCGACGCTGAGGCATCCTTACCCGCAACGACATCCATACCGACAATGTACGGCATGCACTGGGCGGCGCCGATCGCTGGCTGTCACCCGCACGTACACGCCGGGCTACAGGCGGGCGTGCGTCACCTTCGTGGCCGGGGGCCGACACTGCGTCGCCCCCAGCCACGGCGGTGGTTGCTATCTGAATGTGAGCGTCGCGAAGGAGGCCGACGCCGATAGGCCCTTCTGCTTGGGCAGGAAGCCCACACGGAGCTTGACCTTGAACGGCCGACCCCTGTGCCGGCCCTTGCCGGACAGCGAGACCTTCAGCGTGGCGGTTTTCCTCGCCCGGTTGAAGCGTGCGTAGGCGGTGGAGATGCTCTTGCCACTACCGCTCACGCGACCCGCCGCGAACGTCTGCACCGTGATGTAGGCCGTGTTTCCGACAACCTTGTGGCCGACGATCCGCACGCTGCATCCGGCGACCTTGATGATTGTGTTCTGTTTGAACACAACACCGTTCTGCCCGGTGATCGTCGTCGGCATCACCAGAGGCTTCGGGCAAAGCTGCCCGTAGTTGGTGAGCGCCGAGTGCGAGCCGACGGGCAAGCTCACGGTGATGCTCGTGACGGGCGCGTCGGGCGTTGTCGAGAAGTCAGTCGTGGTGATGCCTTTGGTGATTTTGGTGTGACCGACCAGGATCACGCGCACGTTGTCCGCTTCGAGCACGAGGTCGAGATCCGGGAACGCCTCCCCGCCGTGAGACACGAGGATCGCGGGCCCGCTCAATTTGTCCGGCAGCACCGGCGTGTTTGCCCGCGCGCCGCCCACGAACGAGCCTGCCGGGCAGTTGTACGGGTTGGCAGCGAACACAGCTTCCGTGCACGCTTTCTGCAGCGTGGTCAGACGCGAGGGCAGCTCCAACGGCAACTGCACGAGCGCCGACTTCACGTTGCCGTCACCCAGCGGCAGGTTGAGCGTCGTTTCGAGGCTCGCCCCGTTCGCTTTGGACGTCTTCGCGTTCGTTTTCGCAGCGAACGTCGGCTTGAACGCCAGCGCGCTGCAGTTGGTGACGGGGAACGCCGTGGACAGGTCCGACTGCGTGGCGCCCATCGTCGAGGTCAGCGTCGATTCTGTGGCCAACGGCGTGGTGCAGTCGGTCGGGTTGAGCATGAAGCCCTGCTTGGTGACCGCAATCGTGATGTTGCGCACACGCAACGGGATGCCGGCGTGGATCGTGGGCAGCGTGCTCGCGATCGTCACACGCGTCGTTTCTGGGTTGATGTTGATCGTTGCGCGCGTGACCACGTTGCCGAGTTCGAACGGCAACGCCGTAGCGGGGACGACGACAGCCATGCCGTATGGCGCGCCGTTGTACGGACCGGTCAGGTAGACGTTGCCCGTGAACGTGTACGGCGTCGAGCCCGACCCGGCAAGCACTGTCGCCGTGCCGATCTGAGTTTCAGCCGAGCAGCCGCCTGTGTTCGCTTCCGCTGCGGCGACTTCCGCTTCGCTGCACTGCTTCACAGCGGGGATCTCGCCCACCAGTCCCTCTGGGAGGGTGGTGCTGACTTTGGAGAGATACTGCTGACCGTTTTCGCGTCCGAGACTGAACGTGAAGGACGAGTGCGCACCGGCGTTGGATGTCCCGCTCCCTGTGCTCTGCGTGAGCGCGAACGGAATCGAGGACGCGCAACCAGTGGTCGTGAACGAGAAGGGGTTCGCCGAGGAGGTCGTTTGCGCGCTGACCGGGGTGAAGCTGGCTGAGCCGGAGGCGGTTCCGCAGACGAGTGGGTTCGCGAGCGGCGTCAACGCTCCCCGGTTGAACTTGATCGTCAGGTTGGTGAACGGTTGTTCTGGATTTTCGTCGAAGACGGTCGTGACCTGACCCGTTACTTCGTTGGGAATCACTTCGCCTTTGATGCGAACCGAAATGCCATACCGTTTCGAGTTGGCGACCACGTAGATCACGTATGGCGGTCCGCCCGTAACCTTGCCCGATTCTGAGGGCACCGCAGGTTCGGAGGACTTTGGAGACGCGGAGGAGCCGAGGTACACACTCCCCGTGAACGACCCGGCGGGCAGCGTCGGGACTTCGAGGCTCACCGTTCCAATTTCGGACTTCGCCGGGCATGTCACGCCGAATTCGGCGCTGTGGATCCTGGCCTGGCTAGTCGTACATGCTTCAAGTTCCTTCGCGGCGGACGGGTTCAGCGTCATGCCTTCCGGCAGTGTAATCGACGCGGTCTTGACCTGGGCGGGAGAGGCTTCGGTGGGTTCGTTCGCCTCTTTCACTTCCGTCGTCAGTTCGTCCGGTTCGTCGCTGATCGACGTGCTCGTCGCCCCAAACTTAAATTCGGGTTTGAACGCGAGGCTTTCGCAGCCTTTGAGGCCAATCGGGGTTTTGAAGAATTCACGCGTCGTTTCTTTGGCCGTGTCTTCCAGCGTCACGTAGGTCGTGTTGTCACCGGGACAACTAGTGGCGTTGGTGATAAAGGCGCCGTTGCCGCTCGTTCCATAGAGAACCTGCCTGGAGCTGATCAACGGGTCAGCGGGGCTGGCTTCGACTTCGAAGTAGTCGTGATAGTCACCCGCGTCGGTGCCCTTCGTTTCCTGGCCCCATTCCACGCTGCCTTTGACGAAGGAATGTACATAGTACTGTTCTTTTTCGGCAGTCGGATTACTGCCTTTGAAGACTTCGCCGAGCTGAGCTTCGGTGATTTCTTTCGGGAATTTGAGCGCAACTCCGTAGTAAGAGGCAAGGCCTTCGGGCTGTTCGAGGTTGTAGACCGTGCCCCGCAGCGGCAGGTCGGTAAAGCCAAGTTCTTTCAGAGCCGCAACGTACAGGGTGACTTTTTCTTCCCCGATTTCAGTGTTGGATTCGCATTTGGATTCCGTATAGAGGCCTGTGGTGGGGATTGCTTCTGTTTCCCCGAATTCTTTGGCCGAGCACGTCGGGACGGCATCCGGGGCTGTCGCCAGACCCGTGGCGACGTCAACCCGCACGTGGTCGACGGCCGCGCCTCCGACGGGTTTCGCGTTTGGGTATGTGCCTTCGGTCTTGACTTCGAAGTCGGTCACGCCGTAGGGCACGCGGCCGCCAGCCTGCGTGTAGCCTTCTTTTTCCGCTTCGGTGACGGTGACTTTTTCCTTCGGCCGCAAGTACGGACCAAATGGCACCAGCGTGAATTCTTCGCTGCCGCATTTCTTGGCTCCCGCGTATTCCGCTTCCGACTTGCAGTTGGTAGCGACGAAGCGTTCAACTTCGAGCGACTGGGCCTGCGCTGCTGTCGCCGATAGAGCTGCAAGCGATAGCGCGCTCACGGCCAGCGCTACCAACCAGACACGGAACTTGGACCTCACGACTACCTCCCCAATCGGAACACGGCGACCTCTAGACGCCCCTCTACCCGTTTTCGACTCTACGCACGCAAAGAAGTTGCGGTGAGCCACCGTCGTTATTAGACGATCTTTCGACAACTCCTTCACGCTAGACGCTGCGACGACACGTGCGGCGTCCGCTCAACGGATGTCCCGAGCTGGAGCAGTGCGGCGGACGTGGCGAGCGGACTGCTCAGGCCTGGGACTGAGCCGGCGCGAACTGCACGGGCGCGCCGAAGCTCACGCGCAGCAGCGCGCCGCCGCCTGGGGCGTTCTGGGCCTCCGCGAAGCCGCCGCACGCCTCCGCCGCTTGGCGCACGATCGCCAGGCCCAGCCCCGAGCCGGGCAGCTTGCGCGCGTCGGTCGCGCGGTAGAAGCGGTCGAACACGAACGGCAGGTCCGCATCCTGGAAGCCCGGGCCGTGGTCGCGCACGCTGAGCACGCCGTCCTTCAGCTCCACCTCCACGCTCGCGCCCGCGGGACTCCACTTGCGCGCGTTGTCGATCAGGTTCGACACCGCACGGCCGATGCGGTCGCCCTGCGCGAGCACGATCGTCGGCTCGAGGTTCAGCTCGAAGCTCAGATCGCCGCGCCTGCGGGCGCTGGCCACCGTCCCCTCCACCACCTCGTCCAGGCGCACGTCTTCAGCTGCGCCGTCACGCGCCGCGCCGCGCGCCAGCTCTACCACGTCTCCCACCAGCGCCGTCAGCTCGTCCAGCTCCGCCACGATGTCCGCGCGCAGACTCTCCTGCTCGTGCGCCGGCAGGCGGTCCGACTCCCCCAGGATCTGGATGTTTGCCCGCAATGAGGAGATCGGCGTGCGCAGCTCGTGACTGGCGTCCGCGATCAGGTGGCGCTGAGCCTGAACCGAGCGCTCCAGCGCGTCCAGCGTGCCGTTGAAGCTCTCCGCCAGCCGTGCCAGCTCGTCGCGACCCTGAACCTCCAGCCGGCGCGACAGGTCCAGGTTGCCCGTCAGCGTCTCCGTGCGACGCGTGAAGCGCGCAATCGGTGCGAGTGCGGTGCGCGCCACCAGCGTCCCCAGCAGCGCCGCCAGGACCACGCCGCCCGCGCCGATCAACGCCAGGATCAGCAGCAGGTGGCTCAGCTCGTGTTCCACCTGCGTCAGTGGCTGGGCCACCAGCACCGCCCCCGCCGCGCCTGAGCCCAGCGTGAGCACGCGTAGCCTCGTTCCCGCCACCGTCCTGTCTGTAAGCGTGCTGCCGCTACCGCTCGCCGCGATCGTGCGGTCGGTGCCCGTCAGCGCGATCCGCTTCGGCGAGGAACCCTGCCCTCCGGGAACCGACACTTCGCCCCGCGGCGAGATGAACTGCACGTAGCCCGACGCCGCCCCGAACGGCTCCGGCTCGACGCGGCCGGGGAAGCGAGCGCCCGCGCCCGTGGCGGGGTAGCCGTGCTGCAGTGGTGGGCCGCCGCTCGGGTAGCCGCCCGACGGCGACGGCTGCCCAGCTCCCGCCGCAGCGGCAGCCGTGTGCACAAGCGCTCCCGCACGCGCGCGCAGGGCGCTGTTGATTTCCCCACCCAGGTCCGAGCGCACCGCCGCGTACAACCCGATCGCTGCCGCCAGAACCGCCACCGCAACCGACACGCTCGACACCGCCGCTATGCGCGTGCGCAGGGTCATCGCGCCACCGCCGGCCTCAGGGCTCGCGCAGGGAGTAGCCCACGCCGCGAACCGTGTGGATCAGGTTGCGCGCGCCCGCGTCCTCCAGCTTGCGGCGCAGGTAGCCCACGTACACGCGCAGGGCATTCGAGGTGGGACCGAAGTCATAGCCCCACACGCGGTCATAGATCAGGCTGTGCGACAGCACCACGCGCGGGTTCAGCATCAGCAGCTCCAGCAGCTGGTACTCCGTGCGCGTCAGCTCCACCAATCGCTCGCCCACCTCCACCCCGTGGCGTGTCGGGTCCAGGTGCAGCTCTGCGAACGACAGCGCGCCCTCCACCTCCGTGCTCGCCTGCGACTGGGCGTGCGAGCGGCGCAGCAGCGCGCGTAGCCGCGCCTTCAGCTCGCCCACGTCAAACGGCTTGATCATGTAGTCATCCGCGCCCACGTCCAGCCCGTCGATGCGGTCGCTGATCGCATCCCTGGCGGTGAGCACCAGGATCGGCACGCGGTTTCCCAATCGCCTGAGCCGGCGGCACACCTCCAGGCCGTCTATTCCAGGCAGGCCCACGTCCAGCACCACAGCGTCCGGCACCGCCGTGACGATCTGCTCGAGCGCGCGCTCGCCATCCTCCGCCATCTCCACCTCGTAGCCTCCAAGCGTCAGCGTGCGCCGCAGCGCTTCGCGCACCGCGCGGTCATCGTCCACCACCAGGAGTCTCACGACGCAGATTGTTGCGTGCTCAGGCTCGCCAACGCCGCCGCTCGGCCCTGGCAGTCGTACAGCATGCCGGCCGCAGACGCCGCCTTCGAGGTCGCCGACGTGCCCGAGCCTGCCGTGGACAGAGTCACCTTCTCGCACGCCTTCGCCACCGCTGCCATCGCCGGTTTCGAGCCCACGCGGGTTTCCCGCGCGCCGCCGGGGCCGCCGAAGCCAGCCGCGCCGGCGCTCGATTCGTCAAGTACCCAGCGGATCTTGCCGTCGCGCACCTCGTCAGCAAGCCACGAGATGCTCGGGTCGCTCTCGCGTCCGGAGAAGCCGCCGATGCCCGCAACGTCGGAGTCGCCGTGGATGATCGCGCTCGCAGCCGTCGACTGGCTGGACACCGCCAGCATCCCGCCGCCGTGCTTGGAGATGTACGACAGCACGCTCGTCAGCGAGCTGTTCGAGCCGAACGCGCCGCCCGCGCCGGGCCCAGCGCCGCCGAAGACGCCGCCAGCGCCCGCGGCGCGTTGGAGGCTTGGCACGCCGGCCGCTGCGCCGCCCGCGCCCGCTGTCGCGCCTGCGCCGGGAATGCTCGCCCCGCCGCCTGCCGCAGGGCCCGCACCAGGGATGCCGCCAGCGCCTGTCGGGGGAGCACCCGCCTGCGGTGCGCCTTGCGCTTCACCCGTCGCGCCAGAGGAGGAGGAGGAGGAGGAGGAGGGGGAGGAGCCTCCGCCGAACAGCTGCACGCCGCCCGCGCCACCTGCGCCGAGGCGACCTGTGCGCGCGCCGCTCAAGCCGGCTCGTCCACCAAAGCCGCCGCGACCGCCAAAGCCGCCACGTTGGCCGAATCCCCGCCCACCCCCGCCGAAGCCAACCGTCTCAGCTGACGTCGGACCGCCCGCCGGGAAGGTGCCGCTGGTCGCATGGCCGAGCGTGTCCACCGCCCACACCGACGGCGCTACCAGCAACGCCGCCAACGCCGCACCCACCGCAGCCACGCGCGCAGTGCGCGAGCTGAACGCGACCAGCACGAATGCCGCCAGCGCGCACGCCACGATCAGCACAGGCACCATCCAGCGCAGCTGACCGGGGTAGTCGCCGAGGACGACCAGCTCCGTGACCACGCCCGCCGCCAGCGCCAGCGGGCCGACGATTCGCACGCTCACCCTGCCCGCGATCAGTTGCGCCGCGCCCGCGCCCACCAGCGCTGCGGAGAACGGCGCCAGCAGCGACACGTAGTAGGGGTGGAAGATGCCGCTCGCCGCGCTGAACAGCACCGCCGTCGTCGCAAACGCGCCGCCCACGGCGATCAGCCAGCCGCTGCGCGCGTCGCCGCGGCGCAGGCGGCTCGACACGAGGATGCCCAGGCCGGCGACGATCGCAAAGCCCAACAGCCAGCCCGCCTGGCCGCCCAGCGCAGAGTTCAGCAGACGCAACGGTCCGGGCGAGCCGCCGAACACGTTGCCGCCCCCCAGGCCCCCCGGCCCGCCCGACTGCCCGCCCACGCGCCCCACGCCGTTGTATTCGAAGATCAGCGACAGGATCGTGTTGTTGCTCGTGCCCGACACCCATGGGCGATCGGCCGCCGGGGTCAGTTCCACCAGCAGCGGCCACGCGCCGCCCACGACCAGCATCGCCGCGCCGCCCGCCAGCAGTTGGCGCAGCGCGTGCCAGCGCCCGCGGGCAGCCGGCGCAACCCACAGCCACGCAGCGAAGATGCCCGGCACCACGACAAGCGCCACCAGCATCTTCGTCTCAAAGCCAAGGCCCACGAGCACGCCCGCCGCCACGAGCCAGCGCGTGCTCGGGCGGGCCGGGGCCGACTCGAATGCGCGCACCACGCACCACAGCGCCGCCACGCAGCACAGGATCAGCAGCGAGTCCGGGTTGTTGTGACGGGAGATCGCCACCGCGATCGGTGTCAGCGCCAGCGTCAGGCCCGCCACGAAGCCGCCCACGCGGCCGAAGCGACGGCGCACCAGGTCGTACACCAGCGCCACGCTTGCCACGCCCATCAGCGCCTGCGGCACCAGGATGCTCAGCGAGTGGTAGCCGAATACCCGCACCGACAGCGCCTGCACCCACAGCGCCAGCGGCGGCTTGTCCACCGTCATCACGCCGCTCCTGTCCAACGAAGCGAACAGGAAGTCGTGCCAGCTGGTGCTCATCGAGCGCACAGCCGCCGCGTAGTATTCGTTCGCCCAGCCGTTGCGGCTGAGCGCCCACAGGTTGAGCACGCCTGCGAGGACGATCAGGCCCAAGAGCTCCGGGTAGGGAATGCGATCCGCCAGCGAGCGCGCGCGGGCACGAGGAGCCCCCGCAGCACCCGAACGTGTGGCGACCGGCGCCGCAGACGCTGTCGGGGCCGCGGCCGAGCTTGTCTCCCATGAGTAACTCACACGGGCAGCATCGCCGCCCGGTGTAGGAGGAGTGTGTGAGAAACCTCAAAGTTGCCTAAACCGCTCGCCCGCCTGCGCGCGTGCATGTGCGGATGTCGATTGCTCGGACGCGCGATCTGGGACGACGGTCCATATTGCCCGGGGTTCCTCTGCTCCATGCTCGTTGAGGCTGTTCGAATCGCGACCCCAGCCGAGGGAGAGGGTTATGTCAAACCGAGCCCCACAGATCGTCGCCCTCGGGGGCGGCGGGTTCTCAATGGAGCGTGACAGCTCGCTGCTCGACGATTACGTGCTCTCGCTCACCGGCGCCAGCCGACCGCGCGTGTGCTTCCTGCCCACCGCGAGCGGCGACGCCGACCACTACGTGGTGCGCTTCTATCGGCGCTTCTCGCCCACCTGCGACGCCAGCCACCTGTCGCTGTTCCGCCGCGACCAGGGAACCGACGGCGTCGAGGACGACCTCGCCACGCACCTGCTCAGCCAGGACATCATCTACGTCGGCGGCGGCAACATGCTCAGCATGCTCGGCGCCTGGCGCGCACACGGGCTCGACGCGATCCTGCGCAAAGCGTGGCGGCGCGGCATCGTCATGTGCGGCCCATCCGCCGGATCGCTGTGCTGGTTCGACCAGGCGCTCAGCGCCTTCCACGGCGCGCCGCGCATCGTGCGCGGGCTCGGCCTGCTGCCCTACTCCAACTGCGTGCACTACGACGCCGAGCCCGAGCGCCGCGCCGAGTACCACCGCTTCGTCGCCGACGGCATGCGCCCCGGCTTCGCCGCCGAGGACGGCGTCGCGCTGCACTTCCGCGGCACCGACCTCGCTCGCGTCGTCAGCTCGCGCAGGGACGGAGCAGCGTTCCTTGTCGAGCACGACGGCAAGCGCGTGCGCGAGACGCGTCTGGAGGTCGACTTCCTCGGGGGCGCCAGCGTGCTGCCGTCATCCTCCCCGGTCGTCGCGCCCGAGCTCAACGAGCCGCCGGCCGTTACGCATGCAGCCGGCGGCGGCCCGCCCGCCCTCAGCACACGCCAGGCGGTCGCAGCATGAGCAACGCCCGACCGGTCGTACCGATCGAGTCGCGGCTGATCTTCGCCATGGGCGGGGGCGGCTTCACGATGGAGCCCGCCAACCCTCTGCTCGACGACTTCGTGCTCTCGCTCGCCGACGTCGGTGAACCGCGCATCCTCTTCCTGCCCACCGCCTCCGGCGACATCACCTCGCAGATCAACGCCTTCAAAGGGCGCTTCATGGAGCGTGCCTGCGCACCCGAACACGTCTCCCTCTTTCACCTGCGCGACTCCACCCGCTCGCTCGCCGAGATCGTCGCCGAACAGGACATCGTCTACGTCGGCGGCGGCTCCATGCGCAACCTGCTCGCCCTGTGGCACGCGCACGGGCTCGATGACCTGCTCGTGCAGGCATGGCAGCGCGGCACTGTGCTCGCCGGCCTCAGCGCCGGCGCCATGTGCTGGTTCCAGGGCGGCGTCACGCGCTCCAGCGGACCGCCCGAACCGATCGACGGGTTGGGCGTGCTGCAGGGCTCGCTCACCGTGCACGCCGACGGCGAGCCCGAGCGGCTGCCCGTGTGGCTCGCAGCCGTGCGTGACGGCACGCTGCCCGGCGGCTGGGCGCTCGACGACGGCGTCGGGCTGCTGTTCCGCGGGCAGAGCCTCGACCGCGCCGTAAGCTCGCGCCCCGGCGCCGAGGCCCAGCGCGCCGACGCCATCGCCGGCGAGCTCCTGCGCACGCGCCTGGAGGTCGAACTGCTCGGCGAGGGCCCACACGCCGCGCTCGGCGGACGCGACGAGGCCGTCGAAGAACTGCGGCGAATGCACCGCATGCGCCGCGGCAGCTCCCGCGGGCGCGGCTGAGGCGCCGGTGGCGGCCGCCCTGGCCGCGGCTGAGTCTTAACGAGAAAGTTACCCGCGGTTGAGACGGGCTCGGCAGACTCCGCACTGGATCCAACTCGAGCGGAGGTCGAGCATGCAAGAACCCGAGCAGCTGACCATCAAGCAGACCGCCACCGGCTATTGGACCGTCACGCGTGGAAACGTGGATCTGGCAGGGGCAATGACGCGCAAAGGCGCCGAAGCAGAGCGCGAGCTGCTCAGTCGCCTGCGCAGTCGCTCCGTCAGACGCGCCCGCCAGCGCCGTCCCGGCGTCGCGCGCTCGACGCGCTCCTAACGGGACTCACATCTGCGCCAGGGCGGCGAGCAGTCCGCCGCTGCGCCCGTTTCAGGCCGCTAATACAAGCGTCCACTGCGCTGGACTTCCGGCGCGCGGGCGCCCAAGATGGCCACATTGCCCGAAAAGGACTACACGAATTGCCCGATACGGGCAGCCCTGTGTAGTCCTTCTATGACGCGGAGCCATCAGATGCAAACTGCCGAGATACAGCCAATTGAGGAAATTAGCCCCACCAGGGTCGAGCGCCTGCTGCGTTGCGTGTCCTCCGGCTACCTCGCCGACGAGTGCTCCTGCCGAGCGACGATCCCCGGCAGCGTCGTCGCCTCAGCGTGGGCCAGCGAGCAGGACCTGCTCGGCTCGCGCGAGGACCGCTTCTTCCGCTTCGCCTGGCGCGGCGGCGTGTGGTTCGCGTTCGGCCTCAGCGACGGCAGCGTGCGTGGCGTGTACTGCCCCACGCACAGCGCCGCCCGCGCGGAACGGTCCTTCGTGCAGGACGTCGAGCTCGCCTCCTGAGCGGGTTGGGCTATGCGTCCACGCGCTCGAAGATCGCTGCCAAGCCCTGGCCGCCGCCTATGCACATCGTCTCCAGGCCATAGCGCGCGTCGCGCCGCTGCATCTCATACAGGAGCGTGGCAAGGATCCTGGCGCCGGTGGCGCCGACGGGGTGCCCGAGCGAGATGCCCGAGCCGTTGACGTTCACCCGCTCCAGGCCGTCCTGGAGCTGCCACTCGCCCAGCACCGCCAGCACCTGAGAGGCGAACGCCTCGTTCAGCTCGATCAGGTCCAGCTGCTCGAGCGTCAGCCCGGCGCGCCCGAGCGCCAGCTTCGTCGCCGGCACCGGCCCGATGCCCATCGTCTCCGGGGCCACACCCGCCACGCCCCACGACACCAGGCGCGCCAGCGGCCGAAGGCCCAGCTCCGCCGCCTTCTCCGCGCTCGTAACAACGCAGACCGCAGCGCCGTCGTTCTGGCCGCTGCTGTTGCCCGCCGTGACCGTCGCCCCGGGGTCGTCCTTGCCCATGATCGCCCGCAGGCCGCTGAGGGCCTCGAGCGTCGTGTCCGCGCGCGGGTGCTCGTCCAGCTCCACCAGCACATCGCCGCCGCGCTTGGCCACGGGCACCGGCACGATCTCCTGCGCGAACGCGCCGCTCTGCTGCGCTGCCACCGCGCGTTCGTGGGAGCGCAGCGCAAGCTCGTCCTGCTGGTCCCTGGGGATCGCATACTCGCGCCTGACGTTCTCCGCCGTCTCCAGCATCCCGCCCGGCACAGGGTGATTCACGCCGCCCGCGTTCACGCGCGCACGTTCCAGCCGATCCTCCAGCGCGAACGCGCCGCCCTTCACGCCCCAGCGCGGACGCGTGGAATAGAACTCCGCCTGGCTCATGCTGTCCGCGCCGCCCGCCAGCACCAGCTCCGCCGCGCCCGTCTGAACCTGCATGCAGCCGTACAGCACAGCCTGTAGCCCAGAGCCGCAGCGGCGGTCGATCTGAATGCCCGGCACGTCGACCGATAGCCCAGCGTCCAGCGCCGCCACGCGGCCGATCGCCGGCGCCTCGCCGCTGGCGTAGCACTGGCCCATGATCACGTCGTCCACGTGCTCGCCCGTCAAGCCGGTGCGCTGCACGAGCTCGCGCACGACCGTCGCGGCCAGCGCCGCCGCGCTCACATCACGGAACACGCCGCCGAAGCGACCCACCGGTGTGCGCAGGGGCTGACAGATAACTGCGTCTCTACTTGCCATCTCTACGGCGCCTCCTGGACGGTGTCGGGCGCTTGAGCCTAGCGAGCGCCGTATTTCGCCAGGAGGCTGGTGGGGCCTGCTCGCTTTAGGCGTCGTCGGCGCGCTCCAATAGCGCAGCCAGCCGCGCATACTGCTCGGACTCCTCGCCGAGGATCTCGCGCACCCAGCCGAGCGTCTCATCGGCGTCGATCTCCGTGCCCCAGGCGATCATTTCTTCGACGTCCAGCCAGTCCTTGGACCGGTCGAATACGACCTTGCACACGATCAGATGCTCCGGGCTGAGGATCGGCATCTGCACCGGGCCGAAGCTGACCCAGCGTGAGCGCTCGGCCATCTCCCGGTGAAGCTCGAACGTCGCGAAGAAGAGATCGAGATAGGACCCGTCCCAATCGAGCCGCGCCTGACCGTCTCGATGGATCAGCTCCCTATCGGCGGGAGAAACGCTCACGCCGAGATGAGTAAAGGCGCCGAGCACGGGAGCCGCGTCCTCGGGGGCGACGGTTACGTTCAGGTCGACATCAGTCGTCGCACGTGGATTGCGATACCAGGCGAGGGCGATCGCGCCGCCGAACTGATGCGGCACGCCCATCGAATCGAGCATCTCGTGCGCCGCCACGATCCGACCGGCAAGGGTGCCCAGGCTCCCGGTTGCGCTCATCCTCAGGCGGGGTGTGGCGAGGAGCCGCGAGCCTCGATGAGGCGCGAGAGCACAGGAAACTCCAGTGGTGTAGCCGGCCGCGGAGGCTGGCTGCGAGCGACCGCGTCGACGAACCCCAGCAGGTCGATCAATGCCGCCCCCGGGTCAATCGGCCTGAGCGCCGGCGGGCGCTGCAGAGCCCGCGCCATCCGGCGCGAGGCATCCACGAAGCGCCCGCGTGAATCGTCGTCTGCTCCAGCGCCGACCGTCGCCGGCGCCCCGGCTCGGCGCGCCGACGCAAGCACAGCCGCCACGTCGAAGCGTCGCTGCGCCCGCCGGGCGGCCTTAACGAGAACCGCGTCGGTGAGAACATCGAACCCCGCGAGGCTGCGTGCCCGCGGGCCGTCCGGCGTGTGCAGCGACTCCCGAATCTCAAAGCGTCCCTTCGGACGCGTGACGACGTAGGCCATGCCCACTAGATTACCACTAGCTCCTACCCACTAGTCTCAGGCGGTCCCTCCGTCGCCCTGGGCGCTGAGCGCGGCCAGCATCAGCCGCACCCACGTGTCGACCAGCGCCTCGTCGTCCACTTGGGATGGAATGCCGAGGACGTCGCGCAATAGGCGGGAGGAGAGCAGCGCGCCAAGACCGAGCGCGGCGATCGACTTTGCCTCCTGCGCACGAATCGTGTGCTCCGCGCGCTCGCCGATCCAGGTGGCAAAGCCCGCGAACGTCGAGCTCACGAGCTGATCGACGGCCGTGGTCAGCAGCTGCGGCCGATTGCGCGCGTCGGAGGCGAGGATGCGCAGCAGCTCAGACTCACTGTCCAGCTCCGCCAGCACGTAGCGGGCCGTCAGCGTCAGTTCCGCCTTGAGGTCCCCCAGCGAGCCGAGCACGCCACGGATCTCGCGCAGCGCGCCGAGGCGCGCGAGCTGGCGCTCGATGCCGGCCGCCAGCACCGCTTCCTTGCTCGCGAAGTGGTGGTAGACGCCGCCCGCGCCTGGCGTGAGACCGGCGGCCGCCTCGATCTTGGCGATGCTCGTGGCCGCATAGCCGTTCTGGCTGAACAGGAGCATCGCCTCGTCGACGATGCGCTCGCGCGTCGTGCTTGACATGGGTCGGCCTAAGTATACACTTAGTTGAGGTCAGTGAGGCAGGAGGAGACGTTATGGTTTCTAACTTCGGGGTTCACCCAGATCCAGGCGACGCTCCGCCGAACGGTGGCGGCGCCTCTCTGGAACGCCTGCGTCGCGGCGCCCCGATCGCCGCTCTCAGCGCCCGTACCGCCGGCGGGGCAATCGCGTTGGGAGCCCGCGGGAAGCTCGCGGGCCCCGAGGGTCGCGAGTTTCATGCCAGGACCGCCGAACGCTACGCCGAGCTCCTGGGGCGCTCGAAGGGAGCCCTGATGAAGACCGGACAGATGATGTCCTTCGTCTCCGGCAACCCCGCAGTGCCCGCCGAGTTCCAGCCGATCTACCATGCCGCGCTGGAACGCCTGCGCCAGGATGCGCCGCCGATGGAGCCACAGCTCGCCTGCAGCACGCTCGAGCGCGAGCTGCGAGGAAGTACCGAGAGCCTGTTCGCGGAGGTCGACTGGAACCCACTTGCAGCCGCCTCAATCGGCCAGGTCCACGCCGCGCGCCTCCACGACGGCCGCGAGGTCGCCGTGAAGATCCAATACCCCGGCGCCGCAGCCGCGATCCACGCCGACCTCAAGAACCACGAGCTGCTCGCCGCCTTCATTGGACTGATCACTGGGCTAGGGGCGAAGAAGGTGAGCTTTGACATCCGTGGCGTGGCACGCGAGATCAGCGCTCACATCTCCAAGGAGCTCGACTATCGGCTCGAGGCCGCCAACCAAAGGGAGTTCGCGGAGATCTACCGGGGACATCCGTTTATTCACGTTCCCGCGGTGATCGACGAGCTGAGCAGCACGCGCGTCCTCACCCAGGAGCTCGCACGAGGCAAATCGTGGGACGAGGCGGTGCTCGCCGGACAGGCGCTGCGCGACAGCTGGGCGGAGGCGATCTACCGCTTCGTCTACGCCACCCACCACCGCTTCCGGCTCTTCCACGCGGACCCGCATCCCGGCAACTACCTGTTCCACGACGACGGGAGCGTGAGCTTCCTGGACTTCGGATGCATCAAGCGCTTCGCCCCCGAGCACGCCGACGCGATGATCGCGGTCGGACGCGCCTGCCTGAGGAGCGACGTGCGCGGGACCTGGCGCGCGAGCGTCGAGGGAGGATTCTGGCGCTCCTCGGACCCCGTCACCCCCGAGGAAGTCTTCGCCTACTGGCGCGAACCGTGGGAACTGTGGTGGGCGGAGCAACCCTTCACCGTCACACCCGAGTACGTCGCAGCGTGGATGGAACGCAGGTTCTCCCCCACCGGCCCGTCCGCCAACGCGTTTCGCTATATCACCGCCTCGCCCGAGTACGCCTTCCTGAGCCGGATCGAGATGGGCGAGGCATCGATCGTCGGCGCGCTGCGGGCGTCCAACTACTGGGGGTCCATGGCAGCTGAGTTCTTCGAGCAGGCCGCCCCCTTCACGCCCATGGGCAAGCTCGAGCACGCGTTCTTCGCCGAGCGCGAAGCTGGCGGAAGCACGGCGCGGCGGCGAGCTGGGACCAGCGCGCTGTGAGACCGCGGGTTCGGCTCGCCGTGGCAGCGCTCGTGAGCTGCACGTGTCTCTGCGCTGCAGCGTTCGCCTGGGCCGGCGAGGGGCTGAGCGTGCATGCGAGCTTCACCCCCAGCGAGCCTGGGGCGAGCACCAACCTCTCTCTCACGGCCAGCTTCACATCGAGCGCGGAAATCCCACCGTCTCCGATCACGAAGTTCGTGCTCTACGCACCGGCCGGGCTCGAAGTGGACACGCACGGCGCCGGCACCTGTGCCGCTACGACGCTCGAAACGAAAGGTCCCAGTGGCTGTCCTGAAGACTCCCGCGCCGGCTTCGGCGGCGGTGTCGGCGTCGTGGGACTTGCGAGCGAAACGGTCCACGAGCCCTACACGCTCGACTTCTTCTTCGCCTCCACCGAGCGCGGTCACCTGCGGCTGCTGATCTACGCCGACGCGATCGCGCCTGCGAGCGTGCAGCTCGTCCTGGTGGCCAGGCAGATCGCCGCACCCAAGCCGTTCGGGCTGGGGTTCAGCGTCGAAGTGCCGCCCGTCGCAACTGTTCCCGGAGCGGCGAACGCCTCCATCGAAAGTGCCTTTGTGACCGTCGGCGGCGCCGACGTCGCCTACTACGAGTCGGTCAAAGGCAAACGGAGACTGGTCCACCTCAGGGGCCTCGTCGTCCCAAGGCATTGCCCCGCCGGCGGGTTCCCCGCGCGAGGGATCGTCGACTTCCAGGACGGCACCACGCTGACCGCCAACACAGCGATTCCATGTCCGCGCGACTAGCAGCCAATCGCATCGCGCTGGGCCTCACGGCCGCCCTCGCCGTTGGCACGCCGCTCGCGTGCGCACTGCAGGCCACCGCAGCGCAGGCGCAGACATCGGCCACGCTCACGCCAACGCTCTCACCGGACCGGCTGGGCGCAAGGGGCGCCGTCACGTTGACGGTCGCATACGTCGCAGACGGGCCTGGCGTTCCCTCGCCGGTGCGCAAGGCTGTGATTGCGCTTCCCGCCGGGCTGGGCCTGCACGTGCCGACACTGCGCAGCTGCAGCCCGGCGCGCCTGCGCGCTCGAGGGGCAAGCGGCTGCCCGAGCCAGGCGCGACTGGGTGCCGGCCACGCACTGGTGGAGTCCACGGCAGGCTCCCAGCTCATAACCGAGGACATTGATCTGTCGCTCTTCATCGGACCGCTGCAGAGCTTCCAGCCGACGTTCGAGCTGCTCGGCCAGGGGTACACGCCCCTGGAGAAGCGAATCTTGATCGCGGGGACCGTGGCCTCCAGCGATGCCCCCTATGGGGAAGAGCTGGTCATGAGCATCCCGCCGATTCCCACGCTGCCGCTCGAGCCAGAAGCCTCACTGGCGTCGCTCACGCTGACGGTCGGCACGAGCGCCCATCGCTTGGCGCAGGACGCGAACACGATCGTCGTGCCCGCGAGCTGCCCCGCCGGAGGATTCCCGTTTGCAGCCGAATTCACCTATGCCGACGGCTCCACCGGCAAGACGATCGCAACCGTTCCCTGTCCAAGCTCACGAAAGTAGGCGACACCTATGCGCAATCAGCGCCCCACCCTGAGATCAATCGCCACCATCCTCGTGGCGGTAGTCGCGTGCCTCTACGCATTCGTCGCGCTCGAGCCGCTGCCCGCCGACGGTGCCGGCGCACCACGCGCGCACCCCGCGAGGACGACCTCCGTGAACGAGCAGGGGCAGCTGCACTTCGTGAGCAAACACGGTTTCACCCTGTACGAGCAGGGCACGGCCTCAGGCACCATCAAAGGCGCGATCAGCGTGGTGCTGAAGATCGTCTCCACCAGCAAGGTGACCGCGGAAATCAAGATCTCTCCGCCGGGCGGCTCGATCTCCGCGTATGGGAACGCCAGCTATCACAAGAGCTCGACGTCAGCCAGCTTCGCGGGCTCACTGTCGATCAAGGGCGGCACGGGCAGCTACGACCACGCGCAGGGGTCGAGCCTCAGCTTCAGCGGCACGATCGCGAGCTCCAACAAGGCGATCGCCGTTCACGTGCGCGGCAGCGTCTCAGAGTGAGCGGGGGCAGTTGATGCTGGAGCTGCGCGAGCTCGTTAAGCACTACCCCGTCGTCGGAGGCGAGCCGGTGCGCGCCGTCGACGGCGTCTCGCTCGAGGTCGCAGGGGGCGAGATGGTCGCGCTGTACGGGCCCAGCGGCTCGGGCAAGACAACGCTGCTGCTGATGGTGGCGACGCTGCTCGAGCCGACCTCCGGTGCGGTCCTGATCGCGGGCCGCGACGTGTCCTCGCTCTCCGAGCGTGAGGCGTCTCACTTCAGGCTCTCCGAGCTCGGCTTCATCCGCCAGAGCTTCGACCTACTGCCAGGGGTCAGCGCGATCGACAACTCCGTGCTGAAGCTGCTGAAGACGATGCGCTGGCGCGAGGCTCAGCGTGAGATCACGCCGCTGCTGGAGCGCCTCGGCATGGGCGAGCGCCTGCACCACCGCGCCGAGACGCTTTCCATGGGCGAGCGCCAGCGCGTGATGATCGCCCGTGTGCTCTCCACCAAGCCGCGCATGCTGCTCGCCGACGAGCCCACCGGCAACCTCGACACGCAGCGCGGGCGCGAAGTGCTGGAGCTGCTGCGAGAGCTCTGTCGCGAGTGGGACGTGGCCGTCGTGCTCGTCAGCCACGACCCGATCGCGGCCCGCTACGCCGACCGCGTGTTCGCCCTGCGCGACGGCAGGCTCTCGGCGTACGAGGTCGATCCGACATACGCGCAGCTGACCGCCGGCAGCCTCTGAGAGCGCCGCGATGAGACCCGCCAACGCCCTGCGTCTCTACTGGGTGCGGCTGCGCGCGCGCATCGTGCAGGAGTCGCTCGCCGTCGCCGGCATCGCCGCAGGAGTCGCTCTGCTGTTCGCGTCGCAGGTCGCCAACACAAGCCTTCAAGGCTCAGCCGCGCAGCTCTCGCGTGGGATCGTGGGCAGCGCGACGCTGCAGCTCGTCGCACGCAGCCCGAACGGCTTCCCCGAAAGCACGCTCCAGCGCGTTCGAGAGATTCGGGGAGTACGCGTGGCAGCACCGATCCTCGAAGCGGGGGCGAACGCGGTCGGCCCGCGGGGCAGCGAGTCGGTCGAGCTGATCGGAGCGGACGCGAGCCTGTCGAAGCTCGGGGGCTCGCTCGTGCGCCGCACCGCCCTCTCGCCCTTCGGCGGAATCGGCGCAGTCGTGCTGCCGGCGCCGCTCGCGCAGAAGCTCGGCGTGACGAAGTTCGGTGCGGAAGTCGAGCTGGAGGTCGCCGGACGCACCGAACTCGTGCCTCTCTATGCGCAGCTGCACAAGCGCCAGATCGGCCCCCTGATCGACAGCCCCGTCGCGATCGCACCGCTGTCGTTCGCGCAGGAAGTGGCCGGCCTGCCCGCGCGCGTGAGCCGCATCCTCGTGGCCCCGGCCACCGGCTCTGAAACGTCCGTGCGCACTACGCTGAGCGCGATCGCAGGCGGACGCCTGAACGTCGAGAGCACCGATTACGACCAGCGGCTGTTCGCGCAGGCGGCTACCGCGAGCAATCAATCGACATCGCTGTTCTCGGTGATCAGCGCGCTCGTGGGTTTCCTCTTCGCGTTCAATGCGACGCTGCTCACTGTGCCCCAGCGCCGGCGGCTGATCGCCGAGCTACGGAGTGACGGCTACACGCCGGGCACCGTGATCGCGGTGCTGCTGATCGACGGGCTGCTCCTGGGCCTGTTCGCCTGCGCGCTCGGACTCGCGCTCGGTGAGGAGCTCTCGATCCACGCGTTCCGCTCGGAACCAGCGCTCCTGTCGCTCGCCTTCGCCGTCGGCGCGCAGCGAATCGTGAGCGCGCAGAGCATCGCGATCGCGGCCGGCGGTGGCATGCTCGCCGCCCTGCTCGCCGTGCTCAGCCCACTGCGCGACATCCTCGCCCGCGACCCGCTCGCGGCGATCGCGTCCAGAGAGCAGGGCGGGATCACGCGCGCGGGCGCCCGCCTCGCGCTCGTCGGGCTCGCGAGCCTCGCGCTCGCGACGGTGCTCCTGCTCGTGGCGCCCGACGCGGCGGTCCCGGGCATGGTGCTGCTCGTCTGCGCGCTGCTGCTCGAGCTGCCGCTCATGCTCTCGACGACGCTCACGCTCGTCAGCCGCATCGCGCGCGCGATCGTCAGCCCCGTTCCGCACATCGCCACGATGGAGCTGAGCGCCGCGCGAGCGCGCGCGATCGCAATCACCGCCACCGGCGCGATCGCCGTGTTCGGCAGCGTCGCGATCCAAGGAGCGCACGGCGACCTGCTGGCGGGACTGGAAGGCGCCGCCCGCGATCTCAACGCCGCCACCGATGTGTGGGTCGCGCCCACCGGCTCCTACAATCTCCTGCAGACCACGCCCTTCGCGCCCCGGCGCCGGCGCCGGCTCGAACGCCTCCCAGGAGTTCAGGCGGTGCACGTGTATCGCAGCGGCCTACTCGACTACGGTCGGCGTCGCACGCTCGTGATCGCGCCCTCGAGCTCGTCCAGCCCGCTGCTGCCAGCCGGGCAGATCGTGCAGGGCGACCCGGGCCAGGCGGAAGCACGGGTGCGGGCGGGTGCTTGGGTGGTGCTCTCAAAGGCGCTCGCCGAGGAACAGCACCTGCGCATCGGCGAGGCGTTCAGATTGCCCTCACCCGAACCGACGAGCTTCCGTGTCGCCGCTCTGTCCACGAACGTCGGCTGGGCCCCCGGGGCGATCATCATGAACGCCGGCGAGTACGCCCACGCCTGGGGCAGTCAGGACATCAGCGCCTACAGCGTGGTGCTCGCTCGCAACGTCGCGCCCGCCGCCTGCGTTCGTGAGATCCGGCGCCTGTTCGGGCCGCCCGCCAGCTCCGGGCTCTCGGTACAGACCGGCGCACAGCACGCTGCGGGGCAGCAGGCGCTCGCACGCGGCGCGCTCGCACGCCTCAGCCAGATCGCCGCGCTGATACCGCTCATCGCCGTGCTCGCGATGGCCGCCGCGGTGGGCGCGATGGTCTGGCAGCGCCGTCCGCGCCTGGCCAAGCTCAAGCTCGAGGGCCTCTCGCGCGCCGAACTGTGGCAGACGATTCTGCTCGAGAGCCTGCTGTTGCTGTCCGTCGGCTGCGTCGGCGGCGCAATCTTCGGCCTCTACGGCCAACAGCTGGCCGACCGTGCGCTCGCGAGCGCGATCGGCTTCCCGGTCGTCTACTCGGTCGCACCCCTGACCGCACTCTGGAGCCTCTTGCTCGTGCCTGCAGCCGCGCTGGCGATCCTCGCGGTGCCGGGCTACATGGCCGCGTCCGTTCCGGCAGCATTGGCGCTCCAGGAGTGAGGGCGATCCTCGTAGAGCCACTCGAGAACTTCCTGCGATTCCAAGCGGAACGCTTCCCAGGGGAGAAGTGAGATCACCTCGGCGGTGAAACTCGCGCACCAGTCATCCGCCAATGCAACATCGTGGGCACTGTCGTAAAGGATCGACCACGCCAACTCTCGTGCCGAGGCGCCCGAGCGCCCCCAGCTGAAGCTCCAGAGCGGATCGTGCGTGCGTGTCCTCAACGGATACGCAGTCCCATCATCAACCACTGCGACGCGACACCCCGCCCGAGAGCGCTCGCCGACGTAGCAGCGGCTGGCGACCGCTGTCGCGCCCAGCGCCGACACCGCTGGGGTTGGGACTGCCGGGTTCAGTGTCGAGGTCATGGCGCTCATGCCCAGGATCCCCCTTCGCGACTTCTCGTTGCCGCCTTCGAAGGTTTGGGGTGCCGAGAAGATCGCGCCTGGCCGCAACGATCGCGTCCGTCAAAGACCCTGGTCGGCACCCTGGTCTGCAGCCCGCCTACGGTCTCGGCGGCGCTTCAGGCGGCGAGCGAGGTAGAGCACGGCGAATGCCACAACCGCGATCGCCAAGTAGACCTCATAGCGCGTGGCAGCGCTGTAGACGGCATTGATGTGACTGCCAGAGAGGTATCCGATGCTGACCCACACAGCCGCCCAGAGTGCCGCTCCAATCGCGTTGAACACGAGGAAGCGAGCCCAGTGCATGCCCGAAACCCCAGCCACGATTCCGTTCGCCTGGCGAAACCCCTCGATGAAGCGCGCGCCCACGACGATCTTTGCGCCATGTCGTTCGAAGAAGCCAGTGGCCTTCTCGAGGCGCTCGGGCGTGATCAACAGGTACCTGCCGTAGCGCTCGATCACGCGCCGGCCACCAAGGTTGCCGATCGCGAAGCCGATGTTGTCGCCGATCGTCGCCGCGATCGAGCCGACGAGCCAAACCACGACCACGTTCAGACGACCTGCGCCGGCATAGACGGCGGCCGCGATCAGGATCGTCTCGCCCGGCACGGGCACGCCGAAGTCCTCCAGCAGGACGAGTCCGGCGACAGCGAGATAGCCGTGGTGATCGAGGATGGGTTCCAGCGAATGCAGAACGCCGGGAAGGTGTCGAACGGTGACTGTCGCGAACATGCAG
>DATBZG010000057.1:0-14178 GCA_036513335.1 Solirubrobacteraceae bacterium | reverse complement strand
AGGTGCGTGGGCGCAGTGTGGGATTCGACCTGCCAATGAGGCGCGGCAGTCGTTTCGGCAAGCGCCGGCGCCGACCATGTCAACGCGACGAGCAGGGCGCCGATGGCTGCCACGACGAAGGCTGGGATCGGGTGCCGCCGGATGCTCATGTTCCGCTCACCCGGGAGCTCTTCTGCGCCGTCTTCTTCTTCGCGGGACCGTACTTCTTGCGCGCCTGCTTCTCGCACGTCACCCGCTTGGCCTTCTTCTTGTCCTTCCTACAGGCCTTCAGCGCCCTGGCTAGCTTCTGAGCGCGCGTCAACGGTTTCGGCTTGACGGATTCTTTTTCGCCGAGCACCTGGATGTGCTGTATGAGGTTGCCCGAGCCCGGGAGCGTGGCGCTGGCAGGCGCAGCGAAGCCTGGGGCTGGAGTGTAGGGCTGACACGCTTCGCCGCCTTCTTCTTCGCACTTGGTGATCGCCTCGCTCGGCGGGGCGACGCACGGCGAGGACGTTTCGCACACGTGCGCGTCGTAGATGTCGAAGTTGGAGTCCTTGTCCTGCGAGGAGATCGGCTGGGCGGTCAGGAAGAACACGTCGGTGCCGCTCGCGCTCGCATCGAGGAACGCTGATTCGCTTTCGGATTCGCCGGAGGAGACCAACGCCACGCATCCCGCCGGCTGCCTGCAGGTGCCGAGCCCGCTCGGCTCGTACTCGTAGACGTTCTCGACGCCGACCTGCTGGGCTTCACCGTTCACTTCCTCAGTGCGCGTCGACTTGGCCAGCGGAACGAGGGCGTCGGCGCTGTTGAAGAACAGGCGACCTTCGTTGGAGAGGTAGCGGGACTGGTAGAGCGCGTCTGACGCTGACACGGAGGTCCAACCGGGAAGGCTCCCGGCGAGCCAATGGTCGACACCAAAGAGTTCCCAGGTCTTCGGCCGAGACACGAGCAGGCCGATTCCTTCGCCCGCGTTTTTCGTGTCGAGCACCCCTGTGGGTGGCTTCCCGCTGGGATTGCACGACGCGCACGTGATGCCCCCGGTGCTTGCGTCGTAGAGGTAGACCTCCTCGTCGAGCCGCACTTCCTTCGCGTTTTCGCTGCTCACGTCCTCGTTGTCGTATCCGGTGAGGCTGCGATTGGACATGAACGCCAGGAACTTGCCGTTGGGCGAAACGCGCGAGGTCAGCTCGGTCAGATCGTCGTCCTGTCCTGTGCTCAGCCAGTCGGGCTGATCTTCGGAGGAGAGGTCCGCGATGAACTTCGTGGGTTGCCATTCGCCGTCGACGATGGTCCTCACGTAGAGGTTGCAGGTGGCGTTGGGCGGCACGAGTGATTCCGCTTCGGTCCTGCAGTAGCCCGGCGTGGCTCCCGGTGCGAGCACTCCGTCTGCGACGAAGTAGACGCTCAGTTCGCCGTCGGCTTCTTCGCCGGCACCGAGTACGCCACCGCCTTCGTCGGTGGCCGCCTGGACTTTGGCGCCTTCCTGCGCGGTGAGATCGGTCAGCGTCGCGGTTAGCTGGCTGCCTGCGACTTCGCCGCCTTCGAGTTCGGCCACGTAGAGGTTCGGGCTGCGTTCAGTGGCTCGCGAGTCGGGGGTGAGGCGGCGTGTTTCCGTGAAGAAGACCTTCGAGCCGCTGGCGTTCGCGGTCTGGAACACAGCATCGGGGCCCCCTTCCTGCGGCGAGACGCCTTGGAAGGTGTCGAGCTGAAGCGTTTCTCCGGTCACGGTGTCGCGCACGAAGAGGTCGTCGCCGCTCAGGGCGGAGGCATCGTTCGTCGTCCAGACGACACGGGCGCCGTTGCTCGAGATTGCGTTGCGGCTGTCGCCGCTTAGCGGTCCGCCGAGGAAGGCGTGTTCGGGTTCGACCAGAGACCCGGTTTCGGGAAGGATGCTGACCTTCTTCAGTGGCTGTCCCACCCCGGTCCACTCGTAGAGGCCTCGTTCGCCTTTCCAGGACTTCAGGACGGCGTCGCTGAGGTCGGCGTTTGCGCTGACGAATTCAACCCCTTCCTTCAGCCCTCCGCCGAATTCCGTCCCACTGCCGCTGGGCGGGTTCAACGCGGTGACGAGCGCCACGTAGCCGGGACTGAGCGACACGCCTTCCGCCGCGTTGCTCTCAGCCTTTTCATAGGTCGCGCTTTCAGATCCGCTTGGCTGCACCGGCGAGAATTCTTCGGCTCCGGGAATCGGCTGCTGACTGCGGAGATACATGGTCTTGTCCTGCGTTTCGCCCGCCGCCAGCGGAGGATCGGCAAGCGGTCCAGATTCCGGCGCGCCGACGGCCGGCTGCACGAGCGCGAGGGCGAGGTTGGGAGAGAAGAACTGATACTCCGGCGGCGCTCCGACTTCTACGCCCGTACCCTGCGTCACCGGAGTGGCGAGGTCCTGCGAGCTCCAGCCTTTAGCGCCTCGCGTGGAGAAGATCTGCGGGTATTCCGGATCGCGGTTGCCTTCGACGCCTTCTCCGGCCGGAATCGGCCCGTCCGCAACGTAGGTGATCGCACTCCCGTTTTCGGCGGCCTGAATCAAGCCACCTTCGCGGGTCAGAGCTTCCGGTTCGGCCCCGTCCTTGTTCGGCGGTGACACGAGTTCCCACGCCCGCCCGTCGGGCAGTCCGCTCAGCGTGGCGAGAACCGCGAAGGTCCGTTCGACGCTCTCGGTCTTGCCTTGCGAGCTCTGCGCAACAGCTCGGTAGTAGTAAGTGCCAGGCTGAAGGCCGGAGAGTTCGATACTCGCGGCGTGGTCTCCGAAGCCTTCGCCGACGTTGACCGGAGAGCTTTCGCTGCAGGCCGCGGATGTCGCGCAGGGGCTGGTCCCGTATTCGAAGTAGTAGTCCGTGTCGTCGCCGGTGGGATCGACGGTGGCGTTCAAGATCTCAGTGCCCGCCGCGCCTACCGCGCTTTCTGCGGTGACGCCTTCGACCGCGGGCGCGCCCGGCTTTTCGAGCTCGAACACATCGACGTCGTCGGAGCTGGCCGCGGCGTCGGCCACGTAGACGACGCCGGTCTTGCTGTCGAGCGCAATCGCATCGCCGTCACGCAGTCCCGCCGTACCGAAGCGCTGTATCAGTGTGCCTTTTTCGTGCGCCCCCGCTTCTGGAGCGAACTCGGCGACGGTGCTTGTCTTTTCGCCGCCGGCGCCCGCCACGTTGACGACATATGCGTCGTTGCTTTCGTCCACGCCGTTGGCAGCTTCATCCTCCGAATTCACCGCTACGCTGCTTGCAAATTCGTAGTCGAGCGCCGGGACGAGGATCTGGTCTGTGCCCTTGGCGAGCTTCGCGACCACGGCAAACGGTTCGGTTTCCCCGCCCGCCCGCGTTTCTTTGTATTCCGTAGCTGCTTCTCGCAGGATCGCGGATTGAAGGTTGCTCGCGCCCGCTTCCCCCTGGTCGCCGACGTAGAAGTCGTCGTCGGCATCGACCGCGAATGCCCGGCGACCGTTGCTTTCCGGAGCTACTTCTTCAGAGACCTCATTGTTATTTGTAGCGTCGTCGAAGCCAAATATCTTGCCGTTTTCCTGATAGACGAACACGTGCCCGCTCGTGTCCACCGCGACCCCCTTGATCGCAGCGAACTTCTTCGCCGTCGCGGTTCCGCCAGGAGCCTTGATCACGTCGATGAGCTTGCCTTCGGAGTCGAGCTTGTAGATCGCCTTTTCGTTGCTGACGACATAGATGTCACCGCTCGAGGGATCGGTGCTTTCGCCGGAGTTGTCAACCGCGACCGCTTCGGGTGAGGCGATCGCCGTCGTTTCCCAGGACGGCAATTCGACCTCTTCGCTCAGTTCGCCGCCGACGACAACAGGTTCGAACGCCTCGACTCGTTTCTTCTTGGCGTCCGCCACGTACACGTCGCCACTCGCATCGTCGACAGCGACGCCCGAAGGGTCAGAGAACGCGCCGAAGCGGAAGCCGAATTCGTGTCCGCGCTGGCTTATCGCAACCGCAGGGGAGCCCTGGAGCAGGAACGCCCCGGAAGCGACACAGAGAACCGCCGCGCCGCGCCGTACACCGCGACGGACGAAAAGAAACGTCCGCGGGGCCGAGCGACGCGAGCCACCGAAATCTCCCGAACAGCCATCCGCGCTGTCAACCTCCGCCGTCACCCTCCACCCTCTCTCCGCTCCCACCCATCCATGGTCACTTGTCCCCTGGTACTTCAATCCTTCTCTAAAGTCTAGCGCTCAGGACCTGCCTGTCAAACCTCAACGTGCGCACCAATTGCTGGTCGAACAGCCAGCACACGAGCGAGCTGTAGATCTCGGCGTCGCTAACTGTCAGACGGAGCATCGTGGGCTAGCACGATGTTGTGCATGTCGATGTGGCGTCGCACCGAATGTCAACCGTCAAAACAAGGGCGTGCACGAAGCCGGATGACTTCGCGCACGCCTTGTCGTCTACTAGCTATCCGTCTACTAGCTATCCGGTAACAAACACCGGACGGGAATTGCTACGTCCGATCAGGAAGCGACATCCACTTCTTTTTCGAACGTGGTGGTGCTTTTCGTGACCTCAGTCGAAGCGAACGGCCCGAGGGTTTCTCCCGCCGGGAACGTCGGGTTCGCGGAGGCTGCTGTTTCGAGGTCCTGTTCGCCGAGACCGTTTTCGAAGTTCGTCGTACCGGTGAAGGACAGTTTGTTGACCCCACCGTCGACGCCTGCGAGCGTGCCCGTCGAACGAAGGTATCCGACACCTTCGCAGCCGAAGATCGCCTGGACGCCACCGTTGGCTGCTGTGCCCTTGATGTCGGTCCAAACTTCGCCGGCCAGCGGTTCGCCTTTACCGCCGAGACCTTTCGTACCGTGGTCAATGAGAACGGTTTCAAGCGGGAACGTCGAGATTGCGCCAAGGGTCGCGCCGCTCTCGCAGGGCACGCCTTTGGTTTCGCAGCCGGTGAACGTCACCTGCAGCGTTCCCGTTGTCGGACCGGTGATTGCGCCCGAGCCTTTGCTGGCCGAGCATTTCACCGTGCCGCCCAGGGAAGGCGTTTCAAGCTTGGCTTCACCCGTTGCCGTGGTGTAGCCCAGTTTGCTCGCCTTTTCGTATTTGCCCTTTTTGGCCTTGGCCGATTTCGTGGTGCAGGTCGCGTTCGTGTATTCGCCCTTCTTCATCGCGACACACGTGGCTACCGGCGCCAGTTCGTACTTGCCCTTTTTAGCCTTGGCCGATTTCGTGCTGCAAGTTGCGTTCGTGTATTCGCCCTTCTTCTGAGCGACACAGTCCTTGTACGTCCCTGCGGAGGCGCTCGATGCGGCCATCGCGCTCAGCGCGAATGCAGCAAGAGCGGCCATGACGCAGAGCCCCATGATCCTAGTGCGTTTCATCTGCTCACTGCTCCTTTTCCCTCTAGGAATAGAACGACCGACCCCGGAATCCCCTCTTCAGGACAACATCGCCCCGAAGCCAGTCATAGCCGTTGGCCGTCCCTCATGCCAACAGCAATGTGCGGCCGACCTTGCCAGAAAACGTCCTGTGAGTCAAGGTCAAGCCCATAACGCGTCGAGACCCTCTGCCCCGAACCCCCTGATGGAAGCTGGGATCCTGCCAAAGGCCTGGGCAGTCCGCACCCCTCTGCGACGCTTGACATCATGTCGCCGCGACCGTACCACAGGCGCAGACCCGCCGTCAAGATGCATCTCCGGGGTCAAGCCTTCCTGGCTGGCGGTCAAGCCCTAATGCCGTGCCCACGCGTCAGTGCAAACGGCGCACGGCGACGGTGCGGTCCGCCTCCGCCATGATCTCCCAGTCTTTCGCGCCACCCGCGCGAAAGAGTCTGCTCACAACCGCCGTCGGCCCCGGCAGGCCGCGTCCGCCCGGCTCCCCCGCGCGCGCGTCGTGGAACACGACGCGCCCTCCGACCGCAACGAAACCATGCCACTGCGACCAGTCGAGCTCACAACCCTGCTCTGAGTGATCGCCGTCGATGAAGACCAGGTCCACCGGACCCTGCCAGCGAGCGGCCGCATCGTGGGAGAGCGCCACGTGCCACTCGACGCGTGGCGCCATTTCGCCAAGCCGGCGCGCCTGGCGGGCAACGGCGCGGCGCGTCGCCCACTCGGTCGCCCCCCAGCCTCCCGGCAGCGCGTCGGGGTGCGAGCCAAACGGATCGATCAGATGTAGCTCCGCGTCGGGGCCGAGCGTCTCGAGCAGCGCCAACGCAGACGCTCCCTCATAGACGCCGATCTCCACGGCCCGCTGTGCGCCGCGCGCCGCGTCGAGCAGCACGCGCACGTCCTCGTGCGAGTGCATCGTGCGCGGCGGTATCGCTCCCAGCCCCACAGCAATCGCGCGCAACCGTACGTCGTCGCGCATGCGCGCCGGCGTCAGGCTTCGCAGCGTTTGGGGCAGGATCGCCACCCAGCCACCCTACGTCTCAGGGCACCCGGGGAGCATCACCCGACGTTCCCTTCGCCACACCGCCCGTACATCCCCACGCGCATCGCGCGGGCAAGGGTTCAGACTGCGGAGACCTGGTCCTCCTCGGCCACGCGGAACGAGGAGCCGCAGCCGCAGGCGGCGACCACGTTGGGGTTGTTGACCTTGAAGCCCGCACCCTGCAGGCTCTCCTCGTAGTCGATCGTCGAGCCGCTCACGAACTGCAGGCTCTCGTGGTCCACGAGCAGCTTCAGGCCGTGGCTCTCGAACACGAGGTCGCTTTCGCGCTGCTCGTCGAACGCGAGCTGGTACTGGAAGCCCGAGCAGCCACCGCCGCGCACGCCCACGCGCAGCCCGGCCACACTCACGTCCGCCTGCTGAGAGGCGAGGAACTCGTGCACCTTCTCGGCGCCCTTGTCGGTGATCTCGATCATCGCGTCGCTCCTAATTGCTGGCTTCAAGACTTTCCAAAGTATAGCGGCCGCCGCCAAGCGCCGATCCTCCGGATCGACCCACCTCCAACCGCCGCCGAGACCTTCTAATCTTGGGGTCGTGCCCTCAGCGCAGGACATCAAGCAGCGCATCGAAGCAGCGATCCCCGGAGCGCACGCGGAGGTGGAGGACTACACCGGTGGCGGCGATCACTTCAGCGCGACCGTCACAGCCGACGCCTTCGACGGCCTCAGCCGCGTGCAGCAACACCGCCTCGTCTATGAGGTCTTCGGATCAGAGATCGGCGGACCGATTCACGCGCTCGCGCTGAAGACCCTCCTCCCATCGAAGATTCCCACCCCCTGACAGCCAGGAGCCTCCCCATGTCCACCAGCCAGTTCGAGCCGCTACCCATGTCAGCCAGCCAACCGCCCGGTGCTCCCGTGTCCAGCGATGAGTCCAACCCGATCCACGACGCGATCGCCGGCGCGATCGCCGAACACAAGGTGATCCTCTTCATGAAGGGCACGCCCGAGGCGCCCGCCTGTGGCTTCTCCGCGCGCACCGTCGCCGCGCTGCAGTCGCTGGACACGCCGTTTGCCGCCGTCGACGTACTGCCCGACCCGCGCATCCGCCAGGAGCTCACCGCGATCTCCGACTGGCCGACGATTCCCCAGCTGTTCGTCGACGGCGAGCTGCTCGGGGGCTGCGACATCGTCACCGAGATGTACGAGTCGGGGGAGCTCGCGGAGGCATTGCGGTAGCGTCCCGCGCCGCATGGCTCCAGTCGCGGTCGCAACCGACAGCACCCACTACCTCCCCCGGACGCTCGCCGATCACGAAGGCGCGCACCAGGTCAGCCTCTACGTAGGCTGGCACGGAGAACCCGAGCGCGAGCTGGAAATGGACGGCTTCGACGCCTTCTACAAGCGGTTGGGCGAAGATCCGGAGCTGCCGACCACCTCGCAGCCGTCCATCGGCGACTTCCTCGCAGTCTGGGAGCCGCTGATCGACGCGGGCCACGACGTCGTCTCGATCCACCTCGCCGGCGGCATATCCGGCACCACAGAGGCAGCCCACCAGGCGCACGCGCTACTGGCGGAGCGCGGCCTTGGCGAACGTGTGGCCGTGATCGATGGCGAAACCGCCTGCGGCGGGATGGGCCTGCTCGTGCTCGCAGCCTGCGCCGCGGCCCGCTCCGGAGCCGACCTCGCCGCGGTCGTGGAGCGCGTGCGCGAGACGCGAAAGGCGCTTCGCATCTGGTTCTGCCTGGACACGCTGGAGTACCTCAAGCGCGGCGGGCGGATCGGCAAGGCGCAGGCCTGGCTGGGCGGCACGCTGAAGATCAAGCCGATCCTCTCGCTGGAGTACGAGATCGTGCCCGTCGAGCGTGTGCGCACCGCCGGCCGAGCGTTCGAGCGGATGGTGGCCTACGCGCAGGACCTTTGCGACAGCGGTGCCGACGGCTGGGTCGTGCAGCACATCCAGGCGCCCGAGCAGTCCCAGCGCCTGATTCAGCGCTGCCGTGAGATCTTCGACTCGGAGCCCGTCTTCACCTCAGAGGTCGGGCCCGTGATCGGCACCTACACCGGCCCCGGCCTGATCGGCGTCGGCGCGATCCCCCGCGCGCTGCTCGTCTGATCCGTCGCTCAGCGACGGCGTCGGCGTAGCATGCGTATGCCGAACATCAGACCAACTACCGCAGCGCCGACCTTTATCTCCGTTTGGTGGCGCTCCACGTGCGCGCGCCAGTCGGTCGCGCGCGTGACCTCGCCGCGCAGCCGTGCGACCGATACGGCGAGCTCCGCGCGGTTGGCCTCCATCGAGCTGCGAATCTGCGCCGGGGTGCGTTGCGCCATCAGACCTTGCCTCCCGCCGGCACGGGGGCGGCCGGGGTGCTCGGCTGGCCGTCGCCGCTGACCGCCTCGCGGATCTTGCGCGCTTCCTCCATCGCCATGTTCGGCACCGGCGGCGAGCTTTTTTTGACCACTTTGGCCGCGATCAGACCGGCGATGACACCGAGGATCACCAGGATCACAGCCATTGCGAAGAAACCCCAGAAGTAGGCGAACTCACCGACCGGCAGGTAGAAATACAACAGCCACGCGCATCCCACCAGCGCGAACACGAGCGCTGTCATGAAGAACACGCCAGCTGCGACACCCACCACCGCGCCCTTCACCAGCTTGGCTGCCTTTTCTGTGACCTCCGCCTTCGCCAGCTCGATCTCTTCACGGACGAGCAGCGTTGCGCGCTCGGAAACCTCCGTGATCGCCGTCGCGATGTTCTGCGGCTGGGCGCCGTCGCTACGCTCGCCGGGCGGCGGTGGGAACTGCTCGCTCACTCCGGCGGGTCCTCGTCGAACACGCGCCTCCACACCGTCGCCGCCACGCGGTTTGCGGCGATCGCGACCAGCGTACTGACCCCCGCCAGCACGCCCTGCCACATCAGGCGCTTGAGCATCTCGTTCTCCATGATCTCGGCAGTCTATTGCCCGCCGGGGTCGCCCACATAACTCGTCACGTGCCCCGTCCCGAATCGTGGCGCGAATTCGCTCAACCGACGCTTGCGCGACCGGCGACGCCAGTCTCCAACCCGCCGCACACGGTTTCCACGACCAGCCACTTCGCCCGCTCGAAATAGCCGTCGTCCTGCGGCAGCAGGCCGAAGATCCAGCCCGTCAAAAGCTGCTCGATCGCGCCGTAGAACGCCATCGCCGCAAAGCGTGCGTCGATCTCCTCCTTGAACACACCCTGCTCCTGCGCCTTCGTGATCATCCCGCCGATCAAGTCGTACGCCTCGCGGATCGTGGCGATGTGCGTGTTGCCGAACGAGTTCGCCGCGCGCGTCACCTCCACGATGATCACCTTCATCAGGTCCGGGTCGTGCTGATAGCTGTCGACGATGAACGACGCGATCGCCAGCAGCTTCTCGCGCACGGGGATCGATTCGCCGTCCGGGGAGGATGCGCCGTCCACCTCGCGGATCAGCTCCAGCATCACCTGCCAGCGCTCCAGGAACAGCGTGTCCAGGATCTCGTCCTTGGACGCGAAGTAGTGGTAGACGAGCCCGTAGGCGACGCCGGCCTCGTCCGCGATGTCCGACACGCGGCAGGCATGAAAGCCCTGGCGCGCGAACACGCGCACCGCCGCGTCCAGGATCAGACGGCGCTTGTCCGGGGCATCCTTGCCACGCGCCATGCGCGGCCTCGAAGCGCTCATGCCGGCACGGCTTCCTGCACCGGCCAGCGGTAGGCCTGCGGGCGTCGATTCGCAAGCGAGGGCAGGCGCGCGCGGATCTCCTGCTGGCCTGCGAGATCGAGGTCAGCAACGATGTGACCCGGGCTGTCCGGCGCCTGCGCGAGGACCACGCCCCACGGGTCCACGATCATCGAGCGTCCGCCCGAGCGCTGGCCCGCTGGATGCTCGCCCACCTGGTTGGCCGCGATCACGAACGTCTGGTTCTCGATCGCGCGCGCCCGAAGCAGCACTTCCCAGTGCTCGCGCGTGGTCGTCAACGTGAACGCCGCGGGCACCGTCACAACCCGCGCGCCCTGCACCGCGAGGATCCGGTAGAGCTCCGGGAAGCGCAGGTCGTAACAGATCGACAGGCCCAGCTCGACGCCGCCGTCCGTCCTCGACATCACGATCTCATCGCCCGGCTCCTCGAGCTCCGACTCGCGGTAGGAGCGACCGCCAACCTCCACGTCGAACATGTGCAGCTTGCGGTAGGTCGCGCGGACCTCTCCACGCGGGTCCACATGCACCGAGGTGTTGGCCAGCTTCTCCTGACCGAGCACGCGCTCGAGGATCGAGCCCGCCACCAGATCCACGCTCAGCTCCCGCGCAATCGCTCGCGCCCACTCGATCGCCGCGCCGTCCAACCCTTCCGCGCTCGCGCGCAGGTCCTCCTGCGAGCCCATCGCCGTCCACTTCTCAGGCAGTACGATCAGCTGCGCGCCATCGGCCGCAGCGGCGCGCGTGAGGCGGTCGGCCGCGGCCATGTTCGCGACCTGATCGGCGGTCGAGTTGAGCTGAACTGCCGCGACCCTCACAAGCGCATCCCCTTCCGCGATCCCCACGCCCGCAGATCCCGCATCGAGCCCACACCAGAATAGATTGACTGGTCAGTCAATCTATAAAGCATAACGCTCGCGCTCTCGCAGGCCCAGGAGCGACCCGTCGCATCATCGACGCGCGAGCGGGTCAGAGCGTTTCCGCTGCGCGGTGTCGGCGCAGCGCAGCCAGCAGCAACTTCGAGTGCATCGCCCCAATCAGCTCCCGCAGCGGTTCGGTGCCCGCAGCCACGATCTCCATCGCCCGCTCCACGTCCACCTCGCCGGCCAACCGCTCGAGCAGCGCGCGCACCTCCTCCTCGACCAACGGCTCTAGCGCCTTGCGATAGCGCAGCGTGTCGTACACCGTGAATCCCAGCGCCTCCTCGTAGCCGCCAGCGCGGAAGCTCGCGATCGCCTCGATGATCTTCACGTCGTCGCGGTCGTAGCCGCGCTTGTTGGGCGTCAGCACGCCGATCTCCGCGAGGCGCTCGAGCACGTTGCGTGGAACCCCGTAGCGCTCGCGCACGTGCTTGCGCGAGACGCGACCCTGGTCCTCCGCGTTGATCAGCGCGCGCTCGAGGATCCGATCCTCCAGCTCGATCAGCGCGCGCACTCGCTCCGGGTCCTCCTCGAGCGCGCCCTTGATCACGCGCAGCGGCATGAAGCGCTCCTCCTGCAGGCGCTTTATCAGCGCGATCCGTTCCACGTACTCAGGCGGGTAGTAGGCCATGTTGCGCGAGGTGCGCACCACGTCGCTCCCCTCCCCCAGCAACCCTTCGCGCAGGTAGTAACGGATCGTGCCCGGGCTCACGCCCGAACGCGTCGCCAGCTCGCTCATCTTCAGCAGCGCGGGCCGCCCGGAGGAATCGCCGGCGAGCGGCGCAACCGCGCTCATCGCCTCGCGCCGACGCTCATGCGCGGAACAACGCGCCTGGGATCGATTCGGCCGGGCCCGCAGCCGCGCCCGACTCCAGCAGCTGCGCCACCTGCTCGGGCGAGTAGCCCGCCGCCACCAGCACCTCCTCCGTGTGCTCGCCCAGCGCCGGCCCCGGCAGCCGTGCGTGCTCGCCCGGGGTACGCGTCAGCTTCACGGGGATGCCCAGCTGGCGCACCGGGCGCTCCGCCCCCGGCTGGTCCAGCTCCACGACCATCTCCCGCGCCCGCACCAGCTCGGAGTCGAGCGCCTCGTCGAGCTCCAGCACCGGCTCCAGGCAGCAGTCGTGCTCGCGCGCAAAAGCCTCCCACCCCGCGCGCGTGCGGCCCTTGAAGATCTCCTGCACCTGCGCGTGCGCGTCGGAGCCCGGACGCTCGAACTGCATCGCCACCAGGTCCTCGCGACCCACACCGCGGCACCACGCCTGCCAGAACTTCGGCTCCAGCGCCCCCAGCGATACCCAGCCGTCCGCACACTCATACGGGCGGTAGCAGACCAACGCTCCCGCCAGCGGCAGATCACCGCGGCGCGGCACCGCCCCGTCCGCGAAGTACGCACCGGCCACCATCGCGAGCCACGACAGCGCACCGTCGGACATCGACACGTCCACCATCTGACCCTCGCCCGAGCCGGGCTGGGCGGCATGTCCATCTCTGCCAGCCGCGCCATCTCGCTCGCGCAGCGCCGCCATGATCCCGAACGCCGCCATCAGCGCACCGCCGCCCAGGTCCGCGATCTGCCCGGATGCCTGCACCGGCTCCCCCCCGCCTGCGCCCGTCAGGCCCAGCAGGCCGATCAGGCCGAGGTAGTTCATATCGTGCCCGGACGCGTCGCGTTTCCGGCCGGTCTGGCCGTAGCCGGAGATCGCGCAGTACACGATCCCAGGGTTCTCCTCGCGCATGCGCTCGTAGCCCACGCCCAGACGGTCGAGCACGCCCGGCCGGAAGGACTCCAGCACGACGTCCGCGTCGCGCACCAGCGCCAGCAGCGCCTCGCGCCCGCCGTCGCTCTTCAGGTCCAGGCGGACGGATCGCTTGTTGCGATTGAGCGACAGGAACAGCGCCGACTTCGCGCTGTCGTGCGTGCCCTCGTAATAGGGCGGGGACCAGCGGATGTAGTCACCCATGCCCGTGTCCTCGATCTTCACAACGTCCGCGCCGAAGTCCGCCAGCAGCAACGAGCAGAAGCCGCCCGGTAGCAGGCGCGAGAGGTCCAGGACGCGTATTCCCTCGAGGGGAAGGCTCACCTCGGGACCGCCGCGCGTACGCACCCGGCGGCCGGTCGGCCGCCTCTGAAGATGATGTTCACGCGAGGCTCCCCTCGCGCTGCGGCACAGCCAGCATCGCGCGGGCCTCCTGCACGCTCGCCGGTCTGCGACCCACGTCTTCGGTCATCTGCCTGGCCTTTGCGATCAGCTCGCCGTTGGACTTCGCCATCTCGCCGCTCGGCAGGTACAGGTTGTCCTCGAGGCCCACGCGAATCGAGCCGCCCAACGTCAAAGCCGCTGCCACCAGCATCCACTGGTCGCGCGAGATCCCGATCACGCCCCAATGATTGGATACCCCCCCGCCTCCCCCCTCCGGGATGTTGTCCACCATCGCCGCCAGGTTGCGCGCCGTCGGCGGGATGCCGCCCACCACGCCCATCACGCAGTCCACGTGCAGCGGCGTCTTCAGCACGCCCATGTCGATCAGCGGCGCCAGGCTGCCCACGTGGCCCACGTCGAAGCACTCGTGCTCCGGTTTGATGCCGATCTCGTTCATCGCCTCCAGCAGCTCGATGATCTCGTCGAACGGGTTCTCGAAGACCATGTTGAACACGAACTGCTTTTTCGAGCGCGAGTACTTCGCGTAGTTCATCGAGCCCATGTTCAGCGCCGCCACCTCCGGGCGACATGCCCGCAGGTACTCGATGCGCTTGGCCACCGGCACGCCGATCGTGCCCGTGGAGAAGTTGATGATCGCCGCGTCGCCCACCTCCGCGCGGATCGCATCGGAGATCGCCTGGAAGTCCTCCACCTCATATGACGGGGTCCCGTCCGGTTTGCGCGCATGGATGTGAATGTGCACGCCCCCCTCGTCCACGATCCGCCGCGCCTCCGCCGCGTACTCCTCCGGCGTGTACGGGATCGCCGGGCACTGTGCGCGGTTCGCGATCGCACCCGAGATCGAGCAGGTGATGACTACGGGATGGTCGAGGCTCATCAGGTGTGTGACCTCACTGTGTCGGCCATGGTTTGTGTGTCTGCTTTTGCTTTTGGTGCGCCATGGTGATACGGAGTTTGAAAGAGGTCATACCGGCACCACGCCGTGTCGCTTCCAGGGCCGCTCGATTTTCTTGTTCTGCGACATCTCAAGCGCCCGGCAGATCGTCTCGCGCGTCTCGCGCGGGTCGATCAT
>DATBZG010000056.1:0-22365 GCA_036513335.1 Solirubrobacteraceae bacterium | reverse complement strand
GGGCTTCTACGACTACTCAGGTGAGACGCCCCAGCCCAATGCCGCGCTCTGAGCTCGCGGGCGGGGTCTGTCTGGACTACATTCCAGGGGATGACCGATCCCTCTCAGTTGCGCGTCGCCGACGCCGACCGCGAGCAGCTGGTCGAGGAGCTGCGCGAGCACGCGCTCGCCGGCAGGCTCTCCTCGGAGGAGATGGAGGAGCGCATCGGCAGCGCCTACCGCGCAATGACGCGTGCCGATCTGGATGCGCTGCGTGCCGATCTGCCCGTCAGCTCGACGTCCGTCGCGCTCGCGCTGCGCAAACGCAAGGGGCAGCTGCGACGCCGTCTCGCGCAGGAGGCCGGCGGCAGCATCGGCGTCTCCGCGACCAGCGTCGGCGTGTGGCTGGCCGTCGGTGCGCACACGCCCTTCTGGCCCGGCTGGATCATCGGCCTCACGTTGCTGCCCGTGATCCGCGACTCCTGGGCGCTGCTCGGACCCGGCTCCGATCTCGAGGTCGTGCACGCGCGGCTACAGGCGCGCCACGAACGGCGGCTCGCCCGCGGAGGCCGCCACCGGCACCGCCCGCGCGGGCTGCCCTGGTGACGGCCCGCCGGTGAGCTCACTCGGCAGCGCCAGCCAGCGCGCACTCGCCGGGGGACCGGAGCGCCACCACGAGAAGGCGATCGAGCAGGGCAAGCTGCCCGTGCGCGAGCGTGTGGCGCTCCTGCTCGACGACGGGTCCTTCGCGGAGGAGGCGCTGCTCGCCAACTGGGACGGCGACGGCCTCGGCGCAGACGGTGTTGTCACCGGGGTGGGGGAGATAGAAGGGCGTCCTGTCGCGCTGATGGCCAACGACCCCACCGTCAAGGCCGGGTCCTGGGGACCCAAGACGGTCGAGAAGATTCTGCGCATCCAGGAGCGTGCCCTGGAGCTGCAGATTCCGATGGTCTACCTCGTCGACTCCGCCGGCGCGCGCATCACCGAGCAGGTGCAGATGTTCCCCGGCCGCCGCGGTGCCGGGCGCATCTTCCACAACCAGGTCAAGCTCTCCGGCCTCGTGCCGCAGGTGTGCGTGCTGTTCGGTCCATCAGCCGCCGGCGGCGCCTACATCCCCGCGTTCTGCGACATCGTGATCATGCGCGAGGGCAACGCCTCCATGTACCTCGGCTCGCCACGCATGGCCGAGATGGTGATCGGCGAGAAGGTCAGCCTCGAGGAGATGGGCGGCGCGCGCATGCACACCGGCGTCTCCGGCTGCGGGCACCAGCTCGTCTCCAGCGACGCCGAGGGCATCCAGTTCGCGCGCCGCTACCTCTCCTATCTGCCCACGAACTGGAGGTCCCACCCACCCCAGCTCGAGCCGCCCGCGCTCGACATCGGCGCTTCGGCGGCGGGTGCTCCGGACGGGCAGGGCATCGCCGAACTGATCCCCGCGGATGAGAACAAGCCGTTCGACATCAAGCTGCTGATCTCCCAGCTCGTAGATGAGGGCTCGCTGCTGGAGATCCAGCCGCGCTGGGCCAAGGAGCTGGTCGTCGGCTTCGCGCGCCTGGACGGCCGCGCGATCGGGATCGTCGCGAACCAGCCCAAGCACAAGGGCGGTGTCCTGTTCGGTGACTCAGCGGACAAGGCCGCGCGCTTCATCTGGTGCTGCAACGCCTTCAACGTGCCGTTGCTGTTCCTCGCTGACGTGCCCGGCTTCATGATTGGCACGAAGGTGGAGCGCGACGGGATCATCCGCCACGGCGCCAAGATGATCAGCGCTGTCAGCGAAGCCACCGTGCCCAAGATCTCCGTGATCGTGCGCAAGGCCTACGGGGCAGGGCTGTACGCGATGGCAGGCCCCGCGTTCGACCCCGACTGCTGCATCGCGCTGCCCAGCGCGTCCATCGCCGTCATGGGCCCGCAGGCCGCGATCAACGCCGTCTACTTCAACCAGCTGCAGGCGATCGATGACGAGGATGAGCGCGCCGCACGCACCGAGCAGCTGCGTCAGGAGTACTCACAGGACATCGACATCCTGCACCTGGCCTCAGAGCTCGTGATCGACGCCGTCGTCGAGCCGGGAGAGCTGCGGGGCGAGCTCGTGCGTCGCTTCGGACACGCTGCTTCCAAGGCACGTGTGTGGCCTGAGAAGCACAACGCCATCACGCCGGTGTGACGGGGCGCGCAGTCGCTCTTGCCTTTTGCTTCGGTCGCTAGAGAGCTGACCCCGCCGTACGCGTCTGCTCATCCTGAAACGGCGGATAGGTCTCCGTCAGCAGGAGCAGGTAGGCGTCCGAGCGCGCCATGTAGGAGTTCGCCAGCACCATCAGGTCAAACAGACCCCGGGGCATTTTGCCGGTGATCAGGATCACGGCCCACGCAGCAACGGCGCCGGCCTCCAACAGCAGGTTCATCACATAGCGCAGGATCACGATCGGGATCGCCAGGAGCACGCGGAAGAACGTCTTCAGTCGGCTGTAGCGCTCGAGCGGCCCCTGGAAGCGCATGCGCACGGGATACGCGTCGTCGTCCGATCCGCTGAACGGGGGATAGGGGTCGCAGAGCAAGGACGCGTACGCCGTGAAGCGCGCGAGAAGACGCGTGTAGCCAGCAACGAAGTCGTAGAGCGCTTGCGGGTAGCGCGCGGTGAATACGATCGCAAGCCACGCGATCACAACTGCGATCGAGGCCAGGAGCCCGTAGACGTACAGCCAGATCACCAGCGGGATTGCCAGTAGCAGGCGGAAGAAGGCGGTCAGTCTGCTGCGCCGCTCGACGTACTCGACCTCGAAGGTGACTGGATATGACATCGGATTTTCCCCCTGGATGCTCGTTCGAAGCGCTCTCCTCTGAGCGCCTGATGAAGCCACCGATCGCTACGGCGATCGGGCCCCGGCTCACCAAGACGCGCGAAGTCATCGTATGCGGGCGCGCGGCGGACGGTGTGTGATTTTCCAATAGATTGGGCCGTCAATGGATGCCGTTGAGCTCGCATATGCAGGAATTGCCCGCCAGGCGCAGCTGATCGCAGCGGGAGAGATCTCCTCCGTCGAGCTTGTCGATCTTTATTTGGAGCGGATCGCGCGTTTCAACCCGCGCCTGAACGCCTTCCGGATCGTCTTCGCCGAACGCGCGCACCTGGAAGCAGGACAGGCCGACGCGCGTCGCGGAGCCGGGGGAGAGTCGGCGAGTCGCCCGCTGCTGGGGGTCCCGATCGCCGTCAAGGACGACATCGACGTGGCAGGGGAGCTCACCACCTGCGGCACGAATGCGCAGGACGAGCCTGCGCGCGCGGACGCGGAGGTCGTGCGCCGCCTGCGAGAGGCCGGCGCGGTGATCATCGGCAAGACCAACGTGCCCGAGCTGATGATGTGGCCGTTCACCGAGACGGCCACATTCGGCGCCACGCGCAACCCCTGGGACCTGCAGCGTGCGCCCGGCGGCTCGAGCGGGGGCAGCGCCTCAGCGGTTGCCGCGGGCCTCGTGGGCGCGGCGCTCGGCTCCGACGGCGCCGGGTCGATCCGCATCCCGTCGGCCTGGTGCGGCCTGTTCGGCCTGAAGCCCCAGCGCGGACGCGTGTCGATGGCGCCGCACGCCCGCGGCTGGCACGGACTGTCCGTCAAGGGCATCCTCGCCCGCCGTGTGGCGGACACCGCGCTCTTCCACGACGTCGCCTCAGGCGCGACAGACCTCGACGCCGACCGCGCGCCGGCTCCGGAGATCCCATTCTCGATATCCGCCGCGACGCCGCCGGGTCCGCTGCGGATCGCCTACTCGACGAGCGTTCCGCCCGGCGGCATAGAGAAGCTCGACGCGGACGCACGCGGGGCGTTCCAGGAGACGATCGAGCTGTTGCGCTCGCTCGGTCACCAGCTCGAGGAGCGCGACCCCGACTACGGCCCCGGCGCCGTCCCCGCCGTCACCGTGCGCTACCTGCGCGGGATCCACGACGGCGCTGCGGCGCTCCCGCACCCCGAGCGCCTGGAACGCCGCACACGGGCGATGGCGCGCATGGGCGGCCTGATCCCCCGCAAGCTGCTCGATCGCTCGCTCGCCGCCGAGCCGCAGTTCGCGCAGAGGCTGAACAGCGTGTTCGAGGATCACGACGTGCTGCTGACGCCCGCCACCGCCGCGCCGCCGCCGCGCATCGGGCAGCTGCAGGGTTGCGGCGCGCTGTGGACGCTCAACACGGTCGCTCGCTGGGTCCCTTACAACGGCGTGTGGAACGTGACCGGGCAGCCGGCCGCGTCAGTGCCCGCCGGGTTCGGCGCAGATGGTCTGCCGCGCGCGGTGCAGCTCGTCGGGCGGGCAAACGACGAGGCGACGCTCCTGTCGCTCGCCGGGCAGATCGAGGCCGAGCGTCCCTGGGCGCAGCAGCGCCCGCCCGAGTTCTCGTGAGCGCAGCCGGCGCGCGCGGAGAGGGCGCGCCGCCCGCCGACGCGCTGCTGGCTGTGGCGATCGAGGCGGCCACCAGCGCGGGGGAGATGCTGGTCGAGCGCGTGGGTCGCGGCGCTGAGCAGGACATCAGCGCCAAGAGCACGCCCACCGATCTCGTCAGCGAGGCCGACTTCGCCTCCGAGCAGATGATCCGCGAGTTGCTCGCGGCGCGTCGTCCGCACGACGGCTTCCTGGGGGAGGAGGGTGATCACACCGAGGGCACCAGCGGGCTCAGCTGGGTGGTCGATCCCCTGGACGGCACCGTCAACTTCCTGTTCGGGATCCCTCAATGGTGCGTCAGCGTGGCCGTCCGCGACGAGCAGGGCACGATCGCAGGCGCCGTGTATGACCCCAACCGCGACGAGCTGTTCGCCGCCAGCCGAGACTCCACTCCCACGCTCACGAGCGCCGGCGCCACACGCTCGCTCGGCGCGGACGCGTCTGCTCCCCGGCTCGCCGAGGACGGCGGAGCGCGCGGCGGTGGACTGGCGACGGCGATGGTGGCGACCGGGCTCGCCTACGACGCGCGGGTCCGCGCGGCACAGGCGCAGGTGCTCGCGCGTCTGGTGCCACGGGTACGTGACATCCGCCGTTTCGGCAGCGCCGCACTGGACCTCACGTGGACGGCCGCAGGGCGCTATGACGCGTACTTCGAGCGGACCGTGAAGCCATGGGACATCGCCGCGGGTGCGTTGATCTGCGAACGCGCCGGCCTGCGCGTGCTCGAGTTGCCCGTGCACGAGAACCTGCCCTGGGGGATCCTCGTGGCGCCGCCGGAGCTTGCCGAGCCGCTGCTCGAGCTTGTCGGCGGCGTTTGACGCGCCGGTGAGACATTGTCTTGTGTAGGCATGGGTATCGCACGCTGCCTCCGGAACTAAACTGAGGTTTCGTGCGGCGGTGGAGGAACGGCAGACTCGATGCGCTCAAAACGCATTGTCCGTAAGGACGTGTGGGTTCGAATCCCACCCGCCGCACCTGCGTCATGCGTCCGAGTTCCGAGTACAACCAGGCGGCCGTCCTCAGAGCCACCGGCTTGAACGACTGCGAGATCGCTCGAGCTACGGGGATTCCCCGCTCGACGATCCGAGACTGGCGCCGCTCGTCGCGGCCGCGTTCGGAACTCCCCTCGGGGTGTCCCTGCGCCGTCTGTGGTCATCCGGAACACGAGCCGAGGGCGCTTCCACGCGCAAGCTATGCCTATCTCCTTGGGATGTACCTCGGCGACGGGTCGATCGATCGCATGCCACGCACATGGAGACTCAGAATCGCCCTCGACCTAGCGTGGCCCGGCATAGCCAGCGAGTGTATGAGCTCGATGCAGGCGGTATTCCCACACAACAGGATCCTGTCGTATCAGCCTGACCCTCGGAGCCGGTGTCGAGTCGTGGTCGTCTACTCGAACCAGCTCGTTTGCTTGTTCCCGCAGCACGGCCGAGGCGCGAAGCACCTGCGTCCGATCAGGCTCGCCGACTGGCAGGCAGAACTCGTCCACGAGCAGCCGCGGAAGTTCATTCGAGGCCTGATCCACTCCGACGGGTGCCGGTTCCTCAACCGGGTCAGGGCGGGCGGGAAGATCTACGCTTACCCGCGCTACAACTTCACGAACGCCTCCGGCGATATCCGTGATCTATTCACGGCGGCGTGCGATCTTCTGGGTATCGAGTGGCGACAGATGAACGCACGGAACATCTCAATCGCGCGGCACGAATCGGTCAGCCGCCTCGACGGATTCGTCGGTCCAAAGCAATGAGCCGACGGTTGGGCGGGCTGGTGCCCGAGGCCGTCGAGCTCGGTCAGACAGGTTGGGGCGGCGCGTCGCCGTACAGGTCTCGCTCCGCGCCCGATTCGCGCCGCTCGAGCTCGACGTTCCAGCCCTGTGAGAAGCCCCGCATCGTGAACGTCACCAGCAGGATCTGCACCGGCACCACCAGCAGCGTCAGCACGCCCAAAAGGCCCGCGTTCAGCGCCGGCTGCGCGTAGCCGGATTTGTCGCGGTCGAACCACGCCGGCGCGGCCACAAGCGCGAAGATCGCCAACAGCACGCCGAGCGCGGCAGAGATCGGCAGCACCCCGCGGTTCCAGCGCGCGGCGAAGAACGCAAACGTGAGATACACGACGATGTATCCGATCTGCAGCGGGATCGCGCCCTCGAGCACGCTCCAGCCGCCGATCGTGATGATCAGCAGCAGCGCCACGCTTACGAGCAGCAGCACCACCACCGTCGCGCGTGTCGCCTGCACCACAGGCTTGTCGCGGTTCGGGTGCGTGACAACGACGCCCTGGCGCGCCTCAGAACCATGGACCGAGGACATAACGCCCAGCACCATACAAGCTGGCGCGGTCCCGGTACGCTCCAGCAAGCACGCGGGCGTGGTGGAACTGGTAGACACGCCGGCCTTAGGAGCCGGTGGCCGTTAGGCCTTGGAGGTTCGAGTCCTCTCGCCCGCATATTGATCCTGAGCTGCCGCGAACTCTGCTGGGCGCGGCCTGCGGATCGCGCGGCCGCCTGATCGGCTTCCATTTGACGCTCGCCAGCGACAGTATCCACGCGCCCTGCGCTGGCTGTTGGGAGTTTTGGAGCGTCCAGATCGCGCCCGCGCCGAGGGGCGCCACTGCGTCCAAGGGCCCTTCGTCTTCTTCAAAGCCTTCTTGATTGCCAAAGTTGACTTCCGCCTGTTGCGCTGTGTTCGTCGTCAGGCTGTAGCGGACTCAAGCAGGATCGCCGTCCCAGGGGCCTGCTTCGTGGTACTGCCGATAGGCGTACAGCCACGAGCCGGCGATCGTCGGGGTGAGGTAGGTACGCGTGCCGAACATCGCACCGCCGCCCGTGTCGATGCGGTCGATCATCTGCGGCTGCTTCCCGGGGCGCTGCACCCAGAGGTCCGACCTGTCCCATTCTCCCCACGGCACCACGCGGGTGTAGGCAACCTGCGTGCCCTCGAGCGCCAGAGCGGTTATCTCCCCGACGTAGCCCTGCGTGATGCGCAGTTCGGGCTGTGCGCTCACCTGCGCCGGCGAGAGGCTGTTGCGTGGCAGAGCGAGCGCCTTCAGGTGCTTCGCACCCAGAGTCCACTCGAACATTTCCACGGGATGACTCTCGCCGCCCTTGGGCACCGCGCGTAGGAACGCGATTGTGTTCTTCCACAACGCAGGTAGGTGGAGCGAACCTCCGCCGGGCACAGCCAGCGGCGTTTCAGGCGCACCAGGCGACTCAATCGCGAGCTCCTCCAGCCGGCATCCCTGGTCGCAGCGCGGGTACACAGCTCCGACGTCGCCGGCGGCAAGTGGTCCGAGGCTCACTTCGAACGGGTGCGGGCTCTCGGCGATACCGAGCACCGTGACCTCGCCACTCGTGTTTCGGACCACCAGTTGGTAGCCGCGATGCGTTGGGTCGTAGCTGCTCCATGCAGCCCAGCCGCCGTAGCTGGAGATGCTCGTGGGACGTGTGAGCGTTTCCACCAATTGAGCCTGCAGCGAGCCGGGCTCGCTGGGTATCGGTGACAGTACGCCCGGCACAGTCGAGGCCACAGCACCAGCCGCGGAGGCGGGCAAGCATGTGAGTCCCACGAGACCGATCAGCAGCAACGCGGCGCCAAGCGCTCGAGTGACACGCGCTGCGGCGGAATGTGATCTCGAACGCACCTTCACAACGATCCCTGCACGACATCTATAGCCCTCCTGCGCCTCGTGCGCTGCACGGGCACATCGGCGAGAACCGGGGACCGGCACGTCGACCAGTGACCTCACGGGCGCGAAGAGAAGGGCGTCTCCGACGGCGTGCCCACCGGGGCCGCTGCATGAAAGCGCCGCAGCGCGACCGGAACTCCGCCAATCGGACGCTCCGTCGGGCGGAGCGCGAGGCCTAGCCGCCTGCCTCGGCCGTCTCGCGGTTTACTTCCCAGCCGGTGTTCAGCGGCTGCAGGAAATAGGGGGGCTCGTCAGTCGCCAAGCGTTCATCGTAGGTGTAGTTCTTGATGTAACCGGTGTTGCCGGAGGTGCCGACAATGCCGCGGAAGTTCTGCGCGATCGCGCCGTAGACGTTCAGTTTGCCGAGCTGGTTACCGCAGTTGTAGTTGTCGACGACGAACGAGTTTTTCGTCGAGAGGATCGCCGCGTATATCCAGATGTCTTCCTGTGTGCCGAAGCCGTAGCCAAGGGCTTCTCCGTCCTGGGTCGCGTTCAGGTTGGGAGCGTCGCATCCTTCGGGGCTGTTTTCATATTCGCAAATGCCGGAGCCCTTGTAGGTGTCTCCGTTGTTGCAGGTGTAGCCGCCTTTACCGGATTTGTTCGCTTTGTACGTTTCCGCTACGGGGTGATAGACACGCACGAACTGTGTGGCGATCAGTCCAAGCGTCGCAGTCCCCGTAGGTTCGGAGCCGAGGCTCCCAGCCACGCTGGTCGGGTAGGTGCTGCCGGCGATGATCACGTCGTCCGTGGCGGCGATCGTCAAAGATTTGCTGTAGGTGCCGTGCACATACACGTTCGCACATTCGCTCTCAGCTTCCTTCTCCTCTGGGCCGTCGGCGCCGTGTGACGTGTATTTGTATTCGCAGCTGTTCTTGCCCGCTTCGACGTAGATCAACCCGTTTTCCGGCCAGTTGATCGTGCTTGTTTTTCCTTCGCTGTTCACGACGGTAATTTTGTTCGTCGTACCGTTGAGCGTCAGCTGCGTCGTGCCCGTGAACCGGTTGACGGATTCCACGTAGCTGCTGAGGCTTTCGTCGCTCGTCGGCGGGATGAGTTCTTTGCCGACCGTGTAGTTTTTCGAGGCGGTGTTGAAAATCGGGTTCGTGCCGCCACAAACGCTCACCCAGCCTCCGTTCAGTTCGATCTTGTCCGGATTACTCCGACCGGTGCGGCCGAATTCCGGCGAACCGCACATCACAGACTTGTCGTCGGTGTGCATCGGTCCTTTGACGCCGTCGCCGGTGACGAACTCGATGAGCGCGCATTCCGACGAGCGTTTGGTCGTTTTCGTCCCGCTTTTTGTTTCGTAGTAGGTTTCGCAGTCGGCTTTCGGTTCGTAGAGCGCCGGGTCCTCGTCTTCGTAGCGTGTGAAATAGACGAACTGCAGGAAGCCCGTAGACTTGAATGACGCTACGGATTTGCGCACCTGTAGGTTGTCCGTGTGTTTCGCGTTTTCCGCTTCCTCGGCGGTCGTACAGTTGGTGATCGTCTGCTTTCCGGCGCAGCCGATGGATTCGATGCGGAAGGTGTTCGCGGCGGCGCCGCTCGATTCGATCATCGTTTCAAACGGCGCCGAGGTCGAGCAGGTTTCGTGGCCGTTCGCGCCGAGCAACTTGATTTCGTAATGCTCGTATTTGTTTTCCGGCACGGTGCTGGACGGCGCTTCGCACGTTTGCCAGTAGTCTGGTTCCTTCTCCAGGTGGTACTGGTACTCTTGGATGCCCGCAAGCGAGGCATAAACCGCCTGCTTTTGAATCGTGCTGTCGTGCGACAGCTGAATGTCGCCGTCAGCGGCTGTAAACGCCGCGACGACGAGTAGGCCGGCGACGAACATCACGAGCACCGCAATGATCAGCGTTATGCCATCCTCGGCACGCGCGATTGGTCGGAGTTTATGGATGACGTTCATTCGCATGGTTTCTGGAGGATTGGGGTTTCGGCGCTGGGAGCGGTGAACGCGAGAGTGACCTGGTTGCTCAGTTCGATCGTCGGTTTGTACTGCCGGTACTGCGTAGCGCCTGCCGTGAAGTTGACCGAGACTGCGGAGGCTTTGGCAGCGTTGCCTTCGAGGCCCCCTGAGCCTTCTTTCAGCTGTTCGAGCGTGCTGACGGCTTTCGTGGAGGTTGCGCTTTCTGGGCTTTCCGAGTAGCCGTAGTACTTGAAGATGCCTACTGCGCCTGTGTTCAGAGTGATGTTTTCGCCGATCCGCACCGTCGTGGGCGTGCCGGATTCGCTGAATTCAAAGTTCGGCCAAGAGCTTGTCGATACGTTCGGCCAGGTAGTTTCCACGAGCGTGTGCGCGCTTGTGGAGTAGGTGATCTTGTGTAGGTACGCTTTGGTCAGGATGGCTTGCTTACCCACCCCGGAGACGAAGATCAGTTCGTTTGCGTTGCTTTTTTCGCGTATCGGTGTGAATTCTCTAGCGATGCAGGCGGAATGTAGCTCGTCTACCAAACGGGTCATCGTCGTGTTGCCGAGCTCTGTCGCTTCGACGCGTCCGCTGGTCCTGGCGGTCTGGTGCAGCGCGACGATGAAGATCGCGAAAAGCGCGCCCACGACGACGGTCGAGCTGATCATCGCCACGAGCGTTTCGATCAGCGTGAAGCCCGAGGCGTCGGATACTCGAGTGATAGATGGATGTGTAGGCGTCAACATTGCGTGGAGGTGGTGGCGGTTTCGAGTGTCTGTTCGCCGACGCTGCCTGAGCCGAGATAGATGAAGGGTTTCGAGCCACCTACCGTTGCGTTGGTATACGTGACGGTGTAATTGGTGTTGTTTTGTTTGTCGTAGACGCAGAGGTTGAAGGTGCCGAAGGGCTGATAGGGGTTTTCGAGGTGGCCGGACGACAGCTTCTGTGTGTGGACATACAGTGGCGCAGTCGCGTCGTTCGCGGTGGATTTTTCGCAGGCGGCATTTGTGATCTTGACCGGCAGCGCTTCGCCGGTCGTTCCGACCGGGGTGGTTTTCGTGCCGGTGTCAACGGTGAGCGTGACCACGGAAAGCGGGATGGTCACGGTCGCGCTGCCGCCCGGTGCGACCAATGCCGAGGGGTTTTTGAGGTGTTCGGGGTTTGCCGTTTCCGTGACGCTGTTCTTGGGGCAGTCGCCAGCGTAAACCGAGTATTCCTGCTGCCAGGGGAAGAGGTTGCCAGTGGGGTACCCTGTGTCGACCGGGGTCGTGATGCTCGTGACGGCGGCGCTGGCGAGAGGCGTGTAGCGCTCTTCTTCCCCAGCTTCGTACGTGTAGGTGGGGCTCCCGACCACATACTTGGGCGACGCGAGTTCGTTGTTGAAGGCCACGAAGCTTTCGCCCTTGACGACGTTGCCTTCGTGCGTGAACGTGGCCGTGATCCTGCCCCCGCGGTTCACGATGTATTCCTTGTGCGTCGTGAGGTTCGGTGCGAGGGTGACCGCTTCGCTGGGGATGACGATCGAGTCGGAAGGAGTCACGTAGCCCAGCGGCGGGTTTACGTTGATCGTCGCCGCCGTCGCCGGGATCGCGCCGAAGACGATGCACCCGTTGGCGCCGGTGCTGCCTTCCACGGTCGTAGGCAGTTTCGATTCCACGCCCGTGTATTCCGTCGTGGCGGTGACACCGGCTACGCCCTGCTCGGGTTTGGCGCCGTTGATGGCGTTGACCTCGAGTGCCGATCCTGTCGGCGGCGTCACGATGCTCGACTGTTCGACCTTGGGGTAGGTGGAGTTGGCGGCCGCCCAAGAGACCACTGAGGTGATCTGGATGTAGTTGCCGCTCTGTTTGCTGGCTTCGCTGGGCGAGGTGCATGCGGAGGCCTGCGTTTCGTTGTTGATGTACTTCGTGGACTCCGTGACCGTGTATTTGGTGCTGCTGAGGGTCTTGGTGTATTCGTGTGGCGTGACTTCCAGGGCCTCCAGCGCGCTCGCCGGGTCGGTTCGCAGTTGCTCCTGGGATTCGGCGGCCAGGACGGCTGCCGCGTCATGACGCCGCTGGTCCGCCGACGTGTTGCTCGCCACGCTGAGGCCGCTCAGGAGGCCAACGACGATCAGCCCGACGATCAGAGCGCTGATCACGACTTCGATCAGGAGGAAGCCGTCCTGCGCACCGGAGCCGGCTGCTGTTCGAAACCGTCGCGCCAAGGCCGAGTCGGGCACACAGGGTCGCCACCGACGTTGGCGTGGGTCAGCGGAGGGCTTCCTAAGCAAAGTGCGCATTGTCACAAGACCTGTCTCGGGCTACGTGTCCTTCGGCACCCCACGCACCCGGCTTTAGCTACGGGAGCCCCTGATAAGCAGCTGGGCGGGGGCCGTGTCTGCTACTGCTGGGTGGGGCTGTGCGATGGGGCGAGAGACTGCAAGCGCTGTTGCCGGCCTGAAGGGCTGTTCGGGTGCACGCGGCGCGCCACGCACCGGGGTCAATGCATGCGGCGGCGGACGGCAGTCTGCTAACGCCTCGAGCGCATCCCTAGGACCGAAGGGATCGCCGCGGTGCGAAGCATCACCCCGCAATCGGCTCCAGAAAGCCAAAAACCCCGGAAATCCGGGGCCTGACTAAAGCGGGGGACCGAGGAGTCGAACCTCGCGTTGCGGTTTTGGAGACCACCGTGTTACCGATACACCAGTCCCCCGGGGAGAGCGAATTGTAGGTGTCGAGGGTGGGGCGGACGCTCAGGGTTCGGATACAGCGGCCGATAAGGGTCGAAACTGGACCGCCGACGTGCTAATCTCCATAAAAGAGATCGGAAATCTGATGAAAGTCGATGTACATCAACACGTCTGGACCGAGCCGCTTGTGCAGGCCCTCCAGGAAAGGGCCGAGCTGCCCTTCGTGCGGCGCGAAAGTGGGCTCACCGTTCTGTATCTCGCCGGTGAGCGACCGTACGTGATCGACCTCGAGTCCGAGGACCCGGTCCGACGCGCAGGACTGGCTGAGCGCGACGGTGTCGATCGAGCGCTGGTGTGCCTGTCGAGCCCGCTGGGCATCGAGTGGCTCCCGCGTCGTGAGGCGCTCACGCTGATCGACGCCTACCACGAGGGTGCGCTCTCGCTCGATGAGCCCTTCGGCGTGTGGGGGGCGATCGCGCTCGACCGCGCAGACCCCGACGACGTGGATCGGGCGCTGGAGCGTGGGTGCGTTGGGCTCTCGCTGCCCGCCGGCGCGCTCGCCGACGTGGAGGCCCTCGCTGGCCTGCGTCCGCTGCTCGCCCGGCTGGAGTCCGCCGGCGCGCCGCTGCTCGTGCACCCCGGCCCGCGCGAGGCCGCCCACGCTGCCTCCGCGGCCGTTCAGGCGTCGTTCGGCGACCCACTGTGGTGGCCCGCACTCACCGACTACGTGGCTGGGGTGCAGCAGGCGTGGCTTGCTTTCCGGGTCGCCGGAAGGCCCGCGCACCCAAAGCTTCGCGTGATCTTCTCCATGCTCGCCGGCCTCGCTCCGCTGCACGCTGAGCGGCTCTGCTCTCGTGGTGGCCCCAAGCCCACAACCCCGGACCCGTTCGTCTTCTACGAGACCTCCTCCTACGGCCCCGCTGCGGTCCAGGTGATGGCGGAGCTCGTCGGCCCCGAGCAGTTGCTGTACGGCTCGGACCGGCCGGTCGTCGAGCCCAGCGAGCTTGGAATGCCGGCCGGACTCGACTGGGCACCGATCCTCGACAGCACCCGTCGCGCGCTCGGCGCCGCGTGCCTGGAGCTGGTGAGATGAGCTCGCCCGCACTCGCAGCTGCGCGAAACCCACGAGTCGCGCTCCCGCCAGTCGATCCTCGCGGCGTATCCGCTGTCCCACGGCCGCGCGGACGCGATCTCTCCGGCCCCGAGCTCGAAACGTTCGTGGCCGAGCTGGCCGAGCGCCCCGAGCTGTGGATCGATCTCGTCAAGCACGACACCACCCAGCGGGTCTACGAGGAGCTGCTCTGGGACGAGCACGTCACCGCCTGGCTGATCTGCTGGATGGACGAGCACGACACCGGCTTTCACGACCACGACGTCTCCTCCGGCGCTGTCGCAGTCGTCAGCGGGGCTGTCCGCGAGGAGCGCCTGGCGATCGAAGGGCCTTTGCGCACGGGTGTTTTCCGTGCCGGCGCGAGCTTCCACTTCTCCGCTGCTGACATCCACCGTGTCAGCCACGCCGGCTCGGACCCAGCGGTCACGCTGCATGTCTACTCGCCGCCGCTGCTGCGCATGGGCGCCTACGTGATCGGCGACGACGGCGTGCTCGCGCGTCATCCGATGTCCTACGAGGAGGAGCTGCGGCCGCTCGCCGCCGAGGCCCAGCCTTAAGTCGTCAGTCGCTCGGCTCGGGGTCAGTCGCTTGCCTTCGCGCCCACGCGGCGCTCGACGCCGTCCTCGCGCGCGATCAGGATCAGGCTCACCAGCTCAGGCTCGAACAGGCCGTGCTCGACCACCCCCGGCGTGGCGCTCAGCCGCGCCGCGAGCTCGCGCGTGTCGCCGATCGCGCCGAAGTAGTCAGCGATCACGCCGCCGTCCGGGCTGGGGGGGACGTCCCTCGAGCGCGCGGGGTCGAGCACCACGAGCGTGCGCTGCGCTCCGAACGCCACCAGCTCAAGGGGAACCGGCGGCGCCAGGGCGGTGACCGCCTTCTCCGCAGAGGCGATCACCACGAAGCGTCGCGCGCTCACGGCGACGATCTTCTCGCGCGTGTGCGCGCCGCCGCCACCCTTCACCAACCAGCCGCTCGGGTCGATCTGGTCGGCGCCGTCGATCGCTATGTCCAGCTCACCAAGGTCGTCGAGGTCCTCGACGCTCAACCCCAGCGCGCGTGCTGCCGCTTCCGTGGCGGGGGAGGTGGCAGCGCAACGCAGGCCCTTGCAGCCGCGCTCGGCGATCGCCGGCAGCAGGTGCGCCACCGTCGTCCCCGTGCCCAGGCCCACACGCATGCCGTCCTCGATCAGCTCTGCAGCAGCCTTCGCCGCAGCCTGCTTCTGGCGTGTGACAGCCTGCTCGTCGCTCAGCGGCGGTCGTCGTTGCCGCGTAGTCGCACGAGAGGACGCCATGGTGCGGACGTTACAGAGCCTGCCGTGCCTCTGAGGCGCACGCGGTCCGCCGAGGCCGGTCCGTGCAGCAGGAAGCCCTGTCCCACCGAGCAGTCGAGCTCGCGCGCCAGCGCCAGCTGGCGGTTCGTTTCGATTCCCACCGCCACCGCCGTCAGGCCCGCCTCCTTCGCCAGAGCGATCGTCGCAGCGAACATCGCGCGCCGGTCCTTGTCCTGGTGGAAGTTCTCCGTCAGGCCGCGGTCGAGCTTCACCAGATCGAGCGGCATGTTGCTCGGCAGTCCCAGCGACAGCTGGCTGAAGCCGAATTTGTCGAGCGCGATCAGCACGCCCAGGCGCTTGAGGTCCTTCAGTGCCGAGCGGGCGCGGTCGGGGTCGCGCAGCACAGCCTCCTCGCTGATCTCCAGACACAGTGCGCGCCCCGGCAGACGGCAGTAAGCGAGCTCCTCGCGGACCCGCTCTGCCAGATCCAGCTCCGTCATCTCGCGCGCGGAGATATTCACCGACACCGGCACCGTAATCCCGTTGCGTCGCCACACCTCAGCCTGCGCGCACGCAGCATGCAAAACCCAGTTTCCGATCTGCACGATCAGATCGCTCTCCTCCGCTGGCGGCAGGAACGTGGACGGCAGGACCTCGGCGTTCGTCGGCCGCCCGTCGCCCTTCGGTCGCCAGCGCAGCAGCGCCTCCGCGCCGATTGCCTGGCCTCCCGCGAGACGTAGGATCGGCTGGTAGGCGAGCACCAGCTCGCGTTGGGGCAGCGCGTCGCGCAGGCGGCCTCCCAGCTCCAGGTGCGTGCTCAGCTCCCTGCGCAGCCGCTCGTCGAACAGCTCCAGGCGCCGGCCGCTCGCGCCCTTGGCGCGGTACATCGCCACGTCCGCCTCGCGCAGCATCGCCTCGGGATCCGTATCCGGGTGATTCGACACGGACACGCCCACGCTGGCGAGCGTGCGCACGTCCGACGAGCCCAGCGCGAACGGCTTCTCCAGCGCGTCCAGGACCCTCTCCGCGAGCGCCAGCGCCTCGCCCTCGCTTTCGATGTCCTCCACCAGGATCACGAACTCGTCACCGCCGAGCCTCGCCACGGTATCGCTGTCGCGCATCAGCTCCGCCAGGCGTTCGGAGATCCCCACGAGCAGGCGGTCGCCCACGTCGTGCCCCAGGTTGTCGTTGACCGCCTTGAACTTGTCCAGGTCGATGAACAGCATCGCCACCACGCCGTTGCCGCGGCTGCGGTTCAAGCGCGTCAGCGCCTGGCGGGCTCGATCCATTAGCAGCAGGCGGTTCGGCAGGCGCGTGAGCGGGTCGTGCAGGGCCTGGCGCTCGAGCCAGATCCTGTCGGTGACGTCCTTGGCTGCCGCGTACCACGTGTCGCCGTCGCGGCGCGCGCTCCACAACAGCGAGCGCCAGGAGCCGTTGCGGTGGCGGAAGCGCGTCGTGAGGTCCTCCAGCTGCGTCGTGCCGCCGCCTTCTGCGGACATCAGCGCGAGCGTCTGCTCTGCGTCATCGGGGTGCATGAACTCGCGCATCGAGCGTCCGCGCAGATCCTCCGGCGCCCAGCCCAGCAAAAGCTCCCATGCGGGGTTCAGCAGCGTGAAGTGCCCGTCTAGGGAGATCGTCGCCAGCAGGTCGCTCGTCATCTCGAACAGGCGCGCGATGCGTGCCTTGCCCTCGAGCGTCGACTCGCTGCTCGCTGGGACCGTCGTGCTCGTTACCTGTGAACCCATCCTTGCTCAGCACGTCGGCGTTTCCGCGCGCTTGCTCGGCCTGGATCCCGCACCAGTGGACGGATTGACAGCTTCAGGATGCGGTGCGCAGCGAGGCTGCGGGCCCTGCTGTAGAGCCCTCGTCGGGCTCGGCGTCCGGGCCATCGTCCTCGGGCGAAATGCCCGCACCTGGAAGCATCAGATCGCCACGCAGGAAGCGCCAGATCGACAGGCACACCAGGATCGTCATGATCACGGCGCTCGCCACGCAGTCCTCGCAGATTTTGTGCAGCGTGAAGACCTCGCGGTAGGTCAGGTACGCGCTGAACCCGAATCCCCCGAGGGTCAGCGCCGCCGTCGCGAAACGACCGCGTTCGTCGTCCGTGGCCAGCAACGAGCCCAGGATCAGCAGGTATCCGATCGCGCCGATCAGCGCCACCGGGATGCCGATCAGCTCCGAGTACGTCGATTTCTGGACCGCAGCGCACGGGTCGCCCTTCAGCGAGCACAACGGCGCCGCGCCCGAGTAGTGCACGTAGGTCAGGTATGTGGCCCAACCGAGGCCGATCGTGGAGATCACGATCAGCACGATCCTCAGCGTCCGCGGGCTCATCGCGATGCCTACGTCCCTAAGACAGGAGCTTTTCGACGGCTTCGTTCACGAAGCCCGGTTCTTCGGGGTTCGTGTATTCGAGCTTGCTCAGCGTGCCCCCGGTCTTGCCGATCAGGAACGACGGCGTGCCGGTGAAGCCTTCGTTGTTCGCTAGCTGGGCATCCGTGGCGACTTCGTTGGCGAGTGCTGTATCGCCGCGGTCGGAGCTCCACTGCGCGAGGTCCAGGCCGGGCACCTGGCTGGCGATGCCCTGGATGTATTTTTCAGTCACGTAGCCCGAGTCCTCTTCGCCCTGCTCGTGGTAGAAGGTCTCGATGAAGTTCCACGCCTTGTTCTGCTTGCCCGCCGCATAGGCAGCCACCTGCTGTAGCTTGAACGTTTCCGGTTCGCGCGTCGCTGTCTCGAGCGAGAGGTATTCGATCTTCAGCTTGTCCGTGCGGACCCATTTCTGGATCACCGTGGGCAGCGCCCCCAGCGTGAATTTCTGGCAGATCGGACACTCGAGGTCGCCGAAGTACTTCAGCGTGAGCGGCGCCGTCGGGCTACCGAGCGTCTTCCCGCTCTGGGGGATGCTCCCGAGCAGGGTGCTGACCTGCTTCGTCACCGAGGTCTGTTCGTGCTTGGTGAGGCTGCTTTTGCTTTTCCCGCCGCCGCTGGCGATCAGGATCACGACGACCGCCACCACCACGATCGCGACGACGATCCCCAGCTGGGTGAGTCGCGTTTTGCGCATCGCGTTGGCGAGCGCCGCCTCCTCCATCGCCTTGCGATTGGCGCGCGCGTGCTCACGACGCTGCTTGCGGGTGAGGTCCTCCTCGTCACTCTCCACAGGGCTCATGCATGGAACTTTTACAGATTTCTGTTCAAGCGCGCCTAAGTACGGCACCATGGGGCAAATCTTGCTTGCCCCCGTAGCTCAGCCGGATAGAGCATCGGACTTCTAATCCGAGGGTCGCTGGTTCGAATCCAGCCGGGGGCACTCAGGCTGCGCTCGTCGTCGCCGGGTCCGCCAGGGTCCCGCGCAGTGGCGAGGTGTCGATGAAGAACTCCCTCGCAAGCGTCCCGATCAGGCGCGCCAGGTCGGGGTGCTCCTCCGGGCGCCAGCACTCCAGGAGCTCCGACAGACGTTCGGCGCCCGTCGCCGTCAGACGGTCCAGGATCGCGTGGCCCTCGGCGGTCAGCTCGAATGTGCCCGGTGCCTGCGTCGCGTGGATCAGCCCACGCTCGAGCAACGTGTCTCTGGCATCGTGGAGCGTCTCCAACGGGATCTGCGTGCGCTGCTGCAGATACTCGAGCCTCACCGATGGTTCGGCGCTCAGGCGCGCCAGCAGCCAGCATGCGGCCGGGCGCAGATCGACGCCGGCCCGCGCGGCCACCCGTTCCACGAGCTGGCGGGCGCCCTCGCGGCGCTCGAGCTGACCGATCTTGTTCACGATCACCGCCAGCGAGTCCGTGTCGCGGGGTGTCGCGAACGTGTCTCCCAGATCGCCCGTCGCCACCGTTTCGCGCAGCGGCAGCTGGCGGATGAACCACGAGAACGCGAACGCCACGACCGCCACCGCCGCCGCCACCTCGAACACGGTGCTCAGCGAGTTCGTGAACGCGTGCAGATAGCCGTCGCGCAATGTCGGCGGCAGCTTCGCAATCGCCTTCGCGCTGATCGTGCTCGCCGCGTGCGACGAGCCCGCGCTGCCGGCCGGGAGGACGCTCTTCAGCTGGTTGCTCAGGCGATTGGAGAAGATCGCGCCCAGCGCCGCCGTGCCCAGCGAACCGCCGATCGAGCGGAACAGCGTCGCGCCCGAGGTCGCCACGCCCAGGTCGGAGTAGTCCACCGCGTTCTGCACCGCCAGCACCAGCACCTGCATGACCATCCCCAGGCCCAGGCCCAGCACGAACATGAAGCCGAAGATCGCGAGATGGCCGCTCGACGGGCCCATCGTAGAGAGCAGATACAGCCCCACCGTCATCACGGCCGTGCCCGCGATCGGGAAGGGCTTGTAGCGGCCCGTGCGGGTGATCAGCTGCCCCGAGCCGATCGACGTGATCAGAAGACCTCCCATCAGCGGCAGCAGCTGCAGGCCCGACCCCGTCGGGCTCGCGCCCTTCACCACCTGCAGGAACAGCGGCAGGAAGGTGACCGCGCCGAACAGCGCAAAGCCCACCACGAAGCCGACTGCGCTTGTCACCGAGAACACGCGGTTCGTGAGCAGCCTCAGCGGGAGCACCGCCTCCTTTGCGTGGCGCTCCGCGAACACAAACGCAACCAGCGACAGCACGCCGCCGACCGCGAGCCCGATGATCACGGGCGAGCCCCACGCGTAGGAGTTGCCGCCAAGCGACGTCGCAAGCACGATCGCGCTGAGGCCGGCGGCGAGTAGCAGCGTGCCCAGGTAGTCGACCACGTGGTGCACGCGCTGGGAGGCCGAAGGCAGCGTCGCCGCGAGCACGAACAGCGCCAGCACGCCGATCGGCAGGTTCACGTAGAAGATCCAGCGCCAGCTCAGGTGCCCCGTCAGGAACCCGCCCAGCAGCGGCCCCATCACGCTCGCCAATCCGAACACCGCACCGAACAGGCCCGTGTAGCGGCCGCGTTCGCTCGGGGGCACGACGTCGCCGATCGCCGCCTGCGCGCTCACCATCAGCCCGCCGCCGCCCAGGCCCTGCAGCGCGCGAAACGCGATCAGCTCATCCAGGCTCTGGCTTATCCCGCACAGTGCCGAGCCGATCAGGAACACCACCAGGCCCACCTGCAGCACGATCTTGCGCCCGAACATGTCGCCCAACTTCCCGTACAGCGGCGTCACCGCCGTCTGCGCCAGTAGATACGCGGTCACCACCCACGAGATGTGGCTCAGCCCGCCCAGATCGCCCACGATCGTCGGCAGCGCCGTCGCAACGATCGTCTGATCGAGCGCCGCCATCAGCATCACCAGCAGCAGTCCCGCGAACACCACCCGCCGCGAGGACGCCTTGGAGACCTGCAGTTCGGGACTCGCCTGCACGGCGCTCCCCGGAGTGACGCTCACCACCCCTCCTTGCCCGGTTGCCGAGAAGTCTAGGCAACGCGTGCTCGGGCGCTATGTAGCATGGCGCGCGCCCGCCCTCGAGGCGACCGTGCAGCCCGGCGGCAGCTGGTTCGACTCCAGCAGGGGCGCTGATGTTCATCGCCACCACGCTGCTCTACCCATGCGTGCTGGCTGCGCTCTGCGCAGGCGCAGGACTGTTCGTCGATCGCATCAGCGGACGCTTCCTCTCACCGGCACTGCTGCTCACCGTCGGCGCCGCCGCGCTGATCGCGCTCTCGCAGCTGAGCACCTACGCGTACTTCCTCGCGCCCGCCACGCCATACCTGATGCTCGTGTTCGCGCTCGCCGGGTTCGTGCTTGGGCGCGCGCGGGCGCGCGCGTTCCTCACGCGCCTGCGTAGATCCGCATGGCTGGCCATCGTCTCCGTGCTCGCCTATGCGCTCGCGCTCGCGCCCGTGTTGCTCGCCGGGCGCGTGAGCATGTCCTCGTTCATGACGCTGTCGGACTCCGCCGTGCACCTGATCGGCGCCGATTTCCTTATCCGCCACGGCCAGCACTACACGCATCTGGACCTGCGCAACTCCTACGGGCAGTTCATCAACGACTACTACAACACCAGCTACCCCTCCGGCGCGGACACGCTGTTCGGTGGCAGCGCCTTCCTGCTGGGGCTCTCGCTGATGTGGGCGTTCCAGCCGTTCAACGCGTTCATGCTCGCCACCGCCGCGGGTCCCGCATGGCTGCTCGCGCGTCGCATGGGCCTGCGCGGGTGCTGGGCCGCGCTGGCCACGCTCAGCGCGGTAGCGCCTGCGCTCGTGTACGCGTATGAGCTGTTCGGCTCAGTCAAGGAGATCACCGCGCTGCCCATGATCCTCACGCTCGGCTCGCTCGTCCTCGCGCACCGCCAGTGGTTGGGAGCGGGAGCTCGGCGCGCGATTCCATTTGGCCTCGTCGCCGCCGCAGGGATCTCCGCGCTCGGCGTCGCGTTCGGCGCCTGGGTGCTCGCCGCCGCGCTCGTGCTCGCCGTTTTAGTAGCTGGACAGCTGGTGGGCAGACGGCCGCGAGTGGGGAGGCGCGTCGTCCTGCTCATCGGCGCCGGCTTACTCGCCGTGCTGCTCGCCGCCTGGCCCACCTGGAGCGATCTGTCCGGGTCACTCAAAGTCGCCAACGAGATCGCCTCCACGACCAACTCCGGCAACCTCGCGAGCCCCCTGCGCGCCGAGCAGGTGCTCGGCGTGTGGCTGAACGGCAGCTACAAGCTGGCACCCGCAGGGAGCGCGCTCACGCTCACACACCTGCTGATCGCCCTCACGCTCGTCGCCGCCGCGCTCGGAGCGGTGAACCTGCTGCGCCTTCGCGCGTACGCGCTCGCCGGCTGGATCGCGCTGATGCTGCTTGCCTGGCTTGCCGTCAGCCAGTGGGTGAGCACCTGGGGCAGCGCCAAGACGCTGATGCTCACATCGCCCGTTGTCGTGTTGCTGGCGTGGGCGGGAGTGGGTGCGCTGCGTGCCGCGCCGCGCCGCGCGATCTCCCTCGGGCTCGCAGGTGCGCTCAGCCTCGCGCTCGTCGGTGGGGTGGTGGTCTCCGACGCCATGCAATACCGCGCTTCCGATCTCGCGCCCACCGCCCGCTACGAAGAGCTCGCGTCGCTGAACTCGCGCTTCGTCGGACGCGGGCCCACGCTGTTCGCGGACTTCGACGAATACTCCATGTACGAGCTGCGCGACCTCGACGTAGGCGGTCCCGACTTCGTCTACCCGCCGCCCGCCGTGGCCGGGGCCGCCAGCGGCTACGGCCAGCCCGTCGACCTCGAAAAGCTCGCGCCGTCCGCGCTGTCCTCCTATCCGCTGATCGTCACGCGCGTCGATCCCTCCGCCAGCCGCCCGCCCGCCGCCTACCGACTGCTGTGGCAGGGTCGCTACTACCAGATGTGGGGCAGGCGCTCTGATG
>DATBZG010000055.1:0-9282 GCA_036513335.1 Solirubrobacteraceae bacterium | reverse complement strand
TCTGGCGGCCAGCGCAGGCGGCTGGATGTCGCCCTCGCGCTGATCGGCGACCCGGAGTTGATCTTCCTCGATGAGCCCACGACCGGCTTCGATCCCTCAGCCCGTCGAGCCGCATGGGAGGTGATCGCCGGCCTGCGCGAGATTGGCAAGACGGTCTTCCTCACGACCCACTACATGGAGGAGGCCGAACGGCTGGCGGATCGCATCGCGATCATCGCCGCTGGCGAGATCGTCGCCGAGGGAACGCCCGAGACGCTCGGCGGCCGCCAGCTGGCGGGCGCACGCATCACCTTCGCATGGCCTGGCGGCGCCCTCCCCACAGACCTCCCGGCACTGCTCACCGACCGCGCGGAGCACGACGGCGGGAAGGTCGTGCTGGACAGCTCGAGCGTGACCGCTGACCTGCACGTGCTGTCCGGATGGGCACTCGAGCGCGGTTTGGATCTCGATGACCTCGAGGTGCGCAGGCCGACGCTCGAAGATGTGTACCTGCAGCTCACATCCAACGACCAAGCAAGGGGATAACGATGTTTCTGCTCTTGAAATACCTGATTCGCGCGTGGCGTCGTCACAGAGATGCCGGCCAGGCGGGGGTCTAGCCGTGTACACACTCGCGCTGCTCGCGCACCAGGTCCGCTACGACGTGCGCGCGAGCCTGCGAAACCCGCGTGCCCGCTTCTTCACGTTCTTCTTCCCGCTCTTCCTGCTGGTCGTCTTCACGGGCGTGTTCGGTCACGGCAACACGACGATCGACGGCGTCCACGTGAAGCTCTCGCGCTTCTACGTGCCGGGCATCCTCGCGATGTCGATCGTCGTTGCCTCCTACGCCAACCTCGTGATCTCGATCGCCACGCTGCGCGAGTCGGGCGTGCTCAAGCGACGTCGCGCGACGCCGGTCGCGCCTTGGCTGCTGATCGCCGGGCAGGCGCTCTCGACGGTCGTGATCGTCGCGGTGATGGCGACGCTGCTGCTGGTGGTCGGGAAGGTCGCCTACGGGGTGGGGATGGCGCCGGCGGCGATCGCTGGGATCGCGTGCACGACGTTCGTGGGAACGGTCTCGTTCGCGTGCATCGGCTACGCGGTCTCGGGGCTGATCGGCTCTCCGGACGCCGCGCAGCCAGTCGTGCAGGCGACGACGTTGCCGCTGTGGTTCCTCTCGGGCGTGTTCATTCCGACAACCAATCTCAGCGGTACGCTGCACACGGTGGGCAAGCTCTTCCCGGTGGAGCACCTGGCGGCGAGCCTGCAGCTCGCCTCGGTTCACACCTCCTTCGCCAGCTCGATCTCAGTGAGCGACCTGCTGGCGCTCGCCGCGTGGGGGGTAGCCGCGGCCGCGCTCGCGGCGTGGCGTTTCAGCTGGCTTCCCAGTGTCCAGGGCGCGGGCGCGTAGAGTGCCGGGCATGTCAACAGCCACAGGCACGGGCACCGGAGCGAGCCTGCAGATGATCGTGCAGGCGCGCGATCTCACCCGCCGCTACGGCGAAGGCGAGGCGGCGGTCGATGCGCTCGCCGGCGTCACGGTCGACTTCCCAGCCGGCCGCTTCGCGGCGATCATGGGACCCTCGGGTTCCGGAAAGTCGACGCTGATGCACTTGCTCGCCGGGCTCGACCGGCCCACCTCCGGCACGGTCACGCTGGCGGGCGTGGAGCTGACCGAGCTCGACGACCGCGCGCTCACCCAGCTACGTCGCGATCGCATCGGTTTCATCTTCCAGACCTTCAACCTGCTGCCCGTGCTGAACGCGGAAGAGAACATTCTGCTGCCGCTCTCGATTGCAGGACGCGACGTCGACCGCGACTGGTTCGATCAGCTTGTAAAGACGGTGGGCATCGGCGACCGGCTCACCCATCGTCCCGCTGAGCTTTCCGGCGGCCAGCAGCAGCGCGTGGCGGTCGCCAGGGCGCTGATCTCACGCCCGGCGGTGGTGTTCGCGGACGAGCCGTCCGGGAACCTCGACTCGAAGTCCTCGGGCGATGTGCTCGAGCTGCTGCGTCACGCGGTGGACGACTTCTCTCAGACGGTGGTCATGGTCACCCATGACGCGCACGCCGCCTCCTTCGCCGACCGGCTGCTCGTGCTGGCCGACGGCAGGATCGTCCACGACGGGGAGGCGGCGAGCGCCGAGCAGGCGCTCGACCTGATGAAGGCCGTCGGCTGATGGGCAAGCTGCTGTTCCGCGGCTTTGCCCAGCGCAAGGTGCGCGTGCTGCTGACCGGCGTCGCGATCGCGCTCGGCGTCGCGCTGATGGCCGGCACCTACATCCTCACCGACACGATCAACGGCGCCTTCTCGGAAATCTTCAGCAACGCCTACAAGAACAAGGCGGTCGTCGTCACGCAGAAGGAAACGCTCGGGCGCGGGAACGCCGCGGAAGCTGCGTCGCTGAACGAAGCGACGCTCGCGCGCGTGCGCTCGGTCTCCGGGGTCGCGGCCGCGTCGGGTGCGGTGTCGAGCAACGCCTCACTGCTGACGACGAGCGGCAAGCGCCTGACGACCGGCCACGCGCCCGGCCTCGTCAACGCTCTGCAGCCGAAGCGCTTCGAGTCGTTCACCGCCGCGCAGGGACACCTGCCGGAAGCGGACGACGAGGTCGCGATCGACGAGGCGACCGCCAAGCGCAGCCACCTCGAGCTCGGCGAGAAGATCGTGATCGCGGGCAACGCGCCGTCGCACACGTACACGCTCGTGGGCATCGCGAAGTTCGCCGGCAGCGAATCGTTCGGCGGCGCGAGCCTCGCGCTGCTGCTGCCCAAGGAGGCTCAGTACGTGGCGGGCGAACCGGGCGAGTACGACAGCATCTACGCGGCCGCCGACGCGAGCGTCTCGCCGCAGCAGCTCGCCGCGCGCGTGCGCGCGGCACTGCCGTCCACGCTGACGGTGCGCACGGGCGCTCAGGAAGCGGCCAACCAGACCGCGGAACTGGAAGAAAAGCTCGGCTTCCTGCGCACGTTCCTGCTTGTGTTCGCGTACGTGGCGCTGTTCGTCGGCGCGTTCATCATCTTCAACACCTTCTCGATCACCGTCGCGCAGCGCACGCGCGAGTTCGGTCTGCTGCGCACGCTCGGCGCCTCGCGCGCGCAGATCATGCGCTCGGTCGTCGAGGAAGGCCTGCTGTTGGGCATCTTCGGCGCGGTTCTGGGGCTGTTCGCGGGCATCGGCCTCGCCCCGGCGCTCGACGGACTGTTCAAGCTGCTCGGCGCGGATCTGCCCGACAACGGCACCGTGCTCGAGGCGCGCACTGTGATCGTCTCGCTCGCCGTCGGCATCGTGATCACCGTGGTCGCCGGCTTCTTCCCGGCGATGCGCTCGATGCGCGTCCCGCCGATCGCGGCGATGCGCGAGGGCGTAACGATCCCGCCGCGGCCGCTGCCGACGCGGCGCACGTTGATCCTGCGCTTCATCATCGGCCTGGTCGTCGTGCTCGCGGTGGGCGGCTTGCTCGGGCACGGCGTGGGTCTCGTGCTCGTGGTCGCGTGGGCCCTGCGCGCGGCGAGGCTATTCGTCAGGCTGCGCCGCGAAGGCGAGCGTCCGCCGCGGCGCTACCGCGTCATTCCCGCCCTGGCGAACGCGATTGGCGTGCTCGTCAGCTGGCGCGGCATCACTGGCCGCCTCGCGCGCGAGAACTCGGTGCGCCAGCCCGGGCGCACGCTCGTGACGGCGCTCGCGCTGACGATCGGCATAGCGCTCGTCACGTTCATCGCGGTGCTCGCGGCCGGGACGAAGGCCACGATCGACCAGGCCGTCGGCCGCTCGTTCGCGGGTAGCCTGATCATCCAGAACACGCAGGCCGGCGAAGGCGGCGTGCCCGCCGTCGTCGCTCCCGCCGTCAGGCGCATCCCCGGCGTGGGCGCGGTGACGGCGGTCGCGTTCACCGAAGGCAGGGTCAGCGACCTGTCCAAGCCTGGCGCTCCGGTGATCGATGAAAAGAGCGCGGTGACCGCGCTCGAACCGAGCTCGTTCGCGGGCATGTACAAGGTCGAATGGAAGCAGGGCTCGCGCGCGACGCTCGAATCGCTCGGCCCCGAAGGGACGGTGATCTCGGAGAAGTTCGCCAAGGCCCATCACCTCGAGGTCGGACAGCGCCTGTCGGTCCTGACGCCTTCGAACCACACCGTCACGCTCCGGGTGATGGGCATCGTCAAAGAAGAAGTGCTCGGCCTGATGGCCAACATCACGATCGTGCGCTCGCTCGCGCGCACGGCCTTCGGCCAACGCACGGACGGCGTCGACTTCGTCACCTACGCGTCCGGCGCGAACACCACCGAAGTGCGCCACGCCGTCAACGCGCTCCTGCATAGCGAGTTCCCGCAGGCGCGCTCGCAGACCCCGGCCGAATATACGAAAGAACAGGGCGAAAAAGTCAACACGCTGCTGGTCCTCGTGTACGTGCTGCTGGCGCTGTCGGTGATCGTCTCGCTGTTCGGGATCGTCAACACGCTGGTGCTCTCGATCTACGAGCGCACGCGCGAGCTCGGCATGATGCGTGCGATCGGCACCTCGCGCAGGCAGATCCGGCAGATGATCCGCTACGAGTCGCTCATCACCGCGCTCATCGGTGGCGTCCTCGGGCTCGTGATCGGCCTGATCGGGTCGATCCTCGTCACGAAGATCGCGTTGTCGAGCTCCGGCTACGTGCTCTCGATCCCCGTCGGTACGCTGCTCGTGTTGCTCGTCGCCGCCGGCGTAGCCGGCCTGCTCGCTGCGCTGTTGCCCGCCCGCCGCGCCGCGAAGCTGGACGTGCTGGGCGCGCTGGCGAGCGAATAGCCGGACGACTACACGTGCGAGGCGCCGGGTGCTGGGAATCGCACCTCGACCTGCAGCCCGCCGGCGGGCTGAGCCTGAAAATCGAGCGTCGCTCCATGTGCGGTCGCGATCGCGGCGATGATCGAAAGTCCGAGGCCGTGCCCGCGGTCATCGCCGTGTCCGGTTCGAGCGGTGCCGAGTCGGTGGAACGGTCTCGTCAGCTGCTCGAGCTCCTCGGGCGCGATCGCCGGCCCGCTGTTACACACACGCACGATCGCCTGGACTCCTTCGACGGTGCTCGTCACGGTGACCCAGCCACCTGCTGTGTTGTGAACGATGGCGTTGTCGATCAGGTTGGCCACGAGGCGCTCGATCAGCCGTGGGTCACCGCTGGCGGGAGCGTCCTCGAGCTTCGTCTCGAGGCGCAGCCCGCGGCGTGCGAAGTCCTCGCGGCGCTCGGCCAACACAGCGCTGAGAACGCTCTGCAGGCGCAGCTGCTCGCGGCGCTCCAGGCGACGCTCGCCGCGTGCAAGCGTGAGCAGCGCCTCGATCATCCGCTCCTGCTGCCCTCCGATCGCGAGCACCCGCTCGCAGGCCGCGCGCAGCGTGCCGATGTTCGCGGAGGGGTCGGCGAGCGTGACCTCGAGGATCGCCCGCTCGAGCGTCAGTGGCGTGCGCAGCTCGTGCGAGGCGTTGGCGACGAACTGGCGCTGCGCCTCGAAGGAGGACTCGAGGCGTCCGAGCAACTCGTCGAACGTGTCGCCGAGCTCGCGCAGCTCGTCGTTGGGGCCTTTGAGCGCGAGGCGCTCGTGCAGGTTGGAGGCGGAGATGGCGCGCGCGGTGGAGGTGATCGTCTGCAGCGGGCGCAGCACGCGCCCTGCCAGGAACCAACCGAGCGCCATCGAGGCGAGCAGCATGATCGCGAGCGCGAAGGCGGACAGGATCAGCAGGTTGTGCAGGTCGTTGTTGTTGACGTTGACGGCCACCGCCCCGAGTTCTTTCGCCTGCCGCACCGCAGCGCTTTCGGGTGCGACCGTGATCGTCGAGCCCCCCACGTGCGCGTGGCGTTCCACGAGCCGTGCGACGACCCCTTCGCCTGAGTGAACGGCGCTGTGCGAGGAGTAGCGCACGGTCAGGAAGAGGAGGGCGAGCAGCAGCGTTCCCGAGACCGCGAAGACACCGCCGTACAGGACGGCGAGCCGCAGTCGGATCGTGTAGCGGGGAAGCCGCAGCCGGCGCTTAGATTCGATATCCGCCACGGCTCACCGTCTCGATCAGCGGCGGCTCGCCGAGCTTCGCGCGCAGGCGTCTGATCGTCACCTTGACGGTGGTCGTGAACGGGTCGGCGTTCTCATCCCACACACGTGTGAGCAGCTCCTCGGCGGAGACGATGCGTCCATCGGCCTCGAGCAGGTACTCGAGCACGGCGAACTCCTTTGGGCTGAGCGCCAGTCGCTGCCCGTCCCGGCTGGCGAGACGATTGGCGGGATCGACGCGCAGATCGCCGTGCACGAGCGCGGGCGGCGACGTTGCGCCGGAGCGGCGGGCGAGCGCCCTGACCCGCGCGACGAGCTCGGCGAACGCAAACGGCTTGGGCAGGTAGTCGTCGGCGCCGAGGCTGAGGCCATCGACGCGGTCTTCGATCGTGCCGGCGGCGGTGAGCATCAGGATCCGCCCCTCGCGCCGCTCGGCGACGAGCGTGCGACAGATCTCGTCGCCGTGCACGCCGGGCAGGTCACGGTCGAGCACGAGCACGTCGTAGTCGGTGAGCGCCAGGTGCGCGAGCGCGTCGTCGCCGTCCAGCGCAACGTCCACTGCCATGCCCTCGCGGCGCAGCCCCGTGGCGACCGTGTCGGCAAGCTCGGCGTGATCCTCGACCAGTAGCACTCGCATGGACCACGCAGCGTGGCGCATCCGCGGTTACAGCGCGGTGACAGCTGCGGTCACCGTGGTGTAACCGGCGGTCCCGTAGAACAGCCTCGCACGCAGCATCCAGCCAGCGCGAGGAGACGACGAGATGAAAGCGATACGACTGACTGTGGGGATCACAGCGCTTGCGTTGCTGGGCGCAGGTTGCGGCGGTGGCGCGAAGACACCGACCGTGGCACACCTGGGATCGAGCACCTCCTCGAGCAGCTCCTCCTCGAACGCGGGCAGCTCGCAGAGTGGGTCCTCCAGCGCGGGCAGCTCGCAGAGCGGCTCGGCCTCGCCGGACAGCCAGGCGGTGGCGTACTCGGCGTGCATGCGCGAACACGGGGTGCCGAACTTCCCCGATCCGAAGGTGACGACCAACGGCAACGAAGTGAAAGTGGCGGTCAGGGTGACGCCGGGCATCACCGGGAACCCCAAGTTCAACTCGGCGCAGAAGGCGTGCAGCAAGCTGATCCCGGGTGGCGGTCCGGGCCCCGGTTCCAACCACCCGATCAGCGTGAAGGAACAGAGCGAGTATCTGAAGGCCGCGGCGTGCATCCGCACTCACGGCATCCCGAACTTCCCGGACCCCACCTTCTCGGGCGGTGGCGTGCACATCTCGCACAAGGGGCTGGACCTCAACTCGCCACAGGCGCTTAAAGCCGAGGAAGCGTGCCAGTCGCTGATCCCGGGCGGCCTGCACGGCAATCACTAGTGAATATGACGAGCCCGCGCCGGATCGTGCTCGCAGTGATGGGCCTCGTGCTGGTGGCGGTTGTTGCGGTCGTGCTCGTCAGCGATCCGTTCGCGGGCGCGAAGAAGCCGAGCGGTGTTGCCGACAACGCTGCGGGGACATCGCTGGCGACGGTGACGCGCCGGGCGCTGTCCTCGCAGACACCGGTGGGCGGGACACTCGGCTATGCGAGCGCGTCGAGCATCCGTATCCCGTCGGGCACACCGCCCTCGGCCGTGCAGCAGGCGGAACAGTCGGTGGCCGCGAGCGAGGCGATGCTGCTGAGCGCCAGGGCGTCGCTGGCGGCTGACGCGGCGACGCTCGCTGGACTGCAGGCGACGCTATCGGCGGCGCGCGAGAAGGAGTCGGTGGACTGCGCGGGCGAGGGCGCGGCGGAAAGTGCCTCCTCCTCAGCCGGCGAAGGCGACTCCTCACCTGGCGGCGCGAGCGCTGATCCGTGTACGGGCGATGTGGACACGGTCTCGAGCGATCAGCAGGGGGCGAGCACGGATGCAACGAGGCTCGCCGCAGACAGAGCGTCTGTCTCCTCGGCGCAGGCTGCGCTCGCACGCGCACAGGCGGGCGTGTCGGCTGCGCGCTCCTCGGAGGCGGCGTACGGCCAGAGCTCGACGTTCACGATGTTGCCGGCGGTCGGCCGGGTGGTCTCCCGCGGGCAGAGCCTTTATGCGATCGGCGGCCAACCAGTGATGCTGCTGTACGGCTCGGTGATCCCATCGCGGGCCTTCGTGGCGGGCATGCCGCCGGGCCCTGAAGTCACGGAGCTGAACGCGAACCTGGACGCGCTGGGTTACGGGAACGGGCTCACGGGCGACTCGTTCACCGCTGCCACGGCGACCGCGATTGACGCGCTTCAGGCGGCGCACGGCATCCCGACGACGGGCGGGTTGGCGCTGGGGTCGGTGGTGTTCGAGCGCGGGCCGGTGCTGGTGACGAGCGTGAGGCCGACGGTCGGCGCGAACGTGGCTCCGGGACTGGTGCTGGACGTCACCTCGACGGTGCCGCAGGTAACGATCCAGCTCTCGGCAGCGCAGCAGTCGAGCGTGAAGGTGGGTGACCCGGTGACGATCAATCTGCCGAACGAACGGAGCACGGAAGGCGTCGTCAGCGCCGTGGGCGCGGTCGCGAAGGCGCCGTCGAAAGGCGGCGAAGGCGGCGGCGGTGAAGGCGGCGAAGAAGGCGGGCCGACGATCGAAGTGGACGTGACGCCGAACGATCCAGGCGCGATCGGACACCTGGACGAGGCGCCGGTGACGGTGGAGATCACGACGGCGAGCGTCGCAAACGCACTGACCGTTCCCGTGGACGCGCTGCTGGCGCTGGCAGGAGGCGGCTACGCGCTGGAGGTCGTGGAAGGCAAGACGCATCGTCTGGAGGCGGTGTCGCTGGGCCTGTTCGACGACGCGGAAGGACTCGTCCAGGTGAGCGGGCGAGAAGTGGCGGCGGGCCAGCGTGTGGTGGTGCCCTCGTCATGAGCGTGTCTTGTCCGAGCGTGCTCGAGCTGCGCAACGTGAGCAAGACCTACGGCGCGCAGCCGCCGGTGTACGCCCTGCGTGATGTGAGCTTTGCGGTAGGCGAGGGCGAGCTGGTGGCGATTGTGGGTCCGTCGGGATCGGGCAAGACGACGCTGCTGCACGTGATCGGAACGCTGGAGCGCCCGAGCACGGGCGTCGTGGCGATCGCCGGCATGGATGCGGCGGAGCTGTCCGACCGGGAGCTCGCGGCCCTTCGCGCGGTGCGCATCGGCTTCGTCTTCCAGCAGTTCTTCCTGGCGGAGCATTCGACGGCGCTGGAGAACGTCGCGGACGGGCTGCTGTACGCGGGCCCGCGCGCGGCGGAGCGGCGTGAGCGCGCGGCGCAGGCGCTGGAGCGTGTG
>DATBZG010000054.1:0-2626 GCA_036513335.1 Solirubrobacteraceae bacterium | reverse complement strand
CGAGGCGCTGCTCGACCGGCTGCGGGCCGGCAAGGTCTATCCCGCCGAGCGCATCGACGCCGCTCTGAACAACTTCTTCAAGATCGAGAACCTCTCGGCCCTGCGCGAGGTCGCGCTGCGTCAGGTCGCCGAGGAGGTGGGAGCCAAGCGGCTCACGACGGAGCTCATCGGTTCACGTGAGGAGAGCCTCGCCGCCGCCGCGCCGCAGGCGGTCGGCGAGCGGCTGCTGGCGCTCGTGGAGCCCTATCCCGGCACCCAGCGTCTCGTGCGCCGGGCATGGCGCTCGGCACAACGTCTCGGAGCCGGCCTGGACATCCTCTGGGTAAGGCCGCCCGGGAAGGAGCTTTCAGAGGATGAGCAGCGCTCGCTGGCTGCCCTGCGTCAGCTTGCGTCGGTGCTTGGGGCGAGGATGTTCGAGGAAGAATCGGACGATCTTCCGGGAGCGGTCGCCGAGCTCGCCGGCAGGCGAGGCACGACGTACGTCCTAATCGGCCGCTCGCGCCCGCCACGTGGGCTCGGCCGTCTACGCACGCCGCTGCCGCAACGGCTGATGCAGCGCATGCCGGGCGTCGACGTGAGGATCGTGGCGGATCGCTCTCTGCGTGCCAACGGCGAGAACGGAGAGGGCTCTTGAGCGTTGGCGTGATCGTGGCGGTTGCCTGCGTCGGCGCGCTGCTGGGGATCGCCGCCGGCTACTGGCTGCCTCCGCACGGGCGCGTTCCGGCCCGCGAGCGGCGCGAGGGAGAGAACCGCCGGATCCTGCTGCCGTTCACCGGGGAGGAGATCTCCCGCCGCTCCTTCGAGGCGGCAGTGCGGCTGGCGAAGGCCGAGGACGCGATCATCATGCCGGCGTTCCTCGCGCAGGTGCCGATGAACCTGCCGCTGGAGAGCGCCTTGCCGGTGCAGTGCGCGCGGGGCATGCCTCTGCTGGAGGCGATCGAGCAGCGTGCCTCCTCGCAAGGCGTGCCCGTGGACTCGCGCGTCGGCCGTGGGCGCTCCGCGCGTGACGCGCTGCGCAAACTGATCGAACAGGAGCACTTCGACCGCATCATCGTCTCCGCCGACGAAGATCCGCGTGCGGGCCTCAGCTACGAGGATCTGCGCTGGATGCTCGATCGCGTGCCGGCTGAGATCCTGATCCTGCGTCCGGCTCCGCAGGACACGCGCCGGATCTCAATCGGCGCTGTCAAGGGCCACTTCTGAGACCTCGACGCGCTCGCGCCGTGCGATCCACCTGATCCCCGGCGTGTCCGTCAGCCCGTGGAGGATGATCGAGACGAACACGGCTAGTGCGGCGATGTTGAAGATTCGCGCTCCCGCGTCGATGTCACGGCCGAGGATCAGCAGCGCGAAGGTCATCGTGGCGACGCCCTTGGGCCCGAACCACGCCATGAACGCCTTCTCCGCCGGGACCAGGCGCGTTCCGGCCAGAGCGAGGAAGACGGCGAGCGGCCGAGCGAGCAGGAACGTCGCAGCCACCACAGCCACCGCCGCCCAGCCGTCGCCGAACAGGCCGTGGATCGTCAGCAACGACCCGAACACCGCGAAGATCCCGAGCTTGACGATCTCCACGACCTCCTCTGCGCGCTCTGCGAACTCGTGGCGCAGGTCCGGCCGCCGGATGCCGACGACGATCGCAGCGACGAACACGGCGATGAAGCCGTTGCCCTTCGGCGGCAGCACCGTCACGCCGTATGTCGCGAACGCCACCCCAAGCCCGTAGAGGGCCTTCTGGTGCGCCGGGATCGGCCGGTCGCTGCGCTCGGTGTCGCTGCGTGGCATCAGCAGCGAGCCGATCAGCCCGCATGCGAGCCCGAAGGCGAAGCCGAGCCCCACGTCCTGCAGGACGAAGTGCCACCAGACGAAGTGCCCCTTACCGACTTCCAGGGCAGCCGCGAAGGCCAGTACGGCGGGCAGCGCAAGGCCGTCGTTGAGGCCGGACTCGAGGTTCAGCGAATGCCGGATCACCCTCGGTACCCGAGGGTCGGTGACCACCCCCGAGGACAGGACCGGGTCGGTGGGGGAGAGTAGCGCGCCCAGCAGGAACGACTCCGTCCAGCTCAGCCCCACCAGCGCGCGGGTCAACGCCGCGACGACGATTGCGGTGATCGGCATCCCGATCGCCAGCTTGCGCAACGGCAGCTGCCAGTGGCTCTGCAGCAGCTCGCCGTCGACCTCCAGGCCGTCGCGAAAGAGGATCACGATCAGCGCCACCGTCGCCAGGTCGGTGACGAAGCCGGAGCTGGCCTTGAAATGCAGGACGCCGATTGCGCCGTTGCCCAGGAGGAACCCCGCCAGCACGAACAGGGCCGCGAGTGAGAGCATGCTGCGCCGCGCCAGTCCGGAGAGCAGCGAGCCGAGCACGAGCAGGCCACCCAGCACCGCGGCCGCCGTCTGCAACGAGGTCACTTCGGTAGCGTCCCATACGCCTGCCATGACCGACGAGAAAGGACACCTGAAGGTCTTCATCGGCATGGCCCCCGGGGTGGGGAAGACCTACCGGATGCTGCAGGAGGGCGTGGCCGAGGCGCAGGACGGGCGTGACGTGCTGATCGGCTACATCGAGCCGCACGGCCGCGCCGAGACGATCGAGCAGGTCGACGGTCTGGAGGTGCTCCCGCGGCGT
>DATBZG010000053.1:0-3180 GCA_036513335.1 Solirubrobacteraceae bacterium | reverse complement strand
AGCGTCGCCGCCCGCGAGCGCACGCCGCCCGTGCAGCTCATGTCGCCCACCGTGCGGTAGCGCACCGTCTCGTTGAACACCGTCTCGCCCTCGATCAGCTCCGTGCCCTCGCGCCACGCGTACAGCATGTCGTCGCGCTCGAACACCGGGCGCTCGTGCGCGAAGTAGATCGAAGGGACCTCCAGCTGCTCCTGGTCGATGTACTCCCACACGTCCAGCTCAGTCCAGTTCGACAGCGGGAACACGCGCACGTTCTCGCCCTTTTTGATGCGCCCGTTGTACAGGTTCCACAGCTCCGGGCGCTGGTTCTTCGGGTCCCACTGGCCGAAGTCGTCGCGGAAGGAGAACACGCGCTCCTTCGCCCGTGCGCGCTCCTCGTCGCGGCGCGCGCCGCCGAACGCCGCGTCAAAGCCGTGCTCCGCGATCGCGTCCAGCAGCGTCACCGTCTGCAGCTTGTTGCGCGAAGCCCGCGGGCCCGTCTCCTCGACCGCGCGGCCTTTGTCAATCGAGTCCTGCACGCTCGCCACGATCAAGCGCTCGCCCAGTTCCGCCACGCGGCGATCGCGGTACTCGATTACCTCAGGAAAGTTGTGCTCCGTGTCCACGTGCATCAGCGGAAACGGGAACGGCGCCGGGCGAAACGCCTTCTCCGCCAGGCGCAGCAGCACGATCGAGTCCTTGCCGCCGCTGAACAGCAGTACCGGTTTCTCGAATTCCGCCGCCACCTCGCGCATCACGTGGATCGCCTCGGACTCCAGCGCGCGCAGGTGGCTCAGCTGGGGGCGTGCAGCCACGCTCATTAGGGTTCAACGACCTCTACGTGCAGGCCGCACTCCGTCTTCTCTGTTCCTGCCCAGCGGCCCTCGCGGCCGGAGCCCGGCTGCGTGCACGGCGCGCAGCCGATCGACTCGTAGCCCTGGTTGTGCAGCGGGTTGTACGGCAGGTTGCGCTCGTGGATGCGCCGCCACAGATCCTTGTCCGTCCAGTGCGCAAGCGGGTTGTACTTCCACAGGTTGCGTTTCGCGTCGCGTTCGATCAGCTCCGTGTCCGCCCGCGTCGGGCCCTGCTCGCGGCGGATGCCCGTGATCCAGCCCTCAGCGCCCGCCAGCGAGCTCTCCAGCGCCGCCACCTTCGCCACCGAGCAGCAGTGCTCCGGGCCGCTCCACGGATTCTCAGGGTTGCTCGCGTCCTGCACCTCGATCTTCACGCCGAAGCGCTCCTCGAACTGACGCCAGGTCTCCAGCGTCTCCGGGAACAGCACGCCCGTGTCGATCGTCACGATGCGCACCGTCTCGCCCGTGCCTTGGTCCAGGCGCAGTAGCTCGTCGAGCAGCACCGACTCCTCCTTCTGGAAGGAGCACAGCAGCACTGCACGCTCTCCGTGGCGGGCCGCCTCGCGCAGCGTGTGCGTGAGGCTGAATGTCGGGTCGATCTTGGAGGAGGTCACCGGCTTGATGTGGGTTTCTATTGGGGGCATCTGATCTGGTCGTCTCGTTTCATGAAGTTCTTGAAGTTTGTGCGGCGTCCTTGCCCTATACCGCGCACTCGCCCTCGCCCCGCTGAACCTCGAACGGGACGCTTCTGTTCCAGTCGATGAACTCGTTCATGGTCTCCAGCGAGAAGTCCACCGGCAGCGAAAGGTCCTTTACCAGCGCCTCCAGCTCGCCCGTGCCCACCCGCTGCGTGAACGCGCCCCAGGCCTCTCCCTCTTCGCGGTTGGACTCGTAATGGTGGATCCAGCGCTCGATCGCCTCCGGCACGCGCTTCGCCGGCAGGCGCAGTTTCAGCCGCGTGCCGAACTTCACAGGCGCGCCTTCGTACACGCCGCCCACGTGGGGGATGTACGCCGGGATCGTGTGGTCGCCCACTTTGATCGATGCGCCGTAGAAGCCGATGTCTGCCACGTGGTGCTGCGAGCAGCCGTTCGGGCAGCCGCTCATCTTGATGTGAATGTCGCGCGTAAGCGGGTCGGTGATCTCCATCGACTGCACCCGCTCCTGGACCGCCTCGTTCAGGCCCATCGAGCTCGTGATCCCCAGCTTGCACGAGTCCGTGCCCGGGCACGAGACCACGTCTGTGATCTCGCGTGTGCCCGCGTCCGCCAGGCCCAGCTCGCCCAGCGCTCGCCAAACCTCGTACACGCTCTCGTGGCGCACCCAGCGCAGCAGCAGGTTCTGCTGCACCGTCGTGCGGGCGTAGCCCCCCGCGCAGTCGCGCACGATCTGCGCCAGTCCCCTGAGCTGCTCGGGGTTCAGGTCACCGCGCGTGATCTTCACCTCAACAGTCACGAAGCCCTCCTGCTTCTGCGGGGCCACGTTCGCCGTCCGGAAGCGCTCGAACTCCGAGCTGTCGCCGTTCGGGCTCGTGTGGGCGGCAGGCGGCGCCGGCGCTGACTCGCGCTCGTCGTCCACGAACAGTCGGTGCTCTACCGAGAAGTCGCGTTCGTTGACCCAGTCGCCTTCCAGCTCCTCCTCCACCTGGCGGCGCAGCTCCTCGATGCCGAACTTGTCCACGAACACCTTAATGCGAGCGCGCGCGCGGTTCACGCGCAGCCAGTCCTGGCGGTCGAAGATCCTGAACACGGCCTCCGCGATCTTCAGGTAGTCGCCGTTGTCCAGCTCCACGAACTCGTACAGCGCCGGCGCCACGCGCGGCATGATCGACGTGCCGCCGCCCACCAGCATCTGCGCTCCGCGGACCTCGCCGCGACCCTCGATCTGCTGCACGCGCGCACGGTAGGCGATGTCGTGGATCTCGCTGATCGCACGACCCTGCTCGGAGCCGTCGAACGCCGTCTTGATCTTGCGCGGCATCGCCTGCGTCGTCGGGTGGCGCACGAAGTAGCGCACGTACGCGCCCACGTACGGGGTCATGTCGAACAGCTCATCCGCCGCCACGCCCGCCCAAGGATCGCCCGTCACGTTTCTCACCGTGTTGCCGCAGCCCTCGCGGCTGGAGAGGCCCGACTCGGAGAGCTCGCGGATCGCCTGCTCCACTTCCGGCAGCGGGATGTGGTGCAGTTGGATGTTCTGGCGGGTCGTGATGTGGCCCTTGTTCAGCGGCACGTACTTCTCGATCACGTCCGCGAAGGACTCCAGCTGCTCCGGCGTGATCCCGCCGAACGGCAGCTTCACGCGGATCATCTGCACGTCCGGCTGGCGCTGGCCGTACACGCCCTGC
>DATBZG010000052.1:0-22306 GCA_036513335.1 Solirubrobacteraceae bacterium | reverse complement strand
GCACGACGGTGGCCTGCGATCCTGCTTTCCCTAGGGCCGGGGTCGGCCTTGGTAGCGTGTGAAGACAATGCGTGATGGACCGCGCGACGCGTGCGGAGTGTTTGGCCTGTATGCACCCGGTCACGAGGTGTCCCGCCTGTCGTACTTTGCGCTGTACGCGCTGCAGCACCGCGGCCAGGAGTCGGCAGGAATCGCTGCAGCCGACCGCGGCGGGCACATCATCACGCGTCGCGAGCTCGGGCTGGTCAACCAGGTGTTCACGGAGAACGACCTGCGCACGCTCGCCGGCGAGCTCGCGATCGGCCACGTGCGCTACTCCACCACCGGCTCCAACGCGTGGGAGAACTCGCAGCCCGTGCAGCGCTCACAAGGCACCAACGGGTCGCGCCGCGAGGTCGCGCTGGCCCACAACGGCAACCTGATCAACGCGCTCGAGCTGCACGAGGAGCTGCTCGACCGCGGCGTCAGCTTCAGCTCCACCTCGGACTCGGAGATCATCGCCGCGATGATCGCCACGCACCCCGCCGACAGCGTCGAGGACGCGATCGCCGACGTGCTCCCGCGCCTTCGCGGGGCGTTCTCGATCGTCGCCATGACCAAGGACCGCGTGGTCGCGTTCCGCGACCCGCACGGCCTGCGGCCGCTCGCGATCGGCGTGCTCGAGCCCGGGGGGCGCTACTGCGTCGCCAGCGAGTCGTGCGCGTTCGACATCATCGGCGCCAAGTTCGTGCGGGACGTGGAGCCGGGCGAGGTGGTCACGCTGGACGACGCCGGGCTGCACAGCCGCCCCGTGCTCCCCGGCCGGCGCAGGGCGCTGTGCGTGTTCGAGCACATCTACTTCGCGCGGCCGGACTCGCGCATGAACGACCAGGTGCTGCAGGTGGCGCGCGGGCGTATGGGCGCGCTGCTGTGGCGCGAGGCGCCGGTGGAGGCCGACCTCGTGATCGCCGTGCCCGACTCCGGGAATCCCGCCGCGCGCGGGCTCGCGCGAGCCGCGGGGCTGCCGCAGGACGACGGGTTCGTCAAGAACCGCTACGTCGCGCGCACCTTCATCCAGCCCGGCCAGGAGCTGCGCAAGCACGGGCTGCGCCTGAAGTTCAACCCGCTGCCGGAGGTGATCGCCGGCAAGCGCCTGGTCGTGGTGGACGACTCGATCGTGCGCGGCAACACCACCCGCCAGATCGTGCAGATGCTGCGCGACGCGGGCGCCGCTGAGATCCACATGCGCATCTCCGCGCCGCCGATCAAGCACCCGTGCCACTACGGCATCGACATGTCCACGCGCGAGGAGATGATCGCGCACGGGCGAACCACCGAGGAGATCGCCGCCGAGCTCGGCTGCGACTCGCTGCACTACCTCTCGCTGGAGGGCGTCTACGAGGCGGTGCGCGGCACCAGCGCCACGCACTGCGACGCGTGCTTCAGCGGCAACTACCCGCTCGCCGGCAGCGACGGCGCCGCGGGCAAGTACTCGTTGGAGGACGGCTCCTCCGCCCAACAGCAGGACGGCGAGAAGCCGCCACCGCTGCCGCTGGTCAACGCCTGAGGTCGCTCCAGCAGCTCAGGCGGGGTTGTCGTCCCGGGCGCCGGAGGCGTCGTTGTAGCGGTTGTTGTACGGGCGGTGGACGATCAGCTCGTCCGTGCGTCCGGAGCGCAGCGCGTAGCCGAGCAGCGCTGCGACGAGAAGGGTGACGATGATGGCAATCAGCATGGGCCTGTCCTGTCTTCGGGATTGCAGGCCTCTCCCCCTGGATTCCAATTATCGGTCGATGTGGGTGGATGCACTGTGACGTTGGTCACAGCTATCGTGACCGGCGCGTGAGCGAGCGACTGCCCATTGCCGTGCTGGTGTCCGGGACCGGCACCAACCTGCAGGCGCTGCTGGACACGGTGCACGGGCGCGAGGCGCAGGTGGTGGCGGTCGCCTCGAGCGTCGCCGGCGCGCCCGCGCTGGCACGCGCTGAGGACCGAGGTGTGCCCACGGCGGTGTTCCCCCGCTCCGCCTACGCCGACCGCTCTGAGCGCGACGGCGCGCTTGCGGACTGGGTCACCGAGCGCGGCGCGCGGCTGGTCGTGCTGGCCGGCTACATGGAGCTGTTGGGCGCGTCCTTCCTCGACCGCTTCCCCGCCGCTGTGATCAACGTGCACCCTTCGTTGCTGCCGGCCTTCCCCGGCCTGCACGCGGTCGAGCAGGCGCTCTCCTACGGGGTGAAGGTGTTCGGCGTCACGGTTCACTTCGTCGACGCAGGCGTGGATTCGGGCGCGGTCATCCTCCAGCGCGCCGTTGAGCTGCCCAATGCACGCGACCCGGGCGAGGTGCTGGCGGCGCTGCGCCCGCTCGAGCATGCGCTGCTGCCGCAGGCGGTGGCGCTGTTCGCCGCCCGCACGCTCGCTCCCGACCCGGACAACCCCCGCCGAATCGCGATCCAGCCGCAGGAGGCGCTCCGCTCGGGCGAGGGGTAGGCTGCGGGTAGTGACAGCGGAAGGCGATCTGATGACCGGTCAAGCATCTGGAGTAGAGCGCGCAGCCCCGGGCGAGGTGCGCGTGCGCAGGGCGCTGCTGTCGGTCTCGGACAAGAGTGGCATCGTCGAGTTCGCACAGGGTCTCGCTGAGCTCGGCGTGGAGCTGGTGTCCACGGGCGGCACCTCCGGCGCGCTCTCCGACGCGGGCGTGCCGGTGCGCGCGATCGAGGACTTCACTGGCTTCCCGGAGATGATGGACGGACGCGTGAAGACGCTCAACTCGCGCCTGTACGCGGGCCTGTTGGCGCGGCGCGATCAGGACGAGCACCTGCAGGCGGCGGCCGACCAGCAGATCGAGCAGGTGGACCTGGTGTGCGTGAACCTGTACCCGTTCGAGCAGACGGTCGCCCGTGGCGACGCCTCCGAGGCGGAGGTGATCGAGAACATCGACATCGGCGGCCCCACGATGATTCGCGCTGCCGCCAAGAACAGCGCGTTCGCGGCTGTGGTCGTGGACCCGCAGGACTACGGGCGCGTGCTCGAGGAGCTGCGCGAGTCCGACGGCAGGCTGTCGCTCGCCACGCGCAAAGCGCTTGCCGGCAAGGCGTTCGCGTGCACGGCACGCTACGACGCGGCGATCTCCACCTGGTTCGCCGCGCGCGAGAGCGACGGCTTCCCCGAGAGCTGGCGTGACGCGTACGAGAAGGTCACCGACCTGCGCTATGGCGAGAACCCCCACCAGCAGGCCGCCTTCTACGCGCGTGCGGGCTCGCCCACACACCTGCTCGCGGGCGTGGAGCAGCTTCACGGCAAGGAGCTGTCGTTCAACAACCTCCTCGACCTCAGCTCCGCCCGCGAGCTGGTGGAGGAGTTCTCAGAGCCGGCGTGCGCAATCGTCAAGCACAACAACCCCTGTGGGTGCGCGATCGGCGACACCGCACAGAAGGCCTACGAACATGCCTTCGCGTGCGACCCGGAAAGCGCGTACGGCGGCGTCATCGCCGTCAACCGCCCCATCGACCTCGCGTTCGCGGAAGAGCTGGGAAAGCAGTTCATCGAGGTGTTGCTCGCTCCCGGTTACGACGCCGCCGCGCTGGAGGCGCTGCAGGTCAAGAAAAATGTGCGCCTGCTCGAGCTGGGCGACTGGCCGGCGCCGCTGCGCGAGGTCGAATCCAAGCCCGTGATCGGCGGCCAGCTCGTCCAAACCCACGACGTCGTCTCAGAGACGCGCGAGCAGATGAGCACGATGACGGCCCATCAGCCCACCGAGGAGGAGTGGCGCGACCTCCTGTTCGCCTGGACCGTCTGTCGCCACGTGCGCTCCAACGCGATCGTGCTCGCCGCGGGCGGCGCCACGATCGGCATCGGCGCGGGCCAGATGAGCCGCGTGGACGCCGTGCGCATCGCCGTGCAAAAGGCAGAGAAATTCCTGCCGGACGCCCTACCCGGCTCATCCCTCGCCTCCGACGCCTTCTTCCCCTTCCCCGACGGCCCCCAGATCGCCCTGGACGCAGGCATCACCGCAATCATCCAGCCAGGAGGCTCCGTGCGCGACGAGGAGGTAGTGGCCGCCGTGGACGCAGCTGGCGCCGCGATGGTAGCCACAGGCGTGCGCCACTTCCGCCACTGAGCAGGGGTCACATGGGGTGGGCCGCGGGTCCGCCACCAGACCAGCGCGCTGGAGGGTCAGGGTGTTTCCACCCTCGGCGTGCGGAGATCGTAGGCGAGCAGCGTGCACAGCGCCGAAGGCGCTCGCACGTTGATCGATTACGATCGCAGCATGTGTAGAAATATCCGGACGCTCCACAACTTCGAGCCGCCGGCAACCGAAGATGAGATCCGCGCCTCTGCCCTGCAGTACGTCCGCAAGGTCAGTGGCTTCACGAAGCCCTCGCAGGCCAACGTTGAGGCCTTCGAGCGCGCTGTTGACGCTGTGAGCGAGATCTCCGCACGGCTGTTGGACGAGCTCGTCACGAACGCACCGCCGAAGGACCGCGAGGTGGAGGCCGCCAAGGCCCGCGCTCGCTCCGCCGAGCGGTACGCCGCGTAGCCCGAGCCTGGCTCGAGCAAGCACGGCGTCAGTGCCCGCCATCGGGTGGGTTGAATTTCTTACGGGCTGCTGTTACGATATATCGCGTAGCAACTTTGATAGCTCAAGATATGGAGTAGATATGTTTGGAAATGCGATTTATTCAGAGGGCGCAAAGCCCAGTTGCAGGTCCCCCCGCCACGATGGCGAGGGTCGTCACGGCCGTCATGGCCACCGCGGGGGAGGACATGGTCCCGAGGCGCGGGGCGAGTTCGGCGGTGCGTTCGGCCCCGGTCCGTTTGGCTTCGGCCGTGGCGGAGGCCCGGGGGGTGGCGGTCCGCGTGGACGCGGTCGCAGGGCGCGTCGCGGAGACATCCGTACCGCAGCGCTGCTGCTGCTGGCGGAGGAGCCGCGCAACGGCTACCAGATCATGCAGGAGGTCCAGGAGCGAAGCGGAGGCATCTGGAGCCCGAGCCCAGGCTCGGTGTACCCGGCGCTGGCGCAGCTCGAGGACGAGGGCCTGATCCGCACCGAGGAGAGCGACGGCCGCAAGCTGTTCGCGATCACCGACGAGGGCCGTGCGGCCGTCGCCGAGCGCGGCACCGATCGTCCGGCTCCGTGGGAGCAGACGGGCGACGGCGCAGACGCAAGGCACGAGCTGGCGAGGCTCATGCGCGAGGCCGCCGGCGCGTTCGTGCAGGTGCTGAAGACGGGGAGTGAGAGCCAGATCGCGAAGGCCGCGGAGGTCCTCGCGGGTACCAGGCGCGATCTCTACCGCATCCTCGCTGACGGAGACACCGCGAGCGAGGCCCCAGAGAGTGGCTCCGCTCCCGACACCGGCGCGGATGCCGGTACGGTGAATTAGGACAAGTGAACGAGACCGCGACAACAGAAGTGAGCCCCGCCTCCGAGACGGCGTCCAGCCCCGCCGTCTCGGTCAACGGCCTGGTCAAGCGCTACGACGAGGTCGAAGCCGTGCGTGGCATCGACTTCGACGTGGCCGCGGGGGAGATCTTCGGCTTTCTCGGCCCCAACGGCGCGGGTAAGTCGACCACGATCAACATGCTGTGCACGCTCGTCAAGCCCAGCGGCGGCTCCGCGCTCGTCGCCGGGCATGACGTGGTCTCAGAACGCGACGAGGTCAGGCGCAACATCGGCCTGGTCTTTCAGGACACGACGCTCGACGGCTACCTCAGCGCTGAGCAGAACCTGCGCCTGCACGCCGAGCTCTACGGCGTCCCTCGTGAGCTCGTCGGCGAGCGCATGCGCCAGGTGATGGAGATGGTCGGGCTGTGGGAGCGGCGAGACAGCCAGGTGAACACGTTCTCAGGTGGCATGAAGCGGCGCCTGGAGATCGCGCGCGGACTTTTCCACTCACCGCGCGTGCTGTTCCTGGACGAGCCGACGGTGGGCCTCGACCCACAGACACGCAGCTCGATCTGGGGCTATATCCGCGAGCTGAAGGCGCGCGAGGACATCACGATCTTTCTCACCACGCACTACATGGACGAGGCGGAGTACTGCGACCGCATCGCGATCATGGACCAGGGCCGCATCATCGTGCTGGACACGCCGGAGGCGCTGAAGGCGAAAGTGGGGAAGGACCGCGTGCAGATCGAGACCGACGACGACCAGGCGGCGATCGACGCGCTGCGCGAGCGCTTCGACATCGAGGCGACTCTCGCGGAGGGTGCGGTCACGTTCGGCGTGCCCGACGGCGAGCAGTTCGTGCCACGACTCTTCGCTGAGCTCGGCCGGCCAATCCGCTCGGTGAGCGTCGCGCGCCCGTCGCTGGACGATGTCTTCATGTCCTACACAGGCACGACGATCCGCGACGCGGAGGCCACGAGCACCGACAGGATGCGCAACGTCGCACGGATGATGGGGCGCTGATGGCAAGGGAGGCGAGAGGCTGATGGCAACCGAGACGACAGCACCACGCGCGGGTGCCAACGGATCCAACGGGTCCGCGGCCGACGACGGTTCGCGCACGCCGCACGAGATCGCGCGGGTGCGCGTGCCAACGCGCAGCGCCCGCAGCGAGCTGCGCGCGATCAAGGTCGTGTGGAAGCGCGAGATGATCCGTTTCAGTCGCGACCGGCTGCGGATCCTCACGTCGCTGATGCAGCCGTTCCTGTTCCTGTTCGTGCTCGGCACGGGCCTCTCGCGCCTGGCCTCCGCGGGCACGCACGGCGTCAACCTGCGCACGTTCGTCTACCCGGGGGTGCTGTGCATGGCGGTGATGTTCACCGCGATGTTCTCCGCAGCCTCGCTCGTTTGGGACCGCGAGTTCGGGTTCCTGAGAGAGATGATGGTCGCGCCTGTGCGGCGCAGCTCGCTGGTGTTGGGCAAGTGCCTCGGCGGCGCCACGGTGGCGAGCATCCAGGGCGTGATCGTCCTCTGCCTTGCCGGCCTCGTCGGCGTCCCTTACAACGCGGTGCTGATCGTGGAGGTGTTCGCGCTGCAGCTGCTGCTGGCGTTTGCGATCACGGCGTTCGGTGTGATGATCGCGGCGCGCATCAAGCAGATGCAGTCGTTCATGGCGCTGATGCAGATGGCGATCATGCCGATGTACTTCCTCTCCGGCGCGCTGTTCCCGGTCTCGGGCCTGCCGCAGTGGCTGGCGATCCTCAACCGCCTGGACCCACTCACGTACGCCGTGGATCCGATGCGCCGCGCGGTGTTCGCCCATCTGAACATCAGCGCCGCAGCCCGCCGCGCGCTCGACCCGGGTGTCACCTGGTGGAGCTGGCACGTCCCGGGCCTGGTTGAGGCGGCGGTCGTGGCACTGCTCGGTCTGTTGATGCTGACGATCGCGATCGTGGAGTTCAGCCGGGCGGAGTAGGACTGGTAGTGTCGCCGCGATGGCTGCGCTCGACCCGACTTCATCGGCCCTGGAGCTGGCGGCGGCGCTGCGCCGCAAGGAGCTCTCGAGCGTCGAGCTGCTGGACGCGTGCCTCGCTGCCGTCGACGAGACCAACCCTGCGCTGAACGCCGTCATCTGGCGCAACGACGAGGTCGGCAGGGCCGCAGCAGTGGAGGCCGACCGTCGGCTGGCGGCCGGCGATGACGCTCCGTTCCTGGGCGTGCCGATTCCGATCAAGGACCTCACGCCGGTGGCGGGCTGGCCGGTGACGTTCGGCTCGCGTGGCGCCCCCGAGGGCGTCAGCGAGGAGAGCGAGCTGGTCGTCGATGCGCTCGTCCGCGCAGGCTTCGTCCTGTGCGGACGTACGAACACCCCGGAGTTCGGCGTGCTCACCGTGGCTGAGAACAGCCGCTACGGGATCAGCCGCAACCCATGGGACACGGACCGCTCGCCCGGAGGATCCAGCGGCGGCGCCGCCGCGGCGGTGGCAGCGGGCATGTTCCCGATCGCTCAGGCCAACGACGGCGGCGGCTCGATCCGCATCCCTGCCTCCTACTGCGGCCTGGTCGGCCTGAAGCCCAGCCGCGGCCGCGTACCGCGCCTGGCGCAGAGCTGGCTCGGGGCGGTCGTGGAGGGTGTGGTCGCACACACGGTCGCCGACGCGGCGGCGGTGCTGGACGCGACCGCCTATTTCGATCCGCTCGCCTGGTACAACGCCCCCGTCCCGGCACGCCCGTTCGCCGGCGAGACGGACACCCCGCCGGGCAGGCTGCGGATCGGCTTGATGGCGCAGGCCCCGCTGGGCATTCCCACCGACGATGAGTGCGTGGCGGCAGCGCGCGCGGCGGCGGCCACGCTCGAGGAGCTGGGGCACGTGGTCGAGGAGGTCGAGGTGCCGACGATCTCCGAAGCGATGATCCCGTCCTTCATCGTGTTGACGGTCGGCGGGCTGGCCGATTACGAGGGCGTCGACTGGGAGGCGGTCGAGCCGCACATCGTCCACCAGCGCGGGCGCGGCAATGAGATCGGCGCCTACGACTACGTGCTCGCGGCACGCGAGTTGGAGCTGCTCAGCCGCCGCGAGGTCGCCCGCTGGGGGCGGGACTTCGACGTGCTCGTCACGCCCACCTCAGCGATCGTCCCGCCGCTCGCCGGCGCCTTGCTCGAGGCTCAGCATTCCGCGCCCGACCAGCCGGTGATGGACGTCGTGCGCAGCGTCTCCTTCACCGCATTCGGCAACGTCACCGGCCTGCCCGCCTTCAGCCTGCCGCTGCACTGGAGCGACGCGGGTCTGCCGATCGGCGTGCAGCTCGTCGGCGCCCCTTGGCAGGAGGCGAGCCTGATCTCGCTGGCCGCTCAGCTCGAGCAGGCAAGCCCGTGGGCGGGGCGCACGCCGCCGGTTGTGCAGCCTGCTGGTTGACGACAACTCAGTCTCCCGTCACAGTGATCAGATTCGCGCGAGTTCCGTGCAGTCATGCGGTGGGTTTACTCTGATGTCGTGTTCGAGCGCTTTACTGAACACGCTCGCCAGGCGATCGTGATCGCGCACGAAGAGACGCTCGCGCTCGGCCACAGCACGCTCGGCAGCGAGCACCTTCTGCTCGGCCTGATGCGCGAGGAGGACGGCCCGGCGGGCCGTGTCCTGCGAGACCTCGGAGTCGGCATCGAGCACATGCGCGCGCTGATCCCCGCAAGCGAGGAGCTCCGCGGCAGCGAGTCCGCGGGGGGCCACCAGACCCCGTTCTCCGCCGACGCCACGACGACGCTGCAACTCGCCTTGAATGAGGCGACGACCCTCGGCCACAGCTATGTCGGCACGGAGCATCTGCTGCTCGCCGTGGCGCGTGAGAGCGACGGCCTGGGTGGGCGCATCCTGCGCGACATGGGCGTGGATGCGGAGACGCTGCGCGTCGAGTTGATCCGCACTGTCGGCGAGCCTAGCGCCCGCCCGCCGCGGATGGGATTGGACGGCCCCGACGGACCGGCGCACGTGAGCGAGTCGCGCGAGTCATGAGCCACGAGTCGCACAAAGGCAGGCATTACAGCGAGAAGGAGTTCGAGGCGCTCGTGAGCTCGGCGCTCGATGAGCTCCCGACGGAATTCCAAAAAGCGCTGGAGCACGTCGCGGTCGTCGTTTCCGATCGTGGCGCGGAGAACCACGCGTACGGCATGTACGTCGGTTCGAGGCTGGGTGGCAACCCCTTCTTCGGCGGCGGCGGCATGCCGGACGAGATCCTGATCTTCCGCGACACGCTCGTACGCGACTTCGGTGACGATCCCAACCAGCTCCGCAAACACGTCACCAAAACCGTGCTTCACGAGGTTGGGCACCACCTCGGCTTCGACGAGGCGGGCGTTCGCAAGCTTGGGCTCTGACGCGGATCCTCATCTAGCCTCAAGCGGCCATCCGGTGCGACCGATGTTCCTCGTATGGCTCCCGACGATGAGCGCGCGGACGCGCTCGGAGCAGAGCGGGCCTTCGAGCTCACGGCCCCCCGCTCACCGTGGTGGGCGAGTAGCCGCCTCAGGCTGAGCTTCCTGCTCACCGGCTTGGCGGTGGCGTTGTTCGCGCTGCTCTCCACGAGGGGCGGCCTGCTCGATCTCGGTGGCGGTCCATCGCGGGCAACTGGTGCTGCCTTTGCCTCTGGATGCCCCGGTCGGGACGCACCGGAAGTAGCGAGCACCACCGTGGGAGATCTCGCCGCTCTACGCGATGCGGCGGCGCGAATCATGCCGACGTCGGTCGGACGCGTCTATGAACAGGGAACGATCACCACCAGCAACCTCTGGACGGACGATTCCCCGCAGCGGCCGGCAAGCGCGCCTGGGAGCTCCGCGCCTGCGGGCTACGAGATCCGGTGGTGGGCGCTCACCCGTGATGGCAGCGAAGACGACGTTGTGGCTGACGTCTTCGAATTCGCAACGCGCCGGCGGGCGCGAGAAGCGCTGCTGCGAGCAAGCAGCGCCCGCTGCCGTGCGCACGGCGAATCGCACACGGCGCTCCTGCCTTCCGGTGCGAGCGCGCTCGCCTGGGTCAATCCCGACAGCGCGGAAGAGTGGGATGTGATCTTCGTGCGGGGCCAGCGTCTCTACCGCGTTGACGACGTACCGCCCAGCTATCCCGCTCCAACCGGGACGAGGCAGCGTCATCTCAAGCAGCTGGCCGTTGAGAAGACCGTGGCTATTCTCGCATGCGCGCTGCCAGAAGCCGACTGTCCCGCGTCTGCGGCTTCGGCTCGGCCGCCCGACTTGGCGCAGCTCGCAGCCAGCCCCTCAACTCAGCCCGGCTCGAGGGGCCCGGTCACCCGTGGGCAGGTGAGTCGCTACGCACAAGCCGTGAACATACGTGGATACGACGTGCCCGGAATGACGGCTGTGACGCGCGAACGCGCAACTGAGAATCTGGGCTACTGGCGAGAATTCGCTCGCTGTTATGGCGAGCGAACATCCACGCATACTTTTGAGGCCAGCCAGTCGCCCATCTTCAGGTACGCAGGTCGACTCGACGCAGGGTCTGTGTCCTCGACGGTGGCAGTGTTTTCAAATGAAGCGGACGCCGACCGGTACCTCACCGCACTCGCGAGTGCACGCGCACGCTCATGCGTTGTACGCAGCTATGAGCGACGGTTGCTCAGCCGCCACGGGCAACGCGGTCTCCGTACGGGACGGCTCGTGGCCGAACCGTTGCCGGCAGCAACCCCAGCGAGCTACCGGGGTCTCGGACCCTACCGAGGAGCCGCTCTCAGGTTCACCACCCCGATCAGCTACACCACCAGACGGGGCCGGCGTGCGCAGCTCGACTCCTACGTCGAAGGCTTCGTGTTCGCCTACGGTCGCGCCGTGATCGGGTTGACTGCCCAGAGCGAGTTCCGCCCGTTGGCCGAAGCGACCGAGCAATACCTCCTGAGAATGCTCGTGGGGCGAGCAGAGGCGTATGAAGGGGATCTGCTCGGGCCGGTCGGCCGACGGACCGGTTTGGGTGGCCAGCACGCCGTACCGTCTTCGGAAATGGGTTAGCCGAGTTGCCGTTCAGGCCTGCGGGGCTGAGGCGAGCCCGAGGAACACGACCAGTGAGCGGTTCAGCGCTACGAGCTCGTCGTCTCGTAGTCTCCCGAGGCGTTCGCCGAGGCTTGACCTCGGTACGGTCGTGACCTTGTCGACCATGAGCTGGCTCGGCTGGTCGAGGCCGTTCTCGTCAGACGGTTCGATCCGGAGCCTGAGGAGTGGAGCCTCGACAGGATTCGTGGTGAAGGGGCAGACCGTGATCGATGCGGTAGCGTCGAACAGATCGTTCTGAAGGATCACGACGGGACGAGGCTTACCAGTGTAGGCCCCTCGTGCTGCGGCCGTGTAGATCGCGCCGCGCGTCACCGGGCGGAAGCGTCTTCGTCCTCGGCCTCCCACGGGGAGGAGATCGCGTCGACGAATGCCTGGTCGTCTGCCTCACGTTCGCTCGTCGCGACCGCCGCCGACTGGCGGTGTGCCTCGGCGATGAACTCTGGCGCTCGCACATCTGGAACCCAGATCTGGAGAGGGCGCAGCCCCTGGCGGCGTAGGCGTTCGCGGTGCTGGCGTACTCGGTCGCGAGTTGACGGCATACCCGCACGTTACATGTAACGTGCAAGTACGTCAACGTCGTCGCTCGGGTGCTCGGTCAACGACAAAGATCTGGTAGTGGCTGCGGCGCCTCGAACATCCTTCCCCAATGCCCCGTGCGAGACTCGAACTCGCCCCACCGGATTAAAAGTCCGGCGCTCTACCAGATGAGCTAACGGGGCCTGCGGGCGAACAGTCTGGCAGACCGGCTGGCCGGCTGGGTGGGACTCGGCGCCCGTGCCCTATAGAACGATCGTCCAACGCGTGTTGAGGACGTGGCAGGAGGGGAATGCCCAGAGCGTGGTCTCCCCGCTACACCCGTGCTGACGGGGCGCCGCACGACTGGGGCGACGCGCCGGCGCGCCGCCCCCGAACCGCACAAGGATGGGAGACGCGGGTGAGCAAGCTACACGTCACTGCAGAGGCCCCCACCGCCAGCCTGGACGGCGGCGCGGACGTGATCGTCTTGATTGCCAGCGGCGAGCTCGACTACGACAGCTCTCCGCTGCTGAGAACGTCGATCTTGAGCCACATCGGCGCGGGCAAGCGAAGGCTGGTGGTTGACCTGTCAGCGGTCAGCTTCATCGACTCGATGGGCATTGGCGTCCTCGTCGGAACGGTATCCAGGCTGCGCGCGTCGGGCGGCGGTGCGCTGGTGGTCGTCTGCGAGACGCAGAACAAGCAGGTACTGCGCATCTTCGACGTGGCGGGCATCGCCAACGTGATCAGCGTGTACACCTCGCGCGAGGAGGCACTGCGGGCTCTCGTTGCGGCCTGGATGGTCGAGCTGCCGTCCGCGGCGGAGCCGGCGTTCGTGGGCGTGCTCGAGGATCAGCCGCGGGTCACGGCGCTTCGGCCGCGGCCGCCTGCAGGAGCTCCTCGATAGTTGTGAGCTTCACGCGAGGCCGGCCGTGGGGCTCGCCGAGCGCTCGCTCGCGACGGTCGATCGCCTCCCAGCCGGTGTAGGTGATCAGCTCCGGCTGGCGCGAACGCAGCAGCGCCTCGACGGCGCCCGCATCCGGGGTGCCGGGGTGATGCACGTCGTGGTTCTCCGAGGACGCGGCGTTTCCGTTTCCGTTTGAGGAGATCAGCGGGCTGAGATCGGCGAGCATTGCGTCGACTGTCTCCTGGGCGTCCTTCTTGTTCGTGCCGATTACCCCCGAGGGTCCCCGCTTGATCCAGCCGACGACGTACTCGCCCGGCACGGGAGCTCCGCCCTCGGCGTCGATCACGCGACCGCCTTCGTTGCGGATGACAGCACCGCGCTCGTCGAACGGAACGCCCGGTAGCGGCAGCCCGCGGTAGCCGATCGCGCGGAACGCCAGGCCTGCGGCGATCGTCTCCCGCTCTTCTGTCGCCTGTGCGCGCAGGCCGCCGGAGGGGCCGGGGACGAGCTCGTTGCGGATCAGCTCCACCGAGCCGAGGCGTCCGTGCTCGTCGGCGTGGAAGGCGACGGGCGAGAGCAGGAAGCGCAGGACGATGCGCTTGCGGTGGCCCTTGGGCTCGCGCGCGGCGTACTCGCGCAGGATCTCCACGTTGCGTCGGGAGGTGATGTCCGTCTCGGCGTCTGCGTCGTGAACGGCGAGGGCGCGCTCGAGCTCGTCGGGGTCGACGATCACGTCTGCGTCGGCGAGCTCGCCCAACTCGAGCAGCTCGGGGTTAGTGAACGCCGCCTGTGCGGGGCCGCGCCGCCCGACGATCACGACCTCCTGCACCTGGCTGGCGGCGAGCACCTCCAGCGCGTGGTCGGCCGTGTCGGTGGGCGCCAGCTCCTCAGGCGCAAGCACGAGCATGCGGGCGACGTCGATGGCGACGTTGCCGTTGCCGATGACCACTGCGCGCTCGGCCGAGAGCAGGTCCACCTCCAGATGCGTGTGGTCGGGGTGGCCGTTGTACCAGCCGACGAACTCGGTGGCGGCATGCGAGCCGGGGAGCTCTTCGCCGGGGATGCCAAGCGGCCGGTCCGAGGGCGAGCCGGTGGCGTAGACGACCGCGTGGTAGTGCTCGAGCAGATCCTCGCGCGAGACGTGTACGCCGAACGTGACGTTGCCGAAGTAGCGGAAGCGGTCATGCGCGGCGGTCTTCTCGTAGATGCGCGTGACGGACTTGATCTTGGGATGGTCGGGAGCGACGCCCGAGCGCACGAGCCCCCACGGCGTGGGCAGCCGCTCGATCATGTCGACCTCGATGTCGATCGAATGCTCGCCCGCGCCCGCCTTCAGCAGGTGCCCGGCGGCGTAGAAGCCTGCCGGCCCCGAGCCGATCACGGCGATGCGGATTGGAGACTCGTCGGTCATTGGCGCGTGGAAATGGGTGGTTGTGGAGATGCGGTGCTGGGAATGCGGGCGGAGAATGGGCGCGGCCCGACTCGAACGGGCGACCCCCTCGGTGTAAACGAGGTGCTCTAGCCAACTGAGCTACGCGCCCCTGCCTGTCAGTGAAGGCTAGCGAGCCGGGCCGGTTCAGCGGCCTTTGAGGCTGCCAGCGGTGGGCTAGCATTGACGAACCCGGCCGGGAGCCTTCCTTGAAGACTGCAGACACTGCCCATAGCGAGGGGCCGTCGGCGTTCGCGCAGGCAGCTGAGCTCGAGCTGCGAAACGTGAGCAAGCGCTACGCGGGTCAGCGCGAGCCGGCGATCCACGGTCTGTCGCTGACGGTGCCGGCAGGGGAGGTCTGTGTGCTGGTGGGCCCGTCCGGCTCGGGCAAGACGACGGCGATGCGCCTGATCAACCGCATGATCGCGCTCAGCGGCGGGGACATCCTGCTGGATGGGCGCAGCGTGCTCGAGCGCGAGCCCAGGGAGCTGCGCCGGGAGATCGGCTACGTGATTCAGCAGATCGGGCTGTTCCCGCACCTGACGGTGGGCGAGAACATCGCGACGGTGCCGCGCCTGCTTGGCTGGCCCAAGCAGCGGATCGCGGCGCGCGTGCGCGAGCTGCTGGATCTGATCGGCCTCGACGCGCCGGACATGGAGGACCGCTATCCGGCGCAGCTCTCGGGCGGGCAGCGTCAGCGTGTGGGCGTGGCGCGCGCGCTGGCGGCGGACCCGCCGCTGATGCTGATGGACGAGCCGTTCGGGGCGATCGATCCGATCAACCGCGCGCGCCTGCAGGACGAGTTCCTGCGCCTGCAGCAGGTGGTGAAGAAGACAGTGATCTTCGTCACGCACGACATTGATGAGGCGATCAAGATGGGAGATCGCATTGCGATCCTGGCCGAGGGTGGCGTTCTGGCGCAGTACGACACGCCGCTGGAGCTCCTGACGCGTCCGGCGGATGAGTTCGTGGCCAGGTTTGTGGGTGCCGACCGCGGGCTCAAGCGCCTGTCGCTGACGAGGCTGTCTGAGCTGAAGCTGATCGCGCCCAACGGCTCCAGGCCGGATGAGAGCCCCGAGGGTGCTCGCCGCGTGAGCGTGGAGATGCCGGTTAGGGACGCGCTCTCGATCATGCTGACGGCCGGTGGCGGGCCTCTGACGGTTGTGGACGGCGGCGGTCAGGTGGAGGGGCTGTTGACGCTGGGGCTCGTGGAGAAGCTGCTCTCCGACGAGGCGGCGGCTAGGCCGAGCGCCGCGCAGGCGACGACGCCGTCATTGGACGCCGGCTGATGGCGCTGGCTCCGCTGGCTGCTGCGGGACCAGTGATCCCCAACTACGCGGCGCAGAGCTCGAGCTGCGAAATCCACAACCGGTTCTTCTGCGCCGGCTGGGTGAGCCACAACTGGGGGCCGGTGCTGTGGCCGGCGCTGCGCGAGCACGTGCTGCTGGCCTTGGTGGCGGTTGCGATCGGCTTTGTCATCTCGATGGCGCTGGTGCTGGCGGCGCACCGCTACGCCTGGCTCGAGCGCCCCATGATCCTGGTGACGACGATCCTGTACACGATCCCCGCGCTTGCGCTGTTCGAGCTGCTGGCGGCGCCGGTCGGTCTGAACGTGTTCTCGGCGGAGATAGCGCTGGTTTCCTACACGCTGCTGATCCTCGTGCGCAACATCCTTGCGGGGCTGCGCGCGGTGCCGGCGGAGGTCCTCGACGCGGCGGAGGGCTCGGGCATGTCGCGCAGGCAGACGCTGCTGCGTGTGGAGCTGCCGCTGGCGCTGCCGGCGATCATCGCTGGTCTGCGGATCGCGATCGTGACGATCATCGCGCTGGCGACGATCGTGTACGTCGTATATGACCGCGGGCTGGGCGTGCCGATCCATACGGCGCTGGGCGAGGGTCCGTTCAAGACGGAGTTGATCGTCGCGGGCGCGCTGGCGATCGGGCTGGCGCTGGTTGCGGACGGGTTGCTGGTGCTGGCGCAACGGCTGCTCATGCCCTGGGCGCGGGCGAGTTAGCGGGGCGATCGGGTGCACGAATTCATCGAGGCCTTCCGGTTCATCGCGCACAACGGCGCAGTGTCCGGGTATCCGGGGCTGCCGAGCCTCACGCACCTTGCGCTGGAGACGCTGAAGGTGGGGGCGATCGGCGTCGCGATCTCAGTCGTTCTGGCGGTGCCGCTGGGCGTGTGGCTGGGCCACATTCACCGAGGCTCGTTCCTGGCGATCAACATCGGCAACGTCGGCCGGGCGCTTCCGAGCCTGGTGGTGCTGGCGATCGGCGACGCGTTTCTTGGCCTCGGCCTGACTGTGGTGGAGCTGGCGCTGGTGATCCTGGCAGTTCCACCAATCGTGACAAACGCATATCTTGCCATCGATGGCGTGGATCGCGATCTCGTTGACGCGGCGCGTGGGATGGGCATGAGCGGGTTGGAGATCCTCACGCGCGTGGAGCTGCCGCTGGCGGTGCCGCTGATCTTCGCGGGAGTTCGCACGGGTGCACTGTTCGTGATCAGCACCACGACGATCTCCGCGCTGGCGGGGTTCAGCGGCAGCCTGGGGGACGTGATTGCGAACGAAACGAGCTATCACTTCTCGGGGGTGCTGGGGGCAGCGATCTGCGTGGCGGCGCTGGCGCTGGCGGTCGATGGCGCCCTGACGTTGCTCCAGCGGGCGCTCACTCCTCGCGGCCTGCGCAAGGCGCAAGCCGAAGGCCCGTCTGTGCTCGCTCCCGACGTAGCGACCGCATAGCGGGACTTTCTTATAATTCCGATCAACAAAGTTCCAAACTGAGGAGACGGCGAATGACACGTAGGCGACAGAGCAGGTCGAGCACGTTCAGATCGAGGATCTCGGCGGCGCTTGCGCTGGTTGCCCTGAGCTCAGGGCTTGCCGCTTGCGGGAGCAGCAACAACTCGTCCTCGAGCACCACCAGCTCGACTGCGAGCACGACCACGACGGCGACGACGTCGGTGGCGGCGAGCGGGCCGGGCGTGGGCAAGCCGGCGGTGACGATCGGGGATAAGAACTTCGCAGAGGAGAACATCCTTGGCCAGCTCTACACGCAGGCGCTAGAGGCGAAGGGCTACAAGGTCACGCTCACAGAAAACGTGGGCTCCTCGACGATCATCTACAAAGCTCTGACATCGGGACAGATCGAGCTTTACCCGGAGTACACGGGGACGCTGCTGTCGGCGATCGCCAACCAGACGAAGGAACCGCCGAGCGCGGCGGCGGCGTATACGCAGGCGAAGGCGTTCGTGGAACAGCACGGGCTGACGCTGCTGAACTACACGCCGTTCTACGACGCCGACGCGCTGGCGACGCTGCCGAGCTACGCGAGCGCACATCACCTCACGAGCATCGCCGACCTGAAGGCGCTGGGCAAGTCGGTGACGTTGGGCGCCCCGCCGGAATTCGCGACCCGGTTCGAGGGCCTGGTGGGACTCAAAAAGGAATACGGCGTGGTGCCGACGTTCAAGCCGATTGCGATCGAACTCTCCTACAAGGCGCTGGAAAGCGGGCAGGTGGACGTTCAGAACGTGTTCAGCACGGACGGTCAGCTGCTGAGCGGCAAGTTCAAGGTGCTCGCAGACCCCAAGCACGTGTTCGGCTTCCAGAACGTGGCACCTGTCGTGAGGAAGACCGTGCTCACGGCTGAGGGCCCGGCGTTTGCGCAGACGCTGAACAAGGTGAGCGCGCTGCTTACGATCCCAGCGATTCAGCAGATGAACGCGGCGGTCAGCATCGACAAGCAGTCCGCGTCAAGCGTGGCTCGCCAGTTCCTGGCGGCCAACGGTCTGAGCTAGGCGGGCACCGCCTGGCGCAACTGTCCGCTGCGTGCCGTGTCTCCTGCGAAGCTTGCGGGAGATGCGGCGCGGCGGCGACATTGCAGGCAAGAGGCGCGGCCGGGGTCGGCTCGTCCTGTGGCTGGTGTTGGGGGTGGTGGTGCTGCTGGCGGTGGCGCAGGTTGCGCTGCCGCTGATTGCGGTCAGCCGCATCAAGTCGCGGGTTGGCCGCTACGGAACGGTGGAGAGCGCGAGCGTGAGCGCGTGGCCGGCTGTGAAGCTTCTTTGGGGGAGCGTGGACTCCGTGAAGGTGAAGGCGAAGAGCCTGACGTTGAGCCCTGCTGAGGCTGCGAGCCTGCTGTGGGAAGCTCGCGACACGGCGAGCATGGATGTGAGCGCCGAACGGGTGCAGGTCGGCCCGCTGCGGGTGACAGACGCGACGCTGAGCAAGCACGGCAGCGCGCTGAGCGCGCAGGCCACGACGAGCGAAGCGGACGTGAAGGCGGCGCTGCCGGCGGGCTTGGGCGTGCGGCTGCTGCGCAGCGAAGCTGGAGAGGTGGAAGTCCAGGCGACCGGCGGCCTGTTCGGGATCAGTGCGAGCGTGAACGCGGTTGCGGGCGCAAGCGACGGCAAGCTGGTGGCGCATCCGCTTGGGCTGCTCGTGGAAGGTCTGCAGCTGACGCTGTTCTCAGACGCGCACGTGTACGTGGAGGGCGTGGGCGCGAGCGTCAGCAGCGAGCAGCCGCTGACCTACAGGCTGAGCATGAGCGCGCGCCTTCACTGATGCCCGGCGGCGGGTCAGGCCGCCGTGGCGACGCTCGCGGCTGCGGTGGCCGTGCGGGGCCGGACGACGACGGGCATCCCTTGCTTTGGGCTGATGGTCGGCATCTGGCGAATGCTCAGCTGGAAGTCGTCGGGCAGCGAGAGCGTGCAGCGGGAGAGGATCAGCGTCGCGATCGTGCGCACCTCCAGCTGGCCGAAGCGCATGCCGATGCACGTGCGCGAGCCGCCGCCGAAGGGCACGTAGGCGCCCTTGGGCAGGGCTGCGCTGGCCTCTGGTGTGAAGCGCTCGGGGCGGAACTCCTCGGGCTCTGCAAACACGTCGGGGAGGTGATGTGAGGCCCACGAGCTGTAGTTGACGAACGCGCGTGCGGGCACGGTGCAGCCTTCGAACTCGAAGGACTCCTGCGCGCGGCGCGGCCCGATCCATGCGGGCGGGTACTTGCGCAGCGTCTCCTCGAGAACCATCTCGAGCTGGGTGAGCTCGCCAGTGAGCAGCGGCTGCAGCTCTTCGGCCGTTGGCGTGGAGTGCTGCGCGGAAGGGAGCTCGGCGTCCTGCTCGGCCAGCAGACGTTCGAGCACATGTGGGTGGCGGGCGAGCTCGTAGAACATGAAGGACACGGTTGAGGTGGTGGTGTCGTGGCCGGCGAACAGCAGCGTCATCACCTCGTCGCGGATCTGTAGGTCGCTGAGCGTGTTGCCGTCCTCGTCGTGGGCATCGAGCAGCAGACTGAGGACATCCTGCCCACGCTCGCCCGTGGCGCGGCGACGTGTTATCTCCGAGTAGATCAGCGTGTCCAGCTTGCGCGCGGCGCGCTGAAGCTTCGCCCACGGTGTGTAGGGACCGCGCAGCACGCGCAGGGCGTACTCACTGGCGTAGAAGGCGAGCGCCTCCTCGAACAGCCCGGCTGCGTCGATGGCGCGGGCCTGCGGGCCGTCGGGATCGACGCCGAAGAGCGCGCGCATCGCCACACGGACGGCCAGCTTGCGCGTCCATGCGTACAGGTCGACGCGTGCGCCCAGCTGGAGCGCGTCCAAAGCTCGCGTCGTCTCCTCAACGATCGCCTCGAGCGAGGCGGCGATGTGCTCGCGGTGGAAGGCCGGCAGCATGATCAGGCGCGAGCGGCGATGGAACTCCCCATCGATCGTGAGCAGGCCGTCTCCCATCAAGCCAATGAGGTCGCGGAAGTGCGATTCGCGCCACGTGAAGTTGGACGCATGCGAGACGGTGATGTAGTGGTTGGCAGCGGGGCCGAGCATGAACACGACGTTGCCGTGGAAGAGCCGCAGCGTGAAGACCGGGCCAAAGCGCTCATACGCGTCGAGCAGCATCGGCAGTGGGTCGTTGGCGAAGCGGCGTGTGCGCGCCATCGAGAAGCGCGTATCGCCCGGCGGGTACGGTACGGGCGCCGCGCGCTCGTCGCGCAGGTCCTCCAGCATCACCGCCAGCGGGTTGGAATTGAGCAACGGTTTGGGACCCACGAGCGCCATCGCGCGAACACTAACCGAAAACTGGCCAGTTGGCCAGTTTCCCTCAAAGAGGGGCCGAGCGCCCAGCCTTGGCATACTGGACGAGCACGGAACGTCGCCCCGGCGTTTCCGAGCATCGCGGGGGCGTAGCTCAGTAGGTTAGAGCGCTGCCCTGTCACGGCAGAGGTCGCGGGTTCGAGTCCCGTCGCTCCCGCCATTCCGCCTATGTACGAACCCCGGCCCCGAAAATCGGGGTCGCGGTCGTTTTGGGGGCGTCCGGTCTTATTTCTGGCTGTCGCGAGCCGTTTGTCGACGGTTTGGGCGGCTTCCCTGGCGTGGCGTAGTTCTTGGATGAGGAGCTTGATGGTGTCGTAGAGCGGCGTGCGCTGCACTTGGACGTTGTCGGGGTCTGAGACGATGAGCGCGAGGAACACGGCTTGGTTGACGAGTCTGCGAGTGCTCTTCGGAAGCTCCTCGTAAAGGATTTTGTCGTTCAGGATCGCGAGCGCATCGTCGAGCGCTGCCATGACATCCTCGACTTCTGCTGTCGCGGCGTCGGCCCACTGCTGGGCCTTGGCGCGCTCGCTCTCGATGCGCTTCTGCTCGGCCTTCAAGACCTCCTCGGAGACGCCGCCTTTGTAGTAGAGCTGCACGAGCTTCTGCTGCTCTCCGGTCAGGTCGTGAAGCCTCCGGGTGTGGCGGGCTGACTCGCGGCGGGCCACCTCGGTCTTTGTCTGTACGTACAAGCGCAGTGCTTCGCGGACTATGTCCTGCTCGTCGTCTTTGTATGTCTCGCGCTTGTAGCTGCGGATGATCGAGCGTTCGGTCTGCTCCACCGGAAAGTAGGGTGCCGCGCACTTATCTTCCCGTTGCACGCGGCTGAGGCAGGAGAAGTACTCGTACCGTCCACCGCATTTGCCGCGATGGCGGCCGTAGCCGAGACGCTTGCCGCAGACGCAGAAGATCGTCCCCTTCAAGTAATGATGGTGTTTAGAGGAGCGATCCCCACTGATGCGGTGGCTGTCAAGCACCTTCTGCACCTGATCGAAGGTTGCCCGGTCGATGAGGGCCTCGTGGCGTCCTTCGCCCTTCGCGCCGTTGTGGGTGACGATCCCTGTGTAGTAGTCGTCACGGAGCATGCGGTGGACCATGCTTCGGGTCATCGCTTTCCTGGGCCGCTTGTAACTCCCTCGCGTACGCAGGCCAGCGCTCTCAAGGATGTCGGTGATCGTAGTGATGGTGTGATCGCCGGTAGCTACCAGATCAAACGCCATCTGGATATAGGCAACGCGCTCCTCGTCTACGGCAATCGCTGCGACCTCGCGCCCGCTAACGTTTTCACGCACGTTGAGGTAGCCGATGCGGGCCACCCCGACTGTGCCGCCGTCGAGGAACTTGCGTTCAAGGCTGACCTTGACCTTCTCACCATCACGCCTAGAGCGGAAGGCGTTGAGGCTGGCCATGATCCCGTACATCAGCATCCCCGTTGATGTGTCATCCACGCGCTCGAGCGTGGACTCCAGCTTGGCGTCGCACGCCTCGATCTCACGCAGCAACCAAAAGGCGTCAAACTCATCACGGGCAACACGCGAGAGGTCATAGAAGATGACGTAGGTGGGTCGGACGTCACCAAGCTCGGCGAGCATGTGCTGAAGCTCGGGGCGACGCATGTTCGTTGCGGTCTTGCCCGGCTCTACGTACTCACGGATGATGCGAGCGCCGAGCGAGATGGCGTGACGTTCGCAAGCGGCGCGCTGCGCCTCGATGGAGTAGCCCTCTGGATTGTGCCCGGTGAGCTGTCCCGTGCTGGACACACGCAAGTAAATGACGGCCGTGAGCGCCGACTCCAGGGCGGGCACGTTAGTTGGTCTTTCGATAGTGGATATTGACATAAGCCCTCCTTTCTGTAATTCAATGCTTGGTTAACCATTTTCCCGTTAACCTTTGCTTTAAGCAAGGTGTGTTATTTGTCCCAGCGGGCCGATCCAAGCAGTTGCCCAGATC
>DATBZG010000051.1:0-2551 GCA_036513335.1 Solirubrobacteraceae bacterium | reverse complement strand
ATCGAGCTTGCCGAGCGATCGCTTGATCGCGACCTCCCACACCACCGCTGCACTCAGAAGCACCTCGTTGGCAGGCTCGGTGAGCGCCTTCTCGGCGCGGCGGCTCAGCCGCTTGTCTTCGTCGAGCAGCCACAGGGCCGCATGTGTATCGACCAGGAGCCTCACTGGCCGCCGAAAGCCTCGGCGATGTCCTGCGGGAGCTCGTCGAAGTCATCGGCCATGCGTACTCGCCCACGCCAGGCGCCGCGCACCGACGCCAGCGAACGTGTCTCTTCCACGACCGGCACCAGCCGTACGACCGGCTTGCCGTTGCGCTGGATGACAACGTCCTCGCCGGCTTCCGCGCGCTCCACCAGCTTCGAGAGGTGGGTCTTGGCCTCATGCATGCCCACGCGGGTCATGCCGGCAAGCCTAGCACGACTTAGCTAGCCCTAGTCCATCTGTGGCTTCTGGGCGGCTAAGCAGCCCGCGGCAGCGCAGCGGGCACAACCGGCCAGACCCGCTCCACCCGCTGTGCACGGCCCTGCTCGCGGAAGTAGTCCTCCAGCGACGCCGCCTGTTCGGCCGCCCAGCAAACCTGTTCGCGGTGCAGGATCGCGAGGTTCATCTCAGCGAGCTCCGCCGTGCGCGTTGCCAGCCTGAAAGCAACCCGCGCGGCGGCAAGCGCGTCCGCGTTGGCTGCGTGGGCTTGGTCGAGCCTCACGCCGTAGTGCTCACAGACTGCGCCCAGCGTCCGCTTTCCCCGCCGGAAGCGGTCGAACTGCTTGTCCAGCACATACGGGTCGATCACCAGCATGCGTTCAGCCCCGCCCACGCGCTCGGCCAGCCGTTGCAGCCCATGGCGCTGCGCTTCGCGGTCGAGGATCGTCAGGTCGAAGCGCGCGTTGAAGGCGATGATCGGCACGCCGCCGCGCAACTGCGAGGCGAGCGCCGCGGTTATCTCCTCGACCGCCTCGCTGGAGACGCGGCCTTCCGCTCGAGCCTCAGCCGTGGTGATGCCGTGCACCGCGGTCGCACCCGCCGGTATCTCCATGCCCGGGTCCACCAGCCACGAGAGGTGCTCCGACTCGCGTCCGCCGCCGACGAGGCTCACCGCGGCCGTGACGATCCGATCGTGCTCGGGATCCACTCCCGTCGTCTCGATGTCAAACGCCGCAAGGCGCCCGCGGTGCCAACTCATTGGCGCGAACCGTACGCAGGCCCCCGGACGGTTCTCCCGCGTCCGCGGGCTGAGAGCGGCGCCGATTCCCGCTCGGGCAGCGGGGTTTGGGCGTTAGATCGCGGTGCTCGTGGGTAAGCACTCACAACCTACACGCACGGCTCGAGACCTCAGGAGGTCGGCATGACGCGGCACACCAGGCTGATCATCATCGCGGCGCTCATGACCGCTTTCGCGTTCGCAAGCACCTCGCTCGCGAACGCCTACCCCCTGACTCGAAGCACGCCCAAGGTCGCGCTGGACCGCGAAACGCCGCCCACCACCGCCGAATGCGTAGCCGCCACCGAATTCGCCTGCTATGACCCCGCGCAGCTGGAGACGGCCTACAACATGAAAGCGCTCTACGCGCAGGGCGATGAAGGTCAGGGTGAGACGATCGCGATCGTCGACTCGTTCGGCTCGCCCACGATCGAAAAGGACCTTAAGAAGTTCGACAAGGCCTTCCACTTGCCGGCGCCGCCGAGCTTCAACATCATCCAGCCCGCCGGCGCGGTCAAGCCGTTCGAACCCGGAAGCGTGGAAATGTCCGGCTGGGCGCTGGAGACCTCGCTCGACGTGGAGTACGCCCACTCGATGGCGCCCAAGGCCAGCATCCTGCTCGTGGAGACCCCTGAAGAAGAGACCGAGGGCGTACAGGGCTTCCCCCAGATCGTTGCAGCCGAGAACTACGTGATCGAACACGGGCTCGGCCAGGTGATCTCGCAGAGCTTCGCCGCCACCGAGCAGTCCTTCCCGAGCAACCAGGCGCTGCTGTCGCTGCGCTCGGCCTACGAAAACGCCGATGCTCACGGCGTCACCGTGCTCGCCGGTGCGGGTGACACTGGCGTTGCCAACCCCAACGTGAACGGTGAAATCTTCCCCCACCAGACCGTCAACTGGCCGGCCTCGGATCCGCTCGTGACGGGGGTGGGCGGCACCCAGTTGCATCTCAACGAAGAAGGCCAGCCGACCTCTCCCGCCACCGCATGGGACGAACTGCTCGGTGCGATCACCGTCGCCAGCGGCGGCGGCAAGTCTAAGGTCTTTTCGCTGCCCAGCTACCAGGAACTGATCAACACCCACTCGAGCAACCGCCGTGCCGTGCCCGACATCAGCATGAGCGCCGCCGTCAACGGAGGGGTGCTCGTGTACACCTCCTATCGCAGCACCGTGCCCGGCGAACCGGCGCCCAACAGCTTCTCGATCGTCGGGGGCACCAGCGAGGCGACGCCGCTGTTCTCCGGGGTGGTTGCGATCGCCGACCAGATCGCCGGTCACTCGCTCGGGCTGATCAACCCGCGCATGTACCAGCTGGAGAAGGAAGGCGGTAACACCGGCATCGTCGATGTCACC